>CAYLTU010000398.1:0-4252 GCA_964386465.1 uncultured Rhodospirillaceae bacterium
GCAATGGCCGCGGCGGTTGCCTCGGCGCGCGGAAGATCGCGATCCGTGCAAAGCACCGAGGCGCCCTCGACCGCAAAGCGCCTCGCGATCGCCCCGCCAAGCCCTCCGCCCGCGCCGGTGACCAGCGCCGTCTTGCCTTTTAGTCGCATTGCCGTTCTCCTCTATTCGGAACCAGTCTTATCGTCTGCCAGTCGATCGGACAGCCGTTCTCTCCGCCAAAATCCTTTACGCGAGGGGGTTATAGAGGGGAAACAGTACTTATCTCCATTCCCGTCCACCAGGCAAACCAGACAACCGGAACGTTGCGAAATCCGAGATAAGCATTGTGTCCACAAATTTATCGATCCGCCAATAGTCGGGAATCGCGCAACCGGCGGCGGCTTGAACATTACGGAAGAGATTCATGGGTCCGCTGTTTTCGAGTCATCGCGCCCTTGGGCGCCGCATTCACCTAGTGTCCTGATCGTGAAATTCAAAGGATTGAATTTCGCGTGAATCAGCACACTAACTATTTGAATCTAGTGTGATTCAGATCCTAAATTTCGTCGCTTTCAATGCGACGAGCTTCAGAATCATCACACTAGATCGGCCTGCAACACCGCCAGCGGCGGCGCCGACGGCGAGGGTTTGTCGGGCTTGGCCAAGGCTTTTTTCTACGCCGGAAGCCGGGCCCTGTTCGTGTCGCACAGGCCGGTCGCTTCCGATGCCGCCGTCAAGCTGACCACCGCGATGTTTCGCGCGCAGGCGAAAGCGCCGGAGATCGGTAAGGCCGAAGCCCACCGCCGCGCCATCGCCGCCGTGATGGCGGACCGCGAGTACCCGATGTACGCGCACCCGTTATTCTGGGCGCCGTTCGTGGTGGTCGGGGACGGCGGGACTCACAAACCGAATTAGGGAGTCGCGGGACCAGCGAACACCGGCGCGCCGAAACTCCAATCTCGGTGGTAGCGCCGAGGGCTGCGCTTCGCTATGAAATGAACAACATTGGAGGTGTGACTATGCGAACGAACAATATCAAGCAGATGTGGCGTGACGGGAAATACGTGACGCTGGGGTGGCTCTCCGTGTCGCACGGGTTCACGGCGGAAATCATGGCGCGTCAGGGTTTCGACGCCCTGTGCGTCGACATGCAGCACGGCACGTCGGAACTGAACGATGTCCTGCCCATGCTGCAGGCGATATCGCAGACCGACACGGTCCCGGTCGTGCGCGTCGCCTGGAACGAGCCGGCGGCGATCATGAAGGCCCTGGATCTCGGCGCCTACGGTATCATCGTGCCGCTGGTCAATAACGCCGAGGAGGCAGCCCTGGCGGTTTCCGCCTGCCGCTACCCGCCGGTCGGCATGCGCTCGTCGGGCCCCGTGCGCGCCATGCACTATGGCGGCGAGGGCTATTTCGAACAGGCCAACGACGAGATCGTCGTCATGGCCATGATCGAGACGAAAGAAGGCCTCGCCAACCTCGACGCGATCTGCGCCACGCCCGGCCTCGACGCCGTCTATATCGGGCCGGCCGACCTGTCCTTCGCGCTGGGCATGGCGCCGCGCGGCGACAATCCCGACCCGACCCATCTGGCCACCTGCGACAAGATCCGCGAGACCGCGCACGAGCACGGCATCAAGGCCGTCATGCATTGCGCCAGCGCGGCGTTCGCGGCGGGCGCGGTGGAGCGCGGCTTCGACATGGTGATGCTGACGTCCGACCTGCACAGCATGATCGCCGGCGCAAAGCTGCAGCTCGACGCGCTCAAGGCCGAGACCGGCTGACAAAAAAGGGACACAATAATTATCTCCATCCGCCCGGCAAAGTTGCGGCGGAATCGACTGTCGAGTAGCCGTCATGGAGGTGGCGGCGGGACGCGGCCCGACGCGCCGCGGGCCGTACCTCCAGACAACGAGAGGATTTCCATGATCAAGACGCGCGTGACCGAACTGTTGGGCATCGACCATCCCATTCTGGAGGGCGGGATGGCCATTGCCGGGAATGGGGAACTGGCGGCGGCGGTTTCCAACGGAGGCGGGTTGGGCGTGGTGTCGTCGAACCCGGGCTGGAGCAAGCAGAGCGCGCGGACGGAAAATGTGCGCGACCATCTGCGCCGGGCCAAGGAACTTACCGACAAACCGATTTGCGCGAACATGTCCCTGCAACTGTTGGGGAAATACGCCGAACAGCATCTGGATATGGTGGCGGAGGAAGGGTTGAAAATCGTCGTGACCTCCGGCGGCAGCCCCAGCGTGCTGACCCGGCGGGCGAAGGATTACGGGCTGACCGTGATGCATGTGGTCGCCAATGTGCGCCAGGCCCGGCGCTCGGAGGATTCGGGCGTCGATATCGTCATTTGCGAAGGCTATGAGGCAGGCGGTATCGAAGGCGCGGACGAAACCACCAGTATGGTGCTGATCCCCAGCGTGGCGGCGGCGGTGCAAATTCCCGTGGTCGGCGCCGGCGGGTTCGGCAGTGGCCGCGGGATGCTCGCCGCGCTGGCGCTGGGCGCGGAAGGCATCCAGATGGGCAGCGCCTTTCTGGCCACCAAGGAATGCCACGTACACCAGAACTTCAAGGAGGCGATCGTCGAGGCCGACGATACCGGCACGGTGATGATCCAGCGAATGCTCGGCCGCCTGTCCCGGGTCATCAAGACGCCGCGCGCTTTGAAGTTTCAGGACATGGACAAGCGCGGCGCGGTCGGGGAAATGAATGAATTGATGGCCGCCGCCCCGTCGGACGCCAACCTCGAAAAGGCGCCCACCATGGATGCGCAATGGCAGGGCCAGATGGGCGGCGACATGGTCGACGGCGAAGCCGCCGCCGGGCAATCCATCGCCTTCGTACGCGAGATCAAGAGCGCCAGCGATGTCGTCCGCGACATCGCCGCCGAGGCCGAGGCCTTGCTGGGCGAAATCGAAAACGGCGTCTACCGCCGGCCCCGCGCATGATGCGTATCGGCCAACCCGGGCTTTACGACGTCGGTTGACGGGGAATGTTGACCCGATGTATGGACCGGCTGCGGTTCGCAGGAGAGAGTTGTCCGGGTAGCGGAGGAACTTGATGGATCTAGTTGGATTCCGTGCGCTAATCCAACCGGTCGCGGCGGCGATTTACAAGAGGCCGCTCGATTCGGGTCTGGAAGAGCATCTCTGCGCCCTGTACCCGCCGGAAAGCGATAACTTCAAGGCCATCGAGAGGGCCTGCCACGAAGCGATCGCCGCCGGGTGGATGTGCGCCGAGGGCGGACCGGGTCGGCGTTTTGGGCGGATCATCGAGGCCGGCCCGGACACAAACGGCCTGAGCGTCGATGTGGTGAATTTGAAGGACATCGTCGGGCCGCATCACCGGCATCCGGCCGGCGAGGTCTGCATGATCATGCCAATGACGGAGACGGCCAGATTCGATGGAACCGGCAAGGGCTGGAAAGTCTACGAGCCCGGTTCGGCGCATTACCCCTCGGTCATTGAGGGAGAGGCCTTGGTCCTCTACCTGTTACCCGGCGGACGGATCGAGTTCACCGATTAGGGGCGAAAGAGGTTCCCGCCGGAACGGCCGTGGGCGATCCCGAGTGTGTCAGGTGCGGCGCCGCGCCGACTTGAAAATCCGAAAGTCAGCTTTCGCTATGTATGGCGGTCGATGAAGGCTTCGTAAACGGCGAGTATATCTTCCCTCAGCACCTGTTCGGCGGCCATGTCGCGCTCGTCGATCGGCAGTCCGACCTGGTGGCGCAGTTCCTGGTTGCTCAGGCTGCGGGCCCATTTGGGATCGTGCGCGGCAAGGCGCCGGAAGAATGCGGCGCTGTCGCTCGCCGCGCCGGCGTAGAACAGCCGCTCGATGCCAACCTGATACATGGTCGCCACGCACATCGAGCACGGTTCGCCCGAGGTGTAGAGATCGGCGCCCTTGAGGGAGGTGAGCGAAAACCGGCGGCAGGCGTCGCGGATCGCTTCGACCTCGCCATGCGAGGTTGGATCGAAATTGGCGGCGCTGCGATTCAGCCCTTCGCCGATGATCTCGCCATCTCTTACGACAACGGCGCCATAGGGCAGGGTGCCTGGCGTATCGACGCTTTCGCGCGCGATCTCTATCGCGCGGGCCATGAATTTTTCCTGCATGCGGCGTCCCTCCAATTCGGTCCCGACGATTTAGATTCAGATTAGACCGGATCGGGGTCGATCCGAAAAGCATTCGCGGTCCGGTAATTACCCCTAATTAGTCGATCGTGAAGTATTTCCAACCTCCTGTTTGGATTGGTATTTTACAG
>CAYLTU010000399.1:0-4249 GCA_964386465.1 uncultured Rhodospirillaceae bacterium
CGCTGATCGCCATCCCGTTCTTCATCTATGCCGGCTTCCTGATGGAGAAGACCGGTCTGGTGCGCGGGCTGTTCAACTTCGCCGATGCGTTGATTGGCTGGGTGCCGGGCGGCTTCGCTTACGCCACCCTGATCGCGGCGGTGCTGTTCGGCGCGATTTCCGGTTCCTCCACCGCCATGGCGGCCGCAATGAGCGTCATCGCCTACCCGGAAATGATCAAGCGCGGCTATCCGAAATGGATGGCGGCCGGCGTGATCGCGTCGGCCGGCGGGATTGCACTACTCATACCGCCGAGCATTACGCTGATCCTGTTCGGCGTAATCACCGAGATATCCATCGTCGAACTGTTCTTCGCGGGCGTTATCCCCGGCATCATGTTGGCCATCAGCGATGCGGTGATCATCATTTCCGTGTCGATTTTCATCGTCAAGCTGCCGGCGGGAACGTTCGAACTGCGCAAGTGCTGGACGGCCTTCCTGGAGGCCCTGCCGGCCTTGTTGATGCCAGTGCTGGTCCTGGGCGGCCTGTATGGCGGTCTCTTCACGCCGACCGAGGCAGGCGCCGCCGCGGCCTGCTATGCGCTGGGCTACGGCATAATTTTCAAGCGCGGGCCCTTCATCAAGGAACTGATGGGGGTGACCCGCCGTGCCATGAACCTGACCGCGGTCGTGTTCTTCCTGCTGGGCTGTGTCGGCATCTTCCAATTCTTTCTCGCAAACATGGGTTGGCCGCAGGAAATCGCCTCCTGGGCAGGCGGCCTCGGTCTGACGAAATACACTTTCCTGTTCGCGCTGATGGCAACCCTTCTGCTTCTCTCCATGTGGCTGACCGGTGTAGCCATTCTGGTCCTTACCGTACCGATCTACTTCCCGGTCGCCCTTTCGCTGGGCGTCGATCCGGTGCATCTCGGCATCTTGACGGCGCTGTGCATCGAAATCGGCAGCGTCATCCCGCCCGTCGGGCTCAACCTGTTCGCCGTCAGCGGCGTCACGGGGCTACCGGTAACACAGGTCATTCGTGGGTCTTTCCCATTTTGCATATCCGATACGGTGGTGCTGGTCATCGTGCTGCTGCTCCCGGCGCTGGCGCTGTGGCTGCCCAGCCTGTTGATCGTCTCGCACTTCTGATCGCGCGCGGTCTGGCCCGGGTGTCACCAACGTGCCTGCTCATACCGCCATGGCCGTTTTACCTGATCTTCATGTTAGGCTTCCTTTTGACGGCTTTTGTCGCGTTTTTGCAATTGGTCGAGGACATTATCAGTTTCGTGCGCAGGGAATATCTCGACGCCGAAATCGAAGTGACGACGGACATTTAGTCGGTCGCCGGTCGTAATTTTTGGGTAGCGGGCAATCTCATGCTCGGTTTAGCGTTAACTCTTTTCGGATTGCTTTTAGTGGGGGTGCCGATTGGCATATCCCTCGCCGGTTCCGCCGCCGCCTTAGTGCTGTTTGACGATTTCCTGTCCTTCAGCACGCTGTTCGAAGCCTTTTTCATTTTCATCAGCAACTATTCGCTGATCGCCATACCGTTCTTCATCTATGCCGGCTTTTTGATGGAAAAGACCGGTCTGGTGCGCGGGCTTTTCAATTTCGCCGATGCCTTGATCGGTTGGGTGCCGGGCGGCTTTGCCTATGCCACATTAATCGCGGCAGTTCTGTTCGGCGCCATTTCGGGTTCCTCTACCGCCATGGCCGCCGCCATGAGTGTCATCGCTTACCCGGAAATGATCAAACGCGGCTATCCGAAATGGATGGCGGCCGGCGTGATCGCCTCCGCCGGCGGGATCGCCCTGCTGATCCCGCCGAGTATTACGCTGATCCTGTTCGGTGTGGTTACCCAGATCTCCATCGTCGAGCTTTTCTTCGCCGGCGTGGTTCCGGGCATCATGCTGGCTATCAGTGACGCGGTGATCATCATTTCAGTGTCGATTTTCGTCGTCAAGCTGCCGGCCGGCACCTTCGAGCTGCGCAAATGCTGGACGGCCTTTCTAGAGGCATTGCCGGCCTTGCTGATGCCGGTGCTGGTCCTGGGCGGCCTTTACGGCGGGCTCTTCACGCCGACCGAGGCGGGCGCCGCCGCGGCATGCTATGCGCTGGCCTATGGCGTGATTTTCAAGGGAAAGGAATTTACCAAGGAACTGATGGGGGTGACCCGCCGCGCCATGAATCTGACCGCGGTCGTGTTCTTTCTTCTCGGCTGTGCCGGTATTTTCCAGTTCTACCTCGCCAATATGGGCTGGCCGCAGGAGGTCGCCGCATGGGTCGGTGCGCTGGGGTTGACGAAGTACACCTTCCTATTCGCCCTCATGGCCACCCTGCTGTTGCTCTCCATGTGGATGACCGGCGTCGCCATTCTGGTCCTCACCGTACCGATCTATTTCCCGGTCGCCCTCTCGCTGGGCATCGATCCGGTGCATCTGGGCATATTGACGGCGCTGTGTATCGAAATCGGCAGCGTCATACCGCCCGTCGGGCTCAACCTGTTTGCCGTCAGCGGTGCCACGGGGCTACCGGTGACGCAAGTCATCCGCGGATCGTTCCCATTTTGCATCTCCGACACGGTCGTGCTTATTATCGTATTGCTGTTCCCGCTGCTGGCGCTCTGGCTTCCGAGCTTGCTAATCACGTCCCATTTCTGAACCGAGACAATTTTCCGCCCCGCGCATGACCCGATCAAGCCATCGACCAATCACAAACTTGCATAAGAATCTGGATGCGGACGGCGTCCCGCTCGTACGCGTGATTCCGGACACGTCGCCCTTCCCGGTACTGTGGCTGCCCGGACTGCTGACGGCGAATAGTATCTGAGACGATGCCGTCACCCGCTGATCTGACTGCCACCGAAATTGTCGTAGCCGTGGAGGCCGGCGACCTGACCTGCGAGGCGGTCGCCGCCGCCTGCATCCAGCGGATCGGGGCGCTAGAGGAAAAACTGCAGGCCTGGGCCTATTTTGATCGAGACGCCGTGCTCGCCGCGGCGCGTGAAGTTGACAGGGCGCCGTCCAAGGGGTTGCTGCGAGGCGTGCCTTTCGGTGCGAAGGATATCATCGACTCTGCGGACATGCCGACGGCGCACGGGTCGCCGATCTATCAGGGCAACCGGCCCGCCTGGGACGCGTCCTGCATCGCCGCCTGCCGGTACGCCGGCGCGATCTTGTTCGGCAAGACGGTGACGGCGGAATTCGCCCACGTCCAGCCGGGCCCGACCCGTAACCCATTCAACCCGAATCATACGCCGGGCGGCTCGTCCAGCGGGTCGGCGGCGGCGGTCGGCGCGCGCATGGTCCCGGTCGCATTCGGGACGCAGACGACCGGCTCGGCGATCCGGCCCGCCGCCTTCTGCGGCGCGGTGGGCTACAAGCCGAGCTATGGCGATTTCAGCCTGACCGGCGTACGGGACAATTCGCCGTCGCTCGATACGCTCGGGTTGATCGCGCGTTCGGTTGACGACCTGGCGCTGTTCCGCAGCGCGGTCATGGTGCTGCCGTTCGAGCCCTTGGTAGAGGTGTCTCTTGGCGATTTGAGAATAGGAGTCTGCCGGACGCCGTGGTGGGAACAGGCCGAAAGGTACACGCAGGAACTATTGGGCGATCTTGCGGATCGCCTGTCCCGCTCCGGCGCGCGCGTCGTCGATTTCGACGTGCCGGACGGGGCCGAGGGTCTCGTCGCGGCGATGCGAGATGTATCCGGGTTCGAATTCGCCCGTGTCATGCTGCACGAGCGTCTGCACCACGCCGACACCTTGAGCGAGAAGCTGCTCAACGGCCGTGTCGCCGATGGCATCGCCTGCAGTTATGGGCACTATCGGAAATCGCTCGCCGCGCTCGAGGCCTATCGTGCGCGTTTCGCCGCGGCGACGGAAGATTTCGATCTCCTGCTGACGCCGAGCGCGGTCGGCGAAGCGCCGCAAGGCATCGAGAGTACGGGCAATCCAATTTTCAATTTGGCCTGGACGGCGGCTTACGTTCCCGCCGTCACGTTACCGGCCGGCACGGGTCCGAAAGGCCTGCCACTCGGCGTGCAGCTTATCGGTCACCGCAACGACGACCGCCGCTTCCTGTCGGCGGCGCGCGCGGTGGAAGCGCTGCTGTGCGTGCCGGTTTAGTCGTTTCGCTTACCCGCTGCGCCTGACGCCTGCAAAGCGGCGATATCGTCCGCCGAATAGCCGACTTCCTCCAGCACCGCGGCCGTGCTCTCGCCGAGTTGTTCCGCATGGCGATAATAACCGCCGGGGGTCTTGGAGAAGCTGA
>CAYLTU010000400.1:0-4243 GCA_964386465.1 uncultured Rhodospirillaceae bacterium
CCATGTCGCCGGTACAAACTGTTACCTATCTTCCCGGTCGGGCCGGGTGGGGGTGCGCAGCGCGCCGGTAAACCCATCACGCCTGAGACGGATTTAGACTGAGACGCTCTAAATCAAACACACCTCGCCGCTTGGCCCGAGATCCACTTCCGCTTCCGCGATCAAGGCGTTCCAATCCGCCGGCAGGTCGATGGTCCCGCTCGTCAATCTCGGCGCGTTGCCCTGCATCCAGAAATTATGCGTCGGATGCGCGCCGCCGGCGACGGCGAGGATGATCTGCGAGGGATCGCGGCAGATCGGCCATTGATCGTCGTTGGCCGTGGCAACGGTTTGCGGATCGAGATCGGTTTCGATCCATTGCCGCATGCCGGTGCGCACGATTTCCTCATGGGACTGCTTGGAGTTCTCCCACAGGAACGTCTTTATCTTCTCCTTGGTCCAGCCGAGGCCGGCGAGCTGCTTGGCGACGACGCGCGGCATCAGCAACGCACCGGGCGTCCCCTGGGCATGGCCGTCGTGGTAATGCACGGCCGGGCTGCGCAGATAGCCCGCGATCCGATACAGGCTCTCCAGCGCTTCGTCCTCCGCGGTTTCCTTGCCGACCCCGCGGCGTACGATGTTGGTTGCGCCGGTGGCGACGAAGACCGTCATCGCGTTCACGCCGCGCGCGATCCCGCCATGGTCGGCACCGACCGTGCTCCAACCCGGCGGCAGGCCCTCCTCGTCCTCGGCGATGACGACGTTTGCGGTACGCATCGCGCCGTAGATCGACATCGTGCCGACGCCCGGCAAGGCGCCGCCGACATTCTGCTGGATCAGCCGCAAGGCGCGGCCGATCGAGACGCCGGCCGGATGCTGCGGATCGGGACCGAGCAGACCGAAGCCGGAATTGAGCCGTATGTCGGCCGCGATCGGGCCGTTCACGATGACCACCGGAAAGGTGCTGTCCGACGTCGCCTGGAACTTGTCGTGTTCCAGTATCGGATCGAGCACGCAGCGCGTGGCCGCGATCAGCACCGGCAAATATTCGGGCCGTCCGCCTGCCATCGCCAGCGACACCGCGAGCGTTTCCACCGTGGCGATGCCGCCGCGCGGCATGACTTTGCCGATCACCGCGTCGGGGGCGAGATCGCAGCCCTTCAGTATCCACTCGACCCGCGCCTGCGTCGGCGGGTTGAGCGGCAGCCCGTCGCCCCAGGTGTTGGTGAGGAACATCCGGTTCATCTGGTCGAACGCCGCTTCGTAGCCGTTCGCTTCGATACGGAGTTTCGGCGGATCCGTGACGCCGGTTTCCGTCGCTGCGGCCTTCCAATCCGTCAGCCCTTCGCCGAACTTGTCGATGGCCTGTTCGATCGGCGTCAGGTCGCTGCCGACCAGGAACGGATCGATCGGGAAGACCACCATGGATGCGTCCTGGTCGAAACCCAGACCGGACATGGAATTGCGCACCACGCCCACGAAATCTTCGCGGGTGAGGATGACTGTCGGAATACCCCTGCTTTCAATTCGAGCGGCGACACGGCCGCATGCTGTCGCGCAGGCGCCTCAGGAGGCGTTCCCGACAATGACCGCGTCGACGCCGCGCGCCTCGATCATGTCGACGGCTTCCTCGGTGTCCATCTCCCGGGAACCCATCGGAAATTCGGTTTCCGGAATGAACGTCGCGTCCGGATACTGCGCCTGCAGCTTTTCGCGCACCAGCGGCAGCATGCGGTGCGCCTGCCACATATCATCCGATACCAGGGCGACGGTCTTTCCGTTCAGCGAGTCCAGGCGCGGCGCGTGCAGTTTCAGCACCTCGGTCGCGCCGGTTGGATCGAACACTTCCATGGCTTGCATGCTTTCTTCCTCCTCGTTTCCTTCGTTCGCTATAGCCTACGTTACCTAGCGCGCGTCTTCCAAGATCATGTCGGACGCCTTCTCGCCGATCATGATCGACGGCGCATTGGTGTTGCCGGAAACCAGGGTCGGCATGATCGAGGCGTCGGCGACGCGCAGTCCTTCGACACCCCGCACCCGCAGCCGTTCGTCGACCACCGCCATCGTGTCGCCGCCCATCTTGCAGGTACCGACCGGGTGGTAAATCGTTCCCGCATTGTCCCGGGCGTGCGCCAGCAGTTCCTCGTCGGTCCGCACGTCCAAACCGGGCAGGAATTCTTCGGTGATCAACGATTGCATGGCCGGTGTCGCCATGACCTTCCGCGACATCTTCATGCCGGCGACGATGGTCTGCCGGTCAATCTCCGTCGACAGATAGTTCGGGTGGATCGCCGGGTAATCCGTGTGGTTCGGCGATTTGATGACGATCTTGCCGCGCGATTCCGGCCGCAACTGGCAGACCGACGAGGTGAAGGCGGAAAATTTATGCAGCCCTTCGCCGGGCGCTATTGTGCTGAGCGGAATGAAGTGGAACTGGACATCCGGGGTCTCCAACTCCGTCCGGGTTCTGGCGAACATGCCGACATGCCCGGCGGCGATTGTCATCGGCCCCTTGCGAAACAGGGCGTATTCGAGCCCGATAAGCGCCTTGCGGAACAGGCTGTTGACCTCGTCGTTGAGCGACGGCTGGTTCGTCTTGTAGACCGCCCTGATCTGCAGATGGTCCTGCAGGTTCTCCCCGACTCCGGCGGAATCGTGCACGACCGGGATGCCAAACTCGCCCAGCAGCGCGCCGGGCCCGACACCGGACAGCTGCAGGATCTGCGGCGAGCCGATCGCCCCCAACGACAGGACGATCTCGCCCTTGGCGCGCGCGGTGCGGCTCTGCCCGTCGACGTCGAACTCTACCCCAACGGCCCGCTTGTCCTCGAACAGGACGCGCCGCACCAGTGCCTTCGTCGTAACGGTCAGGTTGGCGCGGTCCTTGATCGGGCGCAGATAACCGACCGCGGCGCTGCACCGCCGCCCGTTGCGGGTGGTGAGCTGGAAATAGCCCGCGCCCTCCTGATCGCCGCCGTTGAAATCGTCTGTCCTCTTGATGCCGATCTCTTCCGCCGCGTCGATGAAGGCGTCGGAAAATCCGCGCGTGAATCCGATATCGGAAACACCCAGCGGACCGCCGGCGCCGTGCGTCTCGCTGGCGCCGCGTTCCTGATCCTCGGCGCGTATAAAAATGGGCAGCACGTCGTCCCACGACCAGCCGGTATTGCCGAGCTGCCGCCACTGGTCATAGTCGTGACTTTGCCCGCGGATATAGACGAGCCCGTTGATCGAGCTGGAGCCGCCCAGAACCTTGCCGCGCGGCCAGGGGATACTGCGCCCGTTCAATCCAGGAACCGGTTCCGTCTGATAGCACCAATCGGTCTTCGGATTCAGCATGGTCTTGAAATAGCCGACCGGTATGTGGATCCAAGGATAGCTGTCGCGGCCGCCCGCTTCGAGTAGCAAGACCCGATTGCCGGCGTCCGCCGAAAGCCGGTTCGCCAGCGCGCAACCCGCCGATCCCGCTCCCGCAACGATATAGTCGAACTCGTCCCCTGCCATCGTCTCGTTTCCCGGAGATTTCCTATAATTGGCGGGACCATAGCAGACCGCACATGCGACACTAGACCCTCGCTGCTGTAGAATTACGCGATGGACCTGATCCGCTATTCGATCAATCGCCCGATCGCGATTCTGGCAGCGGTAATACTGGTGTTTCTGTTTGGCGGGCTCGCCCTCACGACGATTCCGATCCAGCTTTCGCCCAGTATCGCGAAACCGACGATCCATTTGCGCACCCAATGGCGCGGCGCGGCGCCGGAGGAGGTCGAGCGCGAAATCATCAACAAACAGGAAGACGCGCTGCGCGGGCTACCCGGCCTCAAAAGTATCGTCAGTTTTTCGCTGCCGGGCCTGGGCCGCATCGGTCTTCGGTTCCCTGTCGGTCACAATATGGACAAGGCGCTGCTGCTGGTCGCCAACAGGCTCGACCGGGTGACGGGGTACCCGGAAGAGGCCGAAGCGCCGACCTACCGCTCCGCCGATCCGCGCGGCAACAGAATCGCCTGGATCTATATGTGGCCGCAGGAAGGCAATCCGAAACCGATCGAAGAATATGGCGATTTCGCGCGCGATGTCGTCCGCGAGCGTTTGGAGCGAATCGCCGGTGTCGAATCCATCTCGGTCCGCGGCGGGCGGGAAAGAGAGCTGCGCATCGCCTTCGATCCGCCGAAATTGGCGCGCTACGGGCTGACCATTCCCGACGTGCTGGCCCGGCTGCGCGACGCACATGTCGCCAACACCACCGGCGACGTGGCCGAAG
>CAYLTU010000401.1:0-4220 GCA_964386465.1 uncultured Rhodospirillaceae bacterium
AGGGCGAGCCAGGCGGACACGAAACGGTCGCTTTCGACGCCCCAGTAATTGCTGTCCTGATGTCACGAGACGTAGTTCGTGGTATCCGCCTCCTTGATGAACCAATGCGTCGTCCAGCACAGGATATCGGGCCCGGTCAACGGCTCGACCGCATCGAGCAGGCGCGGATTGCGGATGACGTCGGCCAGCCATTTGAACAGCAAATGGCTCTTGAAACGGTACGACCCCTGAAACGGATCGCCCGGCCGCGGCCGGTCCTCGCGGAAAACCGGACCGCGCTCCGCCTCGACCGCTTCGAATTCGGCGCGCAGTTTCGCCGCCTCTTCGGTCGAGAAGATCCGTATCGGGGAAATGAACCCGTCCTCGCGGTATTGCGTCAGCGCTGCGTCGTCGATGAGGGTGCTCATAACCATCTCCACGCGATATTGCGGTGCCGAAGTGTAGGCGCGTAGCGGTTCCTTTCGCAATGGATCGGAGCGTATGATCGGCCAACGGAAAGGAATGACGATGAGCGATATAACCGGCGAATTCGTGGCGATGATGGCGCGTATATGGCATCGCTTCGCCTTACCGGCGAGGGATGCGGAACCGCTGGCCGGCATGCTGGCGCCAATGGACGATGCCGGCGAGGCGGTCGCCGAAGACCTCCGCTTCGATATGGAACCTTCCGATTTCGATCGTGCGCTGGAAGACCTTGCGCCGCCGTTGGACGAGTCATGACCGGCGAACTCGCAACCCTCGATCTCTGCGAACTTTCCGACCGAATTCGCGCCAAGGAAGTTTCGGCGGAAGAAGCGACCGGCGCCGCGATTGCGCGCGCCGAGAAGCTGCAACCGACATTGAACGCCTTCATCCGATTGGAAGCGGACACGGCGATGGCCCAGGCGCGGGACATCGACCGCCGTATCGGCCAAGGCGAGGATGTCGGGCCGTTGGCGGGCGTCCCGCTGGCCCATAAGGACATGTTCTACCGCAAGGGTATGCCGACATCGTGCGGATCGAAGATTCGTGCCGATTTCGTCCCGGATCGTACGTCGACCGCATTGGCGCGACTTGCGAATGCCGGGGCGATCGACCTCGGCGGCCTCAACATGTCGGAATTCGCCGTCGGACCGATCGGCAACAACGTCCATTACGGCGACTGCCGCAACCCGTGGAACCCGGAGCACGCGCCGGGCGGCTCGTCGAGCGGCTCGGGCGCGACGGTGGCCGCGCGGATCGTCTATGGCGCGCTCGGCTCGGACACGGGCGGGTCGATCCGTATCCCCTCCGCCATGTCCGGCGTCGTCGGATTCAAGCCGACGCAGAACCGGGTCAGCCGCTACGGGCTGATGCCGCTCTCCTTCTCCTTCGACACCAGCGGTCCGCTGACCCGAACCGTGCGCGACGCCGCCCGTATCCTCGACGTGATCGCGGGACACGACCCCATGGACCCGACGTCGAGCCGGCGGCCCGTCGTCGGCAACGAGGCCGCCTGCGAAAGAAGCGTAAAGGGCCTGCGCATCGGCCTGCCCACCAGCTACTTTTATGACGACCTCGACCCGGAAGTCGCGGCTGCGCTCAATGCAGCGCAAAGTGTACTCGCCGATCAAGGTGCCGAATTGCGGCCGGTCGACGTACCGAGCCATGACGAGATCAACCTGATCTGGGCCGCGGCGCTGGCGGCGGAGGCGGCGACGATCCACCGCAAATGGCTGCGCGAACGGCCCGACGATTACGGCCCCATGGTGCGGCGACGCATCGAATTCGGCCTCTACCAGCCGGCGACGCGCTATCTGGAAGCCCTGAGTCTGCGCGAAAAATATCTGCGCGACTACTGCGCCATGGCGTTCGCCGAGTGCAATGCGCTGCTGACCCCGACCATGCCGGTTACGGCCCCGCGCCTGGACGAAGTCGATGTCTCCGACGGCAAGGGCATGACCGACCTGGTGCTGAAGGTGTCGCGCAACACGCGGCCGATCAGCTATCTCGGCCTGCCGGCTTTGAGCGTACCCTGCGGCTTCAACGCTGGTGGGCTGCCGATCGCGTTGCAACTCATCGGCCGCCCCTTCGCGGAGGCGCAGCTCTGCACCTTGGGGCATGCGTACCAGCAGGCGACCGACTGGCACACAAGGGTACCCGCTTTGGCACAGGCTTAAAGGATCGCCCCATGGATCAACACATCGCCACCCACCCGGCCTGGATGGAACTCGATCTCGGCGCGCTGGCGGCCAACTACCGCGAGCTCGAACGTCGGGCCGGGCCCGACGTCAAGATTATCGCCTCGCTGAAGGCGAACGCCTACGGCCACGGCGCCGTCGAAACCGCGAAGGTGCTGTTCGGGCTCGGCGTCTTCGCCCTATCCACCGGATCGTTCCGCGATGCGGTCGCGATCCGCGAGGCGGGCGTCACCACGCCGATCCTGATGTTCGGCGGCAATCTGCCGGAAGGCGTCGGTCAATATCTCGAGCACGATTTGATCCCGACGGTCTACAACATGGAGACCGCGCGCGCCGTCTCGGAAGCGGCAAACACCCCGGCCGCGGTATATATCAAGGTCGATGCCGGCATGGGGCGTCTCGGCATTGAACTGGATGCGGCGGAAGATTTCATCCGCGAGGTCGCCACCTTCAACAACCTCAAGATCGAAGGCGTCTACACGCACCTGTCCTTCAAGGACGCCAAGGGACAGGAATGGTCGCGGCGCGGGATCGAGCGCTTCAACAATTTGAACACAAGGCTGCGCGACGGCGGGTTGGACATTCCCGTAACGCAGGCGGTTGCGAGCTCGAACCTTATGATGGGCCACATGGATGGTAGCAACGCGATCTGCCCAGGCCACCTGCTCTACGGACTACCCTCGGTAAACGCCGAAATGGCGCCCCTCGATCCCTTCCGCCCGGTGTTGAAAGCCATCAAGGCCCGTATGATCCATGTCGGCGACTTCCCCGACGACCCGGCCCTGAAGGACGGAGGCTATCACCCGCAGCGGAAGGGCCGACGCACCGGAGTCGTGCCGCTTGGCCTTTACGACGGCAACCGAAAGCCACGCGACGGCGCATCCGCCGCCGTCCTGTTGAAAGGCAAACGCCGGCCGGTGCTCGGCGTCTCGCTGGAACATCTGACCTTCGATCTGCTCGACGACGATGGGGCAGCGGTTGGCGACGAGGTGACCGTTTTGGGCGCGGATGGCGACGAAGCAATCACGCTCGCGGAACTCGCCGACTGGCAAGGCGCGGGCCTGCTTGACGTGCTGATGAACTTCGACGGGCGACTGCCGCGAAAATACGAGACCAGCGCAGACCTTCAATAATGCGGCGGCGGCGGTTCCGGCGTCGCTTCGCCTTCCGCCCCCTGCTCCATCGTCTGGATCTTCGCTTCCAGCCGCGCGATCTGCCCGCCGAGCGCCTTTATCTCGTTCCATTGTTCGAGGACGACCTGGTTGAGATCGTCGATAGTGCTGTCCTGGTGCGCGATGTGCGCTTCCAGGTCGTCGAGCCGTTGCGTTGAATTCGATCCGTCGCCCATAGCGCACCCTTGCATAAACCGGCGCGCGGGGAAATCATTGACGGCAAATTTTGAAGGAGTTGAGTCGATGCAAGCGGACTACATCGTCGTCGGGGCGGGATCGGCGGGGTGCGCCGTCGCCTGCCGCCTGGTGCAGGGCGGCGCACGGGTGGCGCTGCTCGAAGCCGGACCGAAGGACACGAGTTGGCGAATCCATGTCCCCGCCGGGCTGCGGCCGCTGCTGAAGGACCCGAGAGTCAACTGGAACTACCAGGCCGAGCCGGTCGAAAGTTCCGGCGGCCGCAGCATCCCCCTGCCCCGCGGCAAAGTGCTCGGCGGCTCGAGCTCGATCAACGGCATGCTCTATGTGCGCGGCAACGCAGCCGACTATGACGGCTGGGCGCAGCGCGGCTGCACCGGCTGGTCGTATGCCGACGTGCTGCCCTATTTCCGCGAATCCGAGACCTACAAGCAAGGCGGCGATCCCGAATACCGCGGCGGCGGCGGTCCGCTGGAAGTGGAGGATTACCGCACCATCCTACAGATGACGCATCGCTTCGTGGAAGCCGCGCAGCAGGCCGGGTTTCCGCTCACCCCCGACTACAATGGCGAACAGCAGGAAGGCGTCGGCTACTCGCAGATGACGCGGCGCGGGCGTCTTCGCGGTTCGACGGCGCAGACCTACCTGCGCGCGGTGCGCGGTAATCCCAACCTCGAAATCGTCACCGGCGCCA
>CAYLTU010000402.1:0-4154 GCA_964386465.1 uncultured Rhodospirillaceae bacterium
TCGATACCGACCCGGAAGTCGCTCAGATCCTCCGCCGTCATCAGCCCGTCGTTCTCGGCGTGGTATTTGGCGATCGTCCGGGCGATATCGCCTTCGTAGAAGGCTTTGCGCGCGGCTTCTAGACCCGCTTCGCGGTCGCCGGACGCGGCGGCTTCCCCGTCCGCCATATATTGCAGGGTTTTCGCCAAATCGGCCTGGACGAAATTCTCGCCGACTTCCGGGACCCTGTCGTTCGGCAGGTAGATTTCCGCGTTGGACGGCCAGCGGCGCAGTTGGTCCTGGGTGTTCGCGATGGAGTCATTCAGGGTCGGGTGCATGCTGAAGCCTTCGCGCGCATATCGGATCGGCGCCGTCGAAACGTCCGCGAAACTCATCGTTCCGTATTTCGCCAGCGCCGTCGTCCAGGCGCCGGGCGCGGCCGGAACGATGCTGCGCAATACGCCGTGCGGGATGGCGCCGCCGTTCGGTCCGATGAACTTGCCGATGTCGGCCGCCTTCGGCCAACAGCCTAGGCCGCTGATCGTCACGACCTCGTCGGTTTCCGCCAGATAGACGATCATCGGCGCGACGCCGCCGACATTGACGATGTCGCTTTGCAGCACCGCCAGCGACATGGCCGCCGCAACGCCCGCGTCGACCGCGTTGCCGCCCGCTTCCAGGATTTCGAACCCGGCCCGCGACGCGAGATAGTGGCCGGCCGAACACATGTACCGCGTGCCCAGCATCGTCGGTTGATAAGAGACCATGGTTTTCTCCCCTGCGTTTCGTGGCGGTGTTCGTCGATTAAATCACGAACGCGCGCGTTGCGCGAATTTGGACGGCTGATCGGGACTGGATGGCCCGCGCGGGCGCGAGTGTATGATGTGCCGTCACGCATGATCGGGAACGCCATGTCATACGAAAAGATCGAGGTCGATCCGCTGACCCCCGCGATCGGTGCGGAAATTGGCGGCGTCGACTTGTCGCAGCCGCTCGACGACCGGACATTTTCGGAAATCCACGATGCCTGGATGCAGCATCTGGTTATCTTCTTCCGCGACCAGAACCTTACGCTCGAACAGCATAAGGCGTTCGGCCGGCGGTTCGGCGAACTGCACATCCATCCCGCCGCGCCTTCGCCGCAAGGGCATCCGGAAATCTTCGCCGTCCACACGGACGGAAATTCCAGGTTATCCGAGGGCAATGGCTGGCACTCCGATGTGTCGTGCGATCCCGAACCGCCGCTGGGCAGCATCTTGCGCCTGCACACCTTGCCGGCCACCGGTGGCGATACGTTGTTCTCCAACATGTACCTGGTCTACGAAAATCTCAGCGAGAGCATGAAATCGCACGTCGCCGGACTGACCGCGATCCACGAGAGCGAGCACATCTATCGTGGCCGTTACGCGCATGAAGGAGTCGACGACAGCGGCAAGAACTACCCGCGCGCCGAACATCCGCTGGTCCGCACCCATCCGGTGACCGGCCGCAGATGCGTCTTTGTCAATCAGGCCTTCACGACCGGCATCAAGGAATTGCGCTACACCGAGGCGAGATCGCTGCTCGCCTATCTGTTCGAACAGGTCGAGCGCCCGAAATACCAGTGCCGCTTCCGGTGGCGCGAGAGCTCGGTCGCAATGTGGGACAATCGCTGCGCCCAGCATTACGCGATGTGGGACTATTTCCCGGACACGCGCTCCGGTTTCCGCGTGACTGTCGAGGGCGATCGGCCGGTATGACCGCAGGTTTGCTCGACGAAACGCCGTCCGGCACGGTCCGGCTTAGCGTGGCAGAGGCGACCAATGTTGGTGAGCGGGCGCTGCTGGCCATCGGCTTCTCTGCGGATGATACCGAGATAATTCTTGGACAATTGATCGACAATGCGCTCTGCGGCTACCCTTTCACCAGCCTGCCGCGCCTCCTCGCCATCGCGCAGAATCCCAAGACCAAAAAACCGCGCAAGCCGGTCGAAATCGTGCATGAGACGCCGGTTTCCGCGATGCTCGACGGCGGCAACAATGTCGGATACGTGACGGTCTACAAGGCGGCGGAAGTGGCGATCGAGAAGGCGAAGGCGAACCGCTTCGCCGTCGTCGGCGCGCATGACAGCTACTACAGCGGCCGCAATGCCTACTACGTCGAGAAGATCGTCGAGGCGGGTTTCGTCGCGATGCACTTCGCCTGCGGCCAGCCTCTCGTCGTGCCGCCGGGCGGCGCGAAACCGGCCATGGGCACCAATCCCTATTGCTTCGGGTTTCCGTCGAAAGACGGCGCGTTCATCGTCGATGCGGGGACCGCGGCGTTACAGTGGGGCGAGGTTATGCTGCACGCCCACATCGACAGGCCGCTGCCCGAAGGCGTCGCCGTCGACGGCAGCGGCATGCCGACGACGGACCCCAAGGCGGCGTTGCTCGGCGGCGTCGTGCCGTTCGGCGGGCATAGGGGCTTCGGCATCGCGCTCGCCATGCAAACGATGGGGCTGCTGGCCGGATCGGCAATCCCGCGCGGCAGCGTCCAGGATTATGGGTTTTTGTTCGTCGTCTTCGATCCCGGCCTGTTGATGCCCGCCGATAAATTCGCCGGCCAGGTTTCGGAACTTATGGCCGCGATCAAGGCGACGCCGAAACAGGACGGGGTCGAAGAAATCCGCATACCGTCCGAGCGTGCGTTCCGCGAACGCGAGCGGCGGCGGCGCGAGGGTATCGTCATCGAGCAGAAAGTCGTCGACGCGTTGAACGCGTTATAGTGGACGTCCTCGGACATCGTTAATCAGGGGACGGCGGTTTGCGGCTTCGCCGTTCGAATCGTCATGGCGACGGCCGTAAGGGCCAGCAAGAAACTCGTCCCGATCAAGGCCGGCGCGAAGCTCTGCGAAAGGTCATAGACGATGCTGCCGAACAGCGGACCAACCATTTGGCCCGCTGCAAAGGCCGCTGTCATCGCCGCGATATGGCGCATCACGTCGTGCACAGGCGCGATGCGATGGGCCTCCTTCATACCGGCCATGGTGACGATCATGAAGGTGCCGCCAACGCAAACGCCCGCGAGATTGACGGCGATTATGTTCGGAAAGGCGATCGGCAGCAGCAGACCTGCCGCCATGATCAACTGGCTGACAATCCAGATTCGGCGTGTCGAGAACCGCCGTTCCAAGGCCGAAGCCAGGATCGTCGAGATGAAGGCCGCGAGGCCGAAGACAGGCCAGCTCCATCCAAATACCAGCGGGGATGCAACGAAATCGCGCGCCATCAGTGGCAGATAAGTCGCCGGGATGATGTAGCCGAGACCGGCTGCGCCATAGGCGATAACAGCCAGCCAAGGGAGCGGCGTTTTCGAAGCCGCTTGACGGCGCTTTTCGAGAGGTCGCGTCGGAAACTCGGGACCCGCCAGGAGGCAAATTCCGATGGCGAAACTCAGTGCGACGATTCCGAAGGCCTGCCAGGCGAGCGTACTACCGAACTGTCCGACCATAATTGCAAGCGCGCCGAGCCCGGCGGCGGCGATCCCAGCGCCGACGCCGGCGAAAACCAAGCCTTGCCTCGCGACGGCACCAGTCTCGGCAAGCGCGCGAACGAGGTAATTGCTGACCAGCACGAGGGTGAAGGCGCTGCACACGCCGCACAGCCAGCGCAGAAATAGCCAAACGGCGAAATTTTCCGTCAAGCCCATGCCGAGGGTGCCGCCGCCGATCGCGATCAAGGAGAGCCTGAGTGCAAGCCGCGGCGACCCGGGTAGCCTTGCGGCGAACAATGCCCCTAGCAGGTAGCCCAAGAAATGAACGGAGGCGAGGAGGCCGCCCTCGGAGACGCTTGCGAGACCATCCCGCTGCATCAAGGGAAGTAACGGCGTAAAGGCGAAGCGTCCGATACCCATCGCAAGCGCCAGCGACGCCAGCCCGACGACGACGATACGGAAAGGAGGGGAAATCATTGCCGAAACCTTGATAGGGAATGAAGCCGGGTCCGGACGACCTTATCAATCCAATTAGATCAAGAAAAATGAATTTATATGATCGTTAATATCAAATTTTAAGATAATACAAACTTAGTCTGATCCAGCCCGCCTGCAATGGTGTCAGAATTCCGAATGGTGTTCGTTCCACCAGTTGGCGATCTCAAGGCGTGTTGCGAACCATACGCCGCCCTTTGCTTGCGCGTAGTCGATGAAATCGGCGA
>CAYLTU010000403.1:0-4143 GCA_964386465.1 uncultured Rhodospirillaceae bacterium
TTGTTGGATCGCTGAAAGCGATTCCAACAAACCCCGATCTGATCTAGGCCCGGATAAAGCCGACTGTTTCATAGACTTCCGCCAACACCGGCGCCGACAAGGCACGGGCACGGGCGCCACCGTCGGCCAGCACGCTGTCGATGTAACCCGGGTCGGCGACCAGGCGCTGCATTTCCTCGCCGATCGGACCGAGCTTGTCGACCGCGACATCGGTCAACGCGCCCTTGAAGTCGGAGAACATCGAACCGCCGAACTCGCTCAAGACGGCCGCGACATCGCAATCGGCCAGGGCTGCGTAAATGCCGACCAGATTGGCCGCTTCGGGCCGGCCTTCGAGACCGTCCGCCTCGCTCGGCAGGGGTTCCGGATCGGTGCGGGCGCGGCGGATCTTCTGCGCGATCGCGTCGGAACCGTCGGTCAGGTTGATGCGGCTGTTGTCGGACGGGTCGGATTTGGACATTTTCGACGAGCCGTCGCGCAACGACATCACCCGCGTTGCCGGGCCCAGGATCAGCGGCTCGACGATCGGGAACAGTTCGGTCTTGAAGTCGTGGTTGAATTTCTGCGCGATGTCGCGGCACAGCTCGAGATGCTGCTTCTGGTCTTCGCCGACCGGCACGTGGGTCGCCTTGTAGGCTAGAATATCCGCCGCCATCAGGTTGGGGTAGGTGTACAGGCCGGCCGAGGCGTTCTCACGGTCCTTGCCCGCCTTCTCCTTGAACTGGGTCATCCGGTTGAGCCAGCCGAGACGCGCCACGCAATTGAAAATCCAGGCGAGTTCCGCATGGTTCGGGTTCTGCGACTGGTTCATGATGACGTTTTTCTTCGGATCGAGGCCCGCCGCGATGAACGCCGCCGTCAGCTCGCGCGTGCTGTGCCGCAAATCGTCGGGATCCTGCCACGCGGTGATGGCGTGCATGTCGACGACGCAGTAGACGCATTCGTACTGGTCCTGCAGGCGCACGAAATTGCGGATCGCGCCCAGATAGTTGCCGAGATGCAGGTTTCCGGACGGCTGAACGCCCGAGAAGATGCGGTCCATTGCTATGCTCCCTGACGAGGCGCCTACGAGGTTGCGAGAATGGTCGCCGTCCACCCCCACCCTAGCCCTCCCCCATCGACGGGGAGGGGATAACCGTTTGAAAGGACGGGGTATCCCTTCCCCCCTTGCGGGGGAAGGTTAGGATGGGGGGTAGAAACGGCATCGGTGACATTATTTCGCTGACGTCTTAAAACGTAAAGGCGCGAGTTATCGCGGCTGCGTCACAGCGGGTCAAGAGGCCGTGGCGCGCGCCTTCTCAGCCTGCGCGCGGGGCACCATGGAGCGGGCGGCCAGATAACCCAGATGCTCGTCGCCGCTGGCCTGGAGCGTTTCGGCGAGCCGGAACATCAGCCGGCCGAGCGCGGTTTCCTGCCACAGCCAATCCGCCATATCTCCGCTCGACGCGCCGGGGCGCGCCGCGGCGGCTTCGCCGTAGAATGCTTTCAGATCCTCCAGCGCCTGCTTGAGCCGCACCACCCCGGCCGGACCTGTTTCCGGCGGTTCGCCCAGGAACAGGGCGGCATGGGCCGCCGCTTCCTCGACCGTGAACGACTTGCCGCTGACGCTGGTTCGGCCCAGCGCGCGAAGGGATTCCGCGTACCAGGGCGCCAGCTGCCCGATCTCCGCCGCGACCGCGGCGCCGAGATCATCCGCGTCGACGGGCGGCGGCGGGAAAGATACCGGGCAAGCCCAGGCTTCCTCCGCCGTGGATGCCGAGACGGGTGCTTCGTCGGGAAAATCCACCAACACCGGTCGCGGCCCTTCGTCGAACAGGGCCAGCGCCGCTTCCAGAACGCGGCGCTGAAATCCCGCATCGTCCGGCGATCCGAACGGGCGGCCCAGCTCGAACGGCACCCATAAGGAGCGCGGCGGCTGCATCTGTTCGGTGTGCGGACGCACAAGGCTGATCCCCGTCGTCGCCACGCCTTCGTTTTCCAGAAAATGGCCGAGCGCGCTCACGGCGCGCGTGCAATTGGGTCAGACAGGCACCAGAAGGACCGCGTCGACCGAGTCGCCCTTCAACAGCCCGGCCACTTCGCGCGCTTTTTCCTCGTACGCCGCGGGCTCCATGTAGGCGCCGTTGAAGGCGTAATGGTAATTCGCGACCGAACCGACCGCGCCTTCGGTTTCCATTTCACGCAGCCGATCGATCGGAAACACCACGTTTGCGTCGCGCTGGAACCCGCTTCGGTCGAAATTGACCGAGGTGTGGCTCATCACCAGGTCCTTGCCCTCGACCGCGCCGGGGATGATCCGATACTCGGCGCTGCGGAAGTTGAACGGCGCATCGTCGCGCAGCTGCAGACCCGCCGTGGTGACGATGGCGATCCGCCGTTCCGCCAGCGGCGGCCCCTCGATCCAGGGCTCGCCCTCGAATTTCGGGCAGGGCTTGGCCAGCAGATGGTTGCGGTCGTCCTCCAGCATGTCGGTCAATCGGACCATTTACGCTTCCTTTTCACCTCAAGCGCGCCGTGACACCGCCGCGCGCAGATCCTTCATCCGAACCGCGCCGGTGGTCAACGCCAACAGCGCGAACAGACCGCCGCCCCCGACGACCAGCGCCGCCAGCGCCGCGATGCGGCGCGGCTCGTCCTCCCCAAGCGGGCCGGCGAGCAAACCGGCGCCCCACCACACCGCGGCCCCCATCAGCGCCGAGGCCAGTATCAGGCGCGGCACGCAGCGCCGCAACCTGGTGTCGAAGGCGAGATGCCCGCGTCGCACCAGAAGGATGCCGAGTGTGATCGCGTTGAACCAGGCAGACAGGGCCGTCGCGAGCGCGATGCCGACATGCGCCAGGACCTGCATCAGGGCAACCGCCAGCGCGACGTTCGCCACCATCGCGACGACCGCGATTTTGACCGGTGTCTTGGTGTCCTCGCGCGCGAAGAAGCCCGGGGTCAGCGCCTTGATCAGCACGTAGGCCGGAAGACCGGCGGCGAAGGCCGCCAGCGCGCCTGCCGTTGCTTCGGCGGCGGCGGCATCGAACGCGCCGCGCTGGAACAGGACGGTCACGATCGGGCCCGGCATGGCGATCAGCGCCGCTGCTGCCGGCAGGGTCAGGGCCAGCGCGAATTCGATCGCCCGGTTCTGGCTGCCGAGCGCCGCGTCCGTCTCGCCGGAGCGCAATTGCCTTGTCAGCAGCGGCAGCAAGGTAATGCCGACCGCGACGCCGACGACGCCGAGGGGCAGCTGGTTCACACGGTCGGCGTAATAGAGGAACGAGACCGAGCCCTCGCGCAGGGTCGAGGCGAGGATGACATCGATCACCACATTCACTTGCACCACGCCGGCGCCCAGCAGGGCCGGCGCCATCAGCACCAGCAATCGCTTCACCCCCGGGGTGAGCCGCGGCCGGGGCGGCACGAACATGATGTCGGCCCGCTTGCAGGCGTAGGCGATCCATATCAGCTGCGCCAGGCCGGCGACCGCAACACCCCAGGCCAGCGCATGTCCCGGATCCGGCAACAGTTCGGACCGCACACCGAGCAAAACGCCGAT
This sequence comes from uncultured Rhodospirillaceae bacterium, assembly GCA_964386465.1. Classification (GTDB taxonomy): domain Bacteria; phylum Pseudomonadota; class Alphaproteobacteria; order UBA8366. The sequence continues at coordinate 3,542 of CAYLTU010000403.1, forward strand.
CAGTACGATATTGAGCACGATGGGCGCCGCCGCGGTCGCGGCGAAACGCTGCAGCGAGTTCAGCATGCCGCCCATCAGCGCGACCAGCGCCATGAAGGTCAGGTAGGGAAAGGTGAGGCGGGTGAGATCGACGGTGAGGCCGAACTTGACCGGCTGGTCTACGAACCCCGGCGCGAGCGCGAGCATCAGCCAGGGCATGGTCAGTATCGCGGCCAAGGTAAAAACCAGCAGCACGGTGCCGAGTACGGCGGCGACCTCGGCGGCGAACTTCACCGCCGCGTCCCTTCCGTCGGTCGTCAGCCGCCCCGCGAACAACGGCACGAAGGCCGCGTTGAAGGCGCCCTCGGCGAACAGGCGGCGGAAGAAATTGGGGAACTTGAATGCGACGAAGAAGGCGTCAGCGATCAGCCCCGCGCCGATGACGTTGGCGATCAGCATGTCGCGCGCGAAGCCGAGCACACGGCTGACCATGGTCCAGCCGCCGACCGTCGCGATGGATCGGAAAAGCGCCATGAGCCGATTCTACGCGTGATTCGCGGCGCGAATAAGGCTGGAAAATTGCCGCAAACGATTTGAAGGCGTCGTGTCTACGATCATCCCCT
>CAYLTU010000404.1:0-4116 GCA_964386465.1 uncultured Rhodospirillaceae bacterium
TGGCCGCTAAACAGGAACTGGTTTCACGTCTCTCCGAAGCCGACATCCTGGCTGACGCCGAGACGGAACAAATCGAGAAATTTCTCGATCTCGTCCTGCCTATCACCATAGGGTCGGGCACGACCTTCATCCATGAAGGTGATGAAGACAGCGATGCCGCTTACGTTCTCGTTTCCGGCGCGCTCCAGATCTACGTAACGGAATCGGGCGGCGGTGAAATGGCCCTCGATCGAATCGAGCCGGTCCGCTGGGTCGGCGAACTGGCCTTGCTCGACGGAGGATCTGGACGGCGCAATGCCAGCGTGCGGACCGACGGCGAGTGCGAACTGCTGAAAGTTGACCGGGACGATTTCCGCTCTTTGATCGAGGCCTCGCCGGCGCTTCGGGAGAAGCTGGCGAACCATTACCAGGACATCACGCAGGCCAATATGGCCAAGCGCTCGCAGCTCTTCCGGCTCCTGAGCGAGAGCGACATTGGGGGCGATCAGGAACGTCGCGTGTACAGTGCCGGCGAAACCGTTTTTGAGAAAGGTGATCCGTCCGATAGCGTCCACTACATCCTGTGGGGTGAGGCCGAATTGATGACTGACGACGCGCCCGGCGCGCAGTCCGTTCGGCTCGGCCCCGGTCAGAGCTTCGGTGAGACGGCGCTCATCAACGATACGCCGCGTACCGCAACCGCGCGCGCCGCGAGCGAGCTCACGACTCTGGTCATCTCGGAGGCGCATTCCCGGCGTTTGCAGGACCAGTCGACGGAAACGCAAAATTACTTCGCGTCGCTGAACCTGAACTACAGTCTGCCGGCGGGCGTTCAGGGCATTCAGTACATGTCCTTCCTGGGCGGCGAGGAGACCCTGGAACGGCAGTATCGGACCGAAGACGGACGAGCCCTCACTTCGTCCTTCACCATCCACAGCAAAGTCTTTCGCCTGAGCGACAGGTCTCAAGACGATGCCGGTGCCCCGGCACCACATGCCAATGATTGGAGCGATGCGCTACTCGGCAAGGAACGTCACGTCAATCTCGACGCGGACGGCTATATTGTCGACATCCGAAGTAGCGGTGACTGGGCTCAACTCCCGAATTTGATCGAGAACGCGCTGGTTCACAAACCGCTGGCAACCGAGGACTTCGTCGGATTCGAGCGGACCGGGTCGGTCCAGACCGCACATTTGGTCGAACATACCGCAAGCGACCAAACCGTCTGCTACTGCATGGGGATCGATCAGAACGCGATCAATGAGGCGGTGGCGGGTGGATGCGCCACGCTCGAGGATCTGCGCCGGGAAACCGGATGCGGCAGCGTCTGCGGCGGCTGCCTGCCGCGCCTCCGAGAATGGTTCGGAGGTCAGGGTATGATGGCGGCGGTAGCGGACCGCCTCGACCGGGTTCCCGATATCGCGAGTTTTCAGTTCTACCCACGCGGCGGGGCCTATCCGGCGCCGGCCGCCGGACAGCACCTAACGGTCGACGGCCTGATTGCGGACCGCTGGGTCTCCCGCCGTTACACCATCACATCGCCGGCCCGCGCCGCGGACCACGTCGAGATCACGGTCAAACGCGAACCGAAGGGGCTTTTCTCTGGTTGGCTGTTCGACGGGCCGACCGAAGCCAAGGTGCTCCGCATCTCCGAACCCGCGGGCGAAAAGAGCTGGGACGCCGCCGCGCCGGCAACGGTCTGCATCGTCGCCGGCATCGGCGTGACGCCCGCTATCAGCATCCTCCGCACCGCCATTGCGGACGGCTCGGAAGCGCCGCTCCATATCGACTATTCCGTGGCCGACATGGCGAAGGTGGCCTTCGTCGACGAGATTCGGAAGGCTGCGGATGATCATCCCTGGATCTCTTTCACGGTCCGCGAAACCAGCCGCGACGGCCGCCTGTCCGCGACCGATGTGGCAGGAATCGTCGGTCGGTTCGGCCAAGCGACCTATCACCTTTGCGGTCCCACCGCCTTCATGGAATTCGTGGAAACCGCGCTGGCGGGCGCTGGCGTCGATGCCGCTGCGATCAAGTCCGAACTGTTCATCCATATCGGCAAGCCGGTCGGCGAGGACGCCGATGCCGGCCCGTTCTGGAACGCCCGGCGCCTCGCCTATGCCGCGGCGGCGGTGGTCGTGCTGGCTTTGTTTCCGTTCCTCACCGGATTGTCGGACGAGGTTCACCTGGCGATCGGACCAGCGACGCCCGGTCACGAAACGCTCGCCTGTACCGGATGCCATGCCCAGGCCCCGGGCAGCGTCCGCCAGCAGCTTCAGGCCAATGTCCGCTACCTGCTCGGGAACCGGTCCCAGCCGGCCGCCTTCGTTTACCATAAGGTCACGACGAAGACCTGCGAGAGCTGCCACAGCATGGAGAAGGCGACTCACGCGCCCTACATGTTCCTGGAGCCGCGTTACCAGTCAGTGCGCGATACCCTGGGCCCGCATGAATGCGTCAATTGTCATGTCGAGCATAACGCCCGGCGGGTCAGCCTGGGTGACACGCTGTTCTGCAAGTCCTGCCACGAAACGCTGGCGATGAAGATCGATCCGCTCGACGTCAGCCACGCGGAACTGGTGAAAACAGAGCGCTGGGAGAGTTGCGCGGGATGTCATGACTACCACGGCAACCACACGTTCAAATCCCAGATCCGCTTGGCCAACCGCTTCCCGACCACGACGGTCGAGGAATACTTCCAGAACGGCCCTTCACCCTATGGACAACGTAAGAAGCTGGCGACCATGCCGGCGGAGACCAGCAAATGAACGTCCGTACATTCGTTATCACCGCCCTAGCGCTTGGTGCGCTTTGCATCTACCTGTTCGTAAGCGCCTCGCCGCCGCTCGATGTCGGGGCGCAGACGGCCCAGGCGACCGTTCCGGTCAACAGCATGTTCGACCTGCTGGCGGCCGAGAACGAAGCGGCACGGACGCTCTATACCTCACGCATCGTCGGACCCGGACTCAAGGCCGGCCTGAAATTTGACGAGAAATGGAGAGAAGAAGACGTGGAGGCGGGACCACTGCCGGCGCTGTTCCTGCGCGAGGTATCGGGCCTATTGAGCCGCGGCGGCACGGAGATCGGCCTATTCCTCGGTTCGGATTTTCCCATCGTCGCTGCCAACCTGTTTTCGGGCGAGCAGATGAAGACCTATGCCAAGGTCAAGGCCACACACGACCCGCAATACAGCCGGGATACGGCATCCGGTATGTACGTCGCCATGTACCCCGACTATGCCAGCGCCAAAGGCTGCGTGTCGTGCCACAACGAACACGCGGATTCGCCCAAGACAGACTGGGTCCTTACCGACATGATGGGTGCGACGACTTGGCTGTTCCCGCGCCCCCAGGTCAGCGTCGAAAAGGCCGTCGCCGTGGTCGCTGCCTTCCGGGTGGCAGCGCGCGCGACCTACGAGGGCTACCTCGAGAAGGCCAAGAAATTCAAATCCGACCGCCCCACCATCGGCGACAAATGGCCGGCGGACGGGCTTTACCTGCCGGACGCAGACACCTTCATGAAGGCGGTGTCGGACGAGGCCTCGGGCGATACGCTATCCCGGATCCTGGCGCTGCCGGGTAAGGCCGATGACTAGAAAACTCGACCTGACAACGATCGTCGGGCTGGTCGTGCTGGCGGGCGTCGCGCTGGGACTCTACGCCGTCTACGATTTTTCCTCGGTTCCGCCGGCACGGTCATTCATGGGCCTGGTCACCGGATATGCGCTGGCATTCGCCATGGTCGGGGTTTGGCTGCTGCCGGTATTCAGGCGGCGCGGCCCGCCGCGCAATCTGGAGGCACACAAAGTGATCCACCGCATGATCGGGATCGGCATTCTGGTCGTGCTTTTCATCCATGCCCGTTCCGCCGGACACGCCATGCTGCTCGCCTTGATGGCGGGCACCCTGATCATGGCCTTGCTCGCCTTCTTCCAGGTCCAGGTGCAGGCCATGAACCGGCCCGTCCTGCTGACGATTTGGTGGGTCGTCCATGTAGGCCTAGCGGCGGCGATCAGCGTCATGGCCATCCTCCACGTATATGCCCAGTACGCCTATTTTTCAGCAGTCTGAAACGGAGTTATGCTATTACTGCCTGATTCAATAGTGCGCCTCCCCTACGGCGTCGGAGAAACCCTAC
>CAYLTU010000405.1:0-4110 GCA_964386465.1 uncultured Rhodospirillaceae bacterium
TGCCGGACGCGTATAGACCACCGCGCCACCCAGGTAATAGGCGGACGCGCCGGGAACGGCCAGCAATGCCGCCGATACGAGGCCGCCGGCAGATGATTCGGCGACGGCGATGGTTTCGCCGCGAGCGCGAAGTATGTCTGCGATTTCAAGGGCTAAGGAAGCAATATTCGACACGGTAGCACGCAAATTCCTTAATCAATATTCCAGTATAAGAATGACATTATACTCTAATTTTACTCAAATTTCAGTAACCGACTGAGCCGGATGACATTGGCAAATAGTCGCAACCGCGTAATTTCGCCTGCTACTGGCGGTCTAGCCCAGATATCTCACACTATTTGGGATCGTCACGGGGCGTATCGCGCGACAGGTTAGGAGAAGCGCGCGGCGCGATGCGGTGCCATCGGGCAAGCGGTTTGACGCAGTCTGTCGCGCGATATGCCCCGCCCGGAGGGTCGCGTTGTGCGGGCCGCCCGCGTCGTCAAAGGCCTCAACCGTAGGCCCCGCTACGCTCTTCGGCCTTCTCCTGGCGGATCGAACCCGCACAACGCGATGACGGCCCCAAATAGTGTGAGATATCCGGGCTAACCGGATGGGGGCAACGGCTTTGCCTTGACCGGGGGCCTGCGAAACCGCAGCCTTGAGGCGGGATTTCATTACGAATCGGGGGAATTGCTATGGATGCGCACCGGCCCGTCATCATGGGGACCCGGCATGCGATTGCGACGGGTCACTATTTCGCGAGCCAGGCGGGTTTCGATGTCCTGAACAACGGCGGTAACGCGATCGACGCCGGGGTCACGGCCGGGCTCGCGATTGGCGTGCTGCAGAGCGAATTCGTCAATATCGCCGGCATCGCGCCGATCATGATCCGCCTCGCCGGCTCCGACACCGTGCTGACGATCGACGGGGTCGGCGTCTGGCCCAAAGGGGTGCGGCCCGAGCGGTTCATCGAGGGCAACGGTCAGCATATTCCCGAAGGCATCCAAAGGACGCTGACGCCCGGCGCGCCGGGATCGTGGCTGCACGCCTTGGAGCGCTACGGCACGATGCGGTTCGGCGATGTCGTGGCGGCGGCCATCCGTTTCGCCCGCGACGGTTTCCCGATGTACCCGCAGATGTCGCGCAATATCACCTCGGACGAGGCGTCGCTGCGGCGCTGGGATTCGAGCGTCGCGGTCTATATGCCCCAGGGACGGCCGCCACGGGTCGGCGAGATATTCAAACAGCCCGACCTGGCCAGGACATTGCAATATATGGCGGACGAAGCCGAGGCGCGCGACGGCGAAGGGCGCGAGGCCGGTATCCGTGCCGCCTACGATGCGTTCTACAAGGGCGACATCGCCAAGACCATTACCGACTATCACCGCGAGAATGGCGGGTTCCTCACCATGGAAGACATGGCGGCGCATACGCCGCGGGAGGAACCGCCGATCCGCGTGCCGTTCCGCGGGCTCGACGTGTACGGATTCGGTCCGAACGCGAGCGGGCCGGTCCTGACGCAGGCCCTGATGCTGGCCGACGGTTTCGACCTCGAAGGCATGGGACATAATTCGCCCGATTACATCCACACCGTCGCCGAGTCGATGAAGCTAGCCTTCGCCGATCGCGACCGGCATTGCGGCGATCCCGCTTTCGTCGACGTGCCGCTGGACGGTCTTTACGATCCCGCATATCTCGAAGGCAGGCGCGCCTTGATCGACAGCGGCAAGGCGTGGCCGGAACTGCCGCCGGCGGGGGACCCGCGCACTGGCGCGCCGACCCTGGAAGGCGGGCATCTTTTCGCCCCTTCGCTCAACCCCGATCCGCCGCACGGCGACACCAGCGCCATTTGCGTCGTCGACGAGGCCGGCAACGCCTTCGTCGCGACGCCAAGCGACATCCCGCGCGATACGCCGGTCATCCCCGGTACCGGCGTGTGCCCGTCTTCGCGCGGGTCGCAGTCCTGGGCGGTCGAGGGACATGCGGCCTGTCTCGCGCCGGGCAAGCGGTCGCGCCTTTCGTCGAACCCGATGATGGCGTTGAAGGACGGCGAGCCCTACATGGTCTGGGCGACGCCAGGCTCCGACGTACAGCCGCAGGCGACCCTGCAGGTGCTGCTCAACCACGTCGTATTCGGCATGGATATCCAGGAGGCGATCGAGGCGCCGCGCTTCGCGACCTACAGTTTTCCGGGATCGTTCGAACCGCACGACTACTATCCGGGCCGGCTCAATCTAGAGGCGCGCATCCCGAAGGAAACCGGCGAGGCGCTATCGGCGCTCGGCCACAAGGTCGAATGGTGGCCGGACTGGGTCTTCCGCGCCGGCGGCGTCTGCGGCGTGCAGGTCGATCCGGAAACGGGATTGCGCAGCGCCGGCGGCGATCCGCGCCGGCCCAGCTACGCGCTCGGCTGGTAGGCGCCCATGGCCCGCATCGCGATCGGCGGTTTCCAGCACGAGACGAACTGCTTCGTACCGCAGGCGACGGACTTCGACTATTTCGCCGCGCACCGCGACCGCCCGCCTTTGTGCCGCGGCGCGGATGTCCTCGACTGGCTGACCGGCATCAGTTTCGGGATGTCCGGGTTCTTGGAAGAGATGGCGGCGGATCACGAGCTGACGCCCCTGCTGTGGACCAGCGGCGGCGCCGGCGGCATCGTCACGCGGGAGGCCTACGAACGCATCGCGGGCGAGTTGGTCGGCGGCCTGTCGTTGGCGATGCCGGTCGACGCGGTCTATCTCGATTTGCACGGCGCGATGGTGACGGAAGATTTCGAGGACGGCGAAGGCGAATTGCTGCGCCGGGTCCGTGCCGTCGTCGGGCCGGACATCCCGGTCGTGATCAGCCTCGACTACCACGTCAATCTGACCCAGGCGATGGTCGAGCATTGCGACGGCATGGCGATCTACCTGACCTATCCGCATATCGACCGGGCGGAGACGGGACAGCGGGCGGCGCGGATCCTGTCGACCGTGCTGGAGCGCGGTCAGCCGCCCGTCCGCAAGTTCGTGAAGCTGCCTTTCCTGATCCCGTTGAACTTCCAGTGCACCATGGTGCCGCCCTCGGCGGATATCGTTGCCGCCTCGGTCGAAGGCGAGGGTGGGGACGTCTTAAACCTCAGCTACGGCGCCGGTTTCCCACCATCCGACCTGGCCGAATGCGGGCCCGGCGTCGTCGCGCATGGCTACGACCGCGACGCGGTCGATGCGGCGGTGGCAGCGTTGGTCGCCGAAATCGAGGCGCGGGAGGCGGAGTTCTCCGAACCCTTGCTCAGCCCCGACGGCGCGGTTGCCGAGGCCAACGCGATATCGGCCCGCGCCTCACGTCCGGTCGTTCTGGCGGACACGCAGGACAATCCCGGCTGCGGCGGAACCGGTGATACGACCGGGCTTTTGAAGGCGTTGGTCGACGGCAACGCGCAGGGCGCGGTGTTGGGCGTCATGGCCGATCCGGAAGCAGCCGCGATCGCCCACGAGGCGGGCGAGGGGGCGGAAATCAGCATCGCGCTGGGCGGCAAATCGGGGCCGGAAGGGGTCGAACCCTTCGAGGGCACGTTCCGTGTGGAAAGGCTGGGCGACGGCAAGTTCACCTGTACCGGCCCCTGCGTGCGCGGCCGCACCGTAGATATCGGCCCGACGGCGCTGCTCGTCATCGATGGCGTCAGCGTCGTCGTCGCCAGCAAGCGCATGCAGGCCTACGACCAGGACATCTTCCGCCATCTCGGTGTCGAGCCGAGCGAACAGAAGATTCTGGCCTTGAAAAGCACTTGCCATTTCCGGGCGGATTTCGAACCGATCGCCGAAAAGGTCCTGATCGCCATCGCCCCCGGCGGCCACATCGCCGATTCGAAACAGTACCCCTACCGCAACCTGCGTAAGGGCGTACGGCTCGAACCGCTGGGACCGGAATTCGACAGCTGGTGGAAGAACGCGCCTTAAGTCAACGGCTTGCTCTAAACCGCTCCAGCATAGCTACTGACCTCAGCGCCCGCGCCGCGTTGTCCAGTTCGTCGTAGACCGGGATGCTGGCGTCGTTGGCGCGGGTCCGGTATTCGCGCTTGATGTCGTCGAGCGCCGCTTCGCCGTCGGAGCGCAGCACCAGCATGAAATGCGCCTGGCCGGGGAACCG
>CAYLTU010000406.1:0-4106 GCA_964386465.1 uncultured Rhodospirillaceae bacterium
ATCCTGCGTCCGATCCCCCGCGTACCTCCCGTGACGATCGCGCGCTTGCCCGCCAAGCCTAAGTCCATTTCAATCTCCCGTTTGCTAATACCCGATTTGCCGAGGTCAACCGATGATCTGACCGCGCAGGCGGCTGACAAGCGTTCCGAGGATGCGGCTGATCAACCGGTCTTCTTCGGCGAGCCGGGATAGCTGTTTCTTGAAAACCTCCTGGGGCACGACGAACACCTTGGTGTCTCTCGTCGTGGTTGCTGTCGCCATGCGGGGCTCATCATCGACCAGCGCCATCTCGCCGAACACCTCGCCGCGGTCGAGGGTCGCGATGACCATTCGCTCATCGCCCACGCCAATGGATATTTCGACTTCGCCGGAGACGATGACGAAGGCTTCGTCGCCCGGTTCGGACTCTTGGAAGATGGTTTCCCCTTTTTTAAACGTTCGGTTGCTCCGGTCCTGCGGCGATTTCGCGCGCGGCGGTTCGGGCGGCGGCGGCGGTTCCACTTCGCTTGGACTCTCTGATGGCTTGTCTTTACGGTCGAGGAATCCGTCCAGTTTTTTCGATATCAAAGTGCTAATTTCACGGCCCAGTTCGTCCTCGCCGACACGAAGCCGCAAATCTTCCACGGCTGCGGCGAGGGCTTCCCTCGTACTGTTCGCCGGCAGCAGTTCCGCCAGTTCTGAAATCGGCTCGACGAGCTGCAGAAGCCGGGTCATGACGGGCGCACGGTATTTCAGGCCGAATTCCGAACGGCTGAGGTCCAATAGATAACCGATCTTGGCGGCGGCGGTGGGCAATAGCCCGAGCATGAAATCAATGCCCTCGTCGGCGGAGAGATCGCTGTCCACGCTACCCATCACGATCCGCGCACGCCTGGTGAGCGCCTCGCTCATTTCCGGGCCGCCGTTCAGCCCCGCGTGAGAGATCAGATCCCTTGTCAAATCGGGGAAGACGTCCCGGTCCGCGTCGTCATCCTCGCGCGTCAGCGGGTTGGTCCCGGAGATTTCTCTGGCTACCCGCTCGAGCAAAATTCCGCGCGTTTCAGGCATCGGAAGCTTTCGCGTAGCGGCGCTGAGCCGTACCAGCAGGGCTTCGCCGCGACGCTTGCTTTCGAAACGTCCCACGGCGAGGTTCGCCATCATGCGCAATGCGGAACCGAGATCCGGCTGCGATCCAAGTAACTCCATGACGGCGTTCGATCCGTCCAATATCTCCGCGCAGACTTCGTCGCCATAGCGGCAGGCTTCCGCATCGGGCTTTTTGCTCAACAGGTCGAGCATGAGGTTCAGTTTCGCTTCCCAGTCCCGCGCCTGTCCGACATAGGCGGCGAGCACCGCGCAGATGTAGAACGGCCGCGCATCTTCCGAAAACGATTCGCCGATCTCCCGCAAAGCCGTCGTCAAGCCATCGCCGTTTACGATCGACAGGAAGCGGCCCTTGTCGCGCAGTTCCCGTGTTTCGTCGAACAGCTGCGTTGCCAGCCGGTACAGCAGATCGATGCGCGGTTGCGCTTTTCCTCCCAGGGCGCGGGCTTGGACCGAACCGACCTTGTGGATCGCCTGATCGTATAATTTTTCGGTGCGGCGCAAATCTCGATAGTGATCGTGATTGTGCAGGACTTCGAGCGCCGTGAGGTTGTACTCGTCCAAATATTTCCGAAGCACGCGGCCGGCCGTCTTGCGCGCCTCGAAACCGGTCAGGTCGACGAGTTCCTCGCAAACCGATGCTTCGTCGATCGGCGAGATGGTGATCGGCCGATCAGGCCGCCGCGCGCATTCCTGCTGGAAGATCACCTCTTCCCTGTTGCGTCCGGTCTCGCGCAGTACGCGGACGGCGTCATTCTCGCTGCCGCTCAGCAGCGCTTGCGCACGCGACATGGCGACTGTTTGCGCCGCGTGAACCGAGTCGATGACCCACCGGTTGTCGGTAGCGACCTGGACTTCGAAGGAGATGTCACGCTGCGTCATCTGGTATCGCTTTTTAAGAAGGTACTGGTTCGGCCGTAAACAAACGGTCTTGCTCCGCGCGCAGGCGCCACAGATCCGAAGCCGTTGGCGGTTCGACCATATCGACAGTCACGACTGTCCCCGCCGGAACGTCCCGCGTCAACGCCCGACTGGCCGCCATATAATATGGTACAGCATAGCCAGAAACCGCGGCGGCGGCGTCGACGAGCATCGGGTCGAGGCCGGCGACCTCGTGATGATGATGGTCGGTGATCGCCAGGGTCTCGCCGGCGCGCCACTCGCGATTTGTGCGAGCGACCAGGTCGACGACCGGTGCCGGTTCGGCGCCGCCGGTCGGCTGGCCCAGTAAGACGGCCGACAGGATCGAGATCGGCGCCTCGACGCCGAGAAGGTGCGAGGGGTTGTACAGCATCGCGTGGCTCCCCGAACGGCTGACCGGGATCCCCTTGGCGCGCAGCACTTCCCAGGTTTCCGGATTGTCGCAGCGCACGACGATGAAGACGCCGCCGGCGAAACTCTGCTCATCCGGGCGACGTAGACAGTTGAACACGTCGATGACACCGGTACGCGATAAAATGCCGCCATCGGCGCGTGGCCTGAAAATATCGGGCACTTCGATCGCCCGGGCGACCGGAACATGGAATGAAGGGGTGTCGGGCAGCAGTCCGGTTGCGTTGGCGACGACACCCATCTCGCACAGATCGGGAACGGTGCGCTGCGGAATGGCGGCGAGTATCTCCGACCGGGCCGCCAAAGTCGCTTCGACAGGACCTTCGGGCAGCGTCCAAAGCGCGTTCAGACCGGTCGCGTCGACTTGCGTCGTCTGCCAGCTCAATGTTTCCGTTGCGGGATCGAAGACGAAATCATACTCGCTCGACTTACCGGCGCAGACGACGTCGAGTCCGAGCAGCCTGGCCCAGCTATAGAGGCCTACCAGCAGGCTGGGCTGATCGCCTTCGACCAAGGTCGAAACCAGTCCCGCGTCCCGTGCCTTGCGCGACAACAGCGGCCCGATGACGGATTCGGCTTCCTTCGATGCGATGACGAGATGCTTGCCGCTGGCAATCGCCGCTTCACCGCTGGCGGCGGCGGCCTCCGGATTGCCGGTCGCCTCGACGATGACGTCGAGCGGCAGGCCCATCAGCAGCGATGCGTCGGGCAGTACGGCCATCGTTCCGGCTTGCATGGCGCGCGCCGCGTCGCCCGCATTTTCGCAGACGCGCAGGTCGGTTCGTCCCGCGGCCTGGCATGCCGCCTGTGCCCTGTCGACGTCGCGGTCGCATATCGCAGGGATTGACAGCATGGGGATGGCGTTTGCCTGGGCGATCAGCGTGGCGCCGAACTGGCCGACGCCGATCAGCCCGGCCTGCACTACCCGACCGCGATGGCCGGCGAACAGCCGTTCGTAATTCATACACGCCTCTTCTCGCCCCTCAGACCGCACCACTATAGTTGAATCGTCAAGTACGGGTAAGAATGTGCCCATCGTCCTTGACGCCGTTGGCGCGATCGGTGCCAATTGCGCTGCGTCTGCCAAAAGGGAGGAAAGGCACGATGCCCACCGATACACGATCGACAAAGGTAGTTCCGGATTTCCGTCTCGATGAACGCACCGCTCTTGTCAGCGGTGCCGGGCGCGGGCTTGGCGTCGGCATGGCGAAAGGCCTGGCACAGGCCGGCGCCCATGTCGTGCTGATGAGCCGGACGCAAACCGAACTGGATGGTGTTGCCGCGGAGATCGCCGGCAGCGGCGGCTCGGCGGAGATTCTGGTCTGCGACGTGACCGACGATGCGGCTGTCCAGGACGCGATCTCCGGTTTGGCGGCACTCGACATCCTCGTGAACAATGCGGGCACCAATATCCCACAGCCCTTCGTCGCCGTCGAAAGCGCCGCGCTCGACGCGATGTTGAATTTGAACGTCCGCGCCGCGTTCGTCGTCGCGCAAGCGGCCGTCAACCGGATGCTACGCGATCCCGACCGGACCGAGCGCGGCGGCGCGGTGGTCAATATTTCCTCTCAGCTCGGCCGAGTAGCGCTGCGCGACCGCAGCGTCTACACCATGACCAAGCACGCGCTGGAAGGCTTGACCAAATCGATGGCGATCGAGTTGGCGCCGCAGCGCATCCGGGTCAACGCCGT
>CAYLTU010000407.1:0-4092 GCA_964386465.1 uncultured Rhodospirillaceae bacterium
TACCTATGTCGCCGGTTCGGACCACCCTAGCCCTCCCCCATCGAGGGGGAGGGGATAACTCTTTGATATGGCGTGTTTTCCCTTCCCCCCTTGCGGGGGAAGGATAGGATGGGGGGTGAAACGATATCGGTTCCAGTATTCCGCAGAGGTCTCTCTGACCTCTTTTTCGGAGCCCTTTTTCCAGCGCCGGTTCTACCCCGAAGAGAGCGTGCAGACCGCCTGGTACGCGTAGGCGAAGTAGCCGAACGTACCGACGACCCAAACGGCCGTAACAACGTAGAAGGCGGTGGGCCTCGGCACCTTCAGCCGCCCCGTCATCGCCCGATAGGTCTGTTTCAGATCGAGATTGTTGTGGCGCTGCAGGATCCAGCCCGCGATCAAGGCCCCAACCCAAATCACGATGAACAGTACCGGCGAAATTTCGTCCAGGCAGGAGAGGAGTGGGTTGGTGGTGTCGGTATCCGGCGTCATGCCCTTTGTCCGTTCGGATTTGGGTGGCGACACTGAAACCGCGCGGCGCGGCGGGGTCAAGCTTTCGGCCAACCGTCCTATGCGGTCAGGCGCGCCGCCGTCCACTCCCTCCCTAATCCTGAAATGCCTTTGATGGACATTTCAGCCCATCGAAGGGGGAGGGGATTCCAATCGGTGCCTAAGCGGATTCCCTTCCCCCCTTGAGGGGGAAGGTTAAGATGGGGGGTATTGGCCTAAGGCCAAACTGCGACGGAGGCCTCGTATTGCCGTCAACGCTCGCCAGCAAACTGCGCCGTGATCAAACCGACGCGGAAAGAAAACTTTGGTCGCGTTTGCGCCGGCAGCAACTCGATGGATTCAGGTTTCGTCGCCAGGTGCCGCTTGGCGATTATATCGTCGACTTCGCCTGTCTTTCCGAAAAGCTCGCGGTCGAAGTCGATGGCGGGCAGCATACGGAACAAACAGAAGAAGACGCCTGCCGGACAAAGTGGCTCGAAGGGCGAGGGTTCCGAGTCCTGCGCTTTTGGAATAGCGAAGTGATGAAAAACATCGACGGTGTAATTGAAGGGATCGCTGTGGCGTTGCGAGAAGGGCAACCGGCGAGCAGCGCACCCCCTCCCTAACCCTGAAATGCCTTTGATGGACATTTCAGCCCATCGAAGGGGGAGGGGATAACGGTATCGGAGGCACCGCGGGGTCAAGCCCGCGGCCAACCGTCCTTATCCCTTTATCGTCATTCTCGGGCTTGACCCGAGAATCCAAGTCCGCCGTAGGACGTCCGCGACCGGCATGGACCCTCGGGTCACGCCCGAGGGTGACGGTTTTCGCGAGACGCGGACGGCTTGTAAAACTTTCGGCGGACGGCCCTCGCCATTACACTCCGTACCAAATCCACACCGCGAGGAGCCATTCATGACGCCGAAGAACATGCTCGTGCTGATGTCCGACGAGCACAATGCCAAGGTGCTGGGCTGCCACGGCAATCCGATTGCACGGACGCCCAACATCGATGCGCTGGCGGCGCGCGGCACCTTGTTTTCGAACGCCTATTGCAACTCGCCGGTCTGCATCCCGGCGCGCGCGACATTCGCGACCGGACGCTATATCAACGAGATCGGCTATTGGGACAACGCCGACCCCTACGAGGGCTCGGTGCCGAGCTGGCATCACCGGCTGCGCGAGACGGGGCACGAGGCGGTGTCGATCGGCAAGCTGCATTTCCGCGGCGAAGACGACGACAACGGTTTCACCCGGTCGCTGCTGGCGATGCATGTGGTCGAGGGGCTGGGCGACCTGATGGGGCTGGTGCGCGAGGACCTGCCGGTGCGTAAGGGGGCCTACAAGATCGCCCGCTCGGCCGGGCCGGGAGAGAGCGAGTACACGCGCTACGACCGCGATATCACGGACGCGGCGGTGCGCTGGCTCGAGGACGCCGCGGCGCGGCAGCACGACAAGCCCTGGGTGCTGTTCGTCTCCTGGGTCTGCCCGCACTTTCCGCTGACCGCGCCGCAGCGATTCTTCGACCTGTACCCGCCGGACGAGATGCCGCTGCCGAAGCTGTACGCCAGGGACGCGCGGCCGGCGCATCCCTTCGTGCGCGATTACGCCGGCAGCTTCCGCTACGACGATCATTTCGAGGACGAGGCGCAGGTGCGCAAGGCGGTATCGTCCTATTACGCGCTGTGCAGCTTCCTCGACGACAATGTCGGCCGGGTGCTGGCGGCGCTGGAAGCGGCCGGTCTGGGCGAGGATACCAACATCCTCTACACCAGCGACCATGGCGACAATCTCGGCTCGCGGGGATTGTGGGGCAAATCGACGATGTACGAGGAGGCGGTCAAGGTGCCGATGATCCTGGCCGGGCCGGATATCGCGGCCGGCGTGGTGCGGGACGCACCGGTCAGTCATGTCGACTGCTACCCCGCCTTCCTGGAAAGCGTGGGCGAACCTTTGAACGAGGCGGAACGCGGTTTCCCCGGCACCTCGCTGTTCGAGCTCGCCAGGGGCGCGGAACCCGAGCGTACGATCCTGTCGGAGTATCACGGCATGGGATCGACCACGGGCGCCTTCATGATTCGCGAGAACCAATACAAATACGTCCATTACGCCGGCTACCCGGCGCAGCTGTTCGACCTCGCCGCCGATCCGGAGGAGCTGGTCGATCTCGCAGAAGATCCGGGCCATGCGGAGATCCGCGCCGTCTGCGAGGCCAGGCTGCGGTCCGTCTGCGACCCGGAGGCGGTCGACGCGCGGGCCAAGGCGCGGCAGGCGGAACAGTTGGCGAACCGTGGCGGACGCGACGCGGTGATCGCGCGCGGCGATCTCGGCTATTCGCCGCCGCCGGGCGTGCCGGTCGATTTCCGATGAAGGATCCGCGCGCCTTCCTGCACGGTTTGTTCGAGGCGGCGGTGGCCGCGGCGCAGCCCGCACTGTGCCTGCCGTCGCATTTGCCGCCGAAGCCTAAGGGGCGCACCGTGGTGATCGGCGCCGGCAAGGCCTCGGCGGAGATGGCGCGGGTCGTGGAAGCACACTGGGACGGGCCGCTATCGGGCCTGGTCGTCACGCGATACGGCCACGCGGCGCCCTGCCGGCGGGTCGAGATCGCCGAGGCGGCGCATCCGGTGCCGGACGCGGCCGGAGCGGAGGCTGCCGGACGGATACTGGAGAGGGTTCGTGGGCTGACGGCGGACGATCTGGTGATCTGCCTGATCTCCGGCGGCGGTTCCGCGCTGCTGACCCTGCCGGCGGCCGGATTGACCCTCGACGACAAGCAGGCGGTGAACCGGGAACTGCTGCACTGCGGGGCGAACATCACGGAGATGAATTGCGTGCGCAAGCACCTCTCGGCGGTCAAGGGCGGACGGCTGGCCGTCGCGGCCGCGCCGGCGCCGGTGGTGACCCTGGCGATTTCCGATGTGCCGGGCGACGACCCGGCCGTGATCGCCTCCGGTCCTACGGTCGCGGACGCCACCACCTATGGCGAGGCGCGAGCGATCCTCAAGCGCTACAACATGGATGTGCCTGCGTCGGTCGCGGAGCGCCTGCGAAACGAAGCCGACGAAACACCGAAACCCGGCGATTCACGGCTCGATCGATGCGACACGGTCTTGGTGGCGACGCCGCAAGCGTCCCTGGAAGCGGCGGCGGAACGGGCGCTGGAAGCGGGCGTGACGCCGGTCATCCTGGGCGATGCGATCGAAGGGGAATCGCGGGACGTGGGCAGTGTGCATGCTGGGATCGCGCGCCAGGTCGCCCGGCATGGCCAGCCCACGACGGCGCCCGCCGTGTTGCTGTCGGGCGGCGAGACGACGGTGACGATGCGGGGCCAGGGCCGCGGCGGCCGCAACGCCGAATTTGCGTTGGCCTTGGCGATCGCGCTCGACGGGGCGGCGGACATCCACGCCATCGCCTGCGATACGGACGGTATCGATGGCAGCGAGGACAATGCCGGCGCCATCGTCGCGCCGGATACGCTGCGACGCGCCGCGTCGAAGGGGCTCGGCGCGCGCGACCGGCTCACCGACAACGACGCCTACGGGTTCTTCGCGCCGCTCGGGGATCTGGTGATGAGCGGTCCGACGCTCACCAACGTAAACGATTTCCGTGCTGTCCTGATTACCT
>CAYLTU010000408.1:0-4071 GCA_964386465.1 uncultured Rhodospirillaceae bacterium
CCACGCTCGCCCGAGATGGGCGACAGCTTCCAATATGGCGATGCTTGGGTCTGATGGCGTGCTCGGGACCTTGGTGACGCCGACCGACCGACCGTCGCGATAACAAACGACGTCTGTGAACGTGCCGCCGGTATCGATACCGACCTCGACCAAAGACTGGGTCACTGCATCCATGATTGCCCAACACGAAATTAAACCATTCCATGTCGTGGTGTAGTGTAATCAAATGCGGGCGACAATAAACCCTTCCCCCGGCAAAGCAGGAATCCGACGGCTGGTACGATGTCGAATTACACCGAAACGAAAGCCCCTCCCCTGGGTGCGTGGATCATGGTCGGAATATTCCTGCCGCTAGCGGGCGGGTACTTCCTGTCGTTTCTGTTTCGCTCCATCAACGCCATGATTGCGCCGCACCTGGTTACCGAACTCGAATTGTCGGCCAGCCAGCTCGGCCTCATGACATCGGCCTACTTTCTGGGTTTCGGTCTTTTCCAACTTCCCTTGGGAGTTCTTCTCGACCGCTATGGACCGGCCCGGGTCCAGAGCCTGCTCCTTGGCGTGGCGGCGCTTGGGGCTTTCCTGTTCTCCATCGGCGAGACGTCCGGCATGCTGACGCTCGGCCGCGCGTTGATCGGTGTCGGCGTCGCCGGTGGATTGATGTCCTCGTTCACCGCCTTTGCCCTATGGTTGCCGCGCCGCTATTTGCCGCTGGCCAACGGGTGTTTCATGGGGTTTGGCGGTCTCGGCGCCTTGGCCGCAACCAAACCGGTGGCATGGGCGCTGGAACTGACGGACTGGCGCGGCCTGTTTTATGTTCTCGCGGTAATGACGGCGGCCGTTGCCGTTCTCGTCGGCCTTTGCCTTCCCAAGTTCAAGCGGAGCGCCGGACTCGGAGGTTTGCGGGAGCAATTATCTGGTTTCGCCGCCATCTATGGGAACCGGCTGTTTTGGCGGGTCGCACCGCTGTCGATCACCACCATAGCAACCGGCTTGAGCATTCAAGGGCTGTGGGCCGGCACATGGCTGCGCGATGTCGCGGTTCTGCCGCCGGACGCCGTGGCCAATCACCTGTCGCTGATCGCCGTTGGATTGACAGTGGGACCCGCTTTGTCCGGCTTTGCGGCGGAGGCGGCGCGGCGTTCCGGCCTGTCCCTGCTCGCCTTGCTCGGCGTTATGGCATTTCTTTACATGGCCGTGCAAACGATGATTGTTCTCGAATGGACCTCCATCAGTTATCTCCTTTGGGCCGTGTTCGGTTTGTTGATCAATGCCATGGCGTTGTCCTACGCCATCCTGTCACAGGCCTTCGATCGTAGTCTCGCGGGGCGGGTCAATACGAATTTGAACATGTTGATGATCGGTTTCGCCTTCGCCAGCCAGTTTCTGGTCGGCTGGATAATCGAATTTTGGCCGCTCACCTCCGGCGGCGGGTATGCGCCGGAATCCTATCAGGTCGGTTTCGGTATTCTTCTGGCAACCCAGGTTGCGGCTTTTGTGTGGTTCCTTTTGGGTTGCTATAGTACGGGCCGCACAGCCTGAACGATGGGCGTTTATTATATAGGCGAACGAACTGATGCCTGAATCTCTCGGCCTGGTTGAACTGACTCGCACGTTGGTTGCTTTTGAGACCATCAATCCGCCAGGCAACGAAAGGCCCTGCGCCGAACATTTGGGGGGCCTTTTGGAAGACGGCGGATTTTTCGTCTCCTACCACGATTTCGCCGATACCCGAACCAGCCTTGTGGCCCGCATCGGCGGCGCCTCGGACACCAAGCCGCTTTGTTTCACCGGACATATAGATGTCGTGCCCTTGGGCGCGGCGCCGTGGTCCGTCGATCCCTTTGCCGGCGAGATTGCCGACGGTAAGCTTTATGGCCGCGGAACGACGGACATGAAGAGCGGCGTTGCCGCGTTTGTTGTCGCCGGGTTGAATTTAGCGAAAGATTTCGCCAAGGGGCCGGGCGTGGTCCTGGTCATCACGGCGGGCGAGGAAACCGGTTGCGAGGGCGCCTACCACCTGGCCGGCCTTGGCGACGTGCTGGGCGAGGCCGGCGCCATTGTCGTCGCCGAACCGACTTCCAACCAACCGTGGATCGGCCACAAGGGCGCGCTCTGGCTGAAGGCCAGGACGACGGGCGTAACGGCGCACGGATCAATGCCCGAACAGGGGGACAACGCCGTCTATAAGGCGGCTCGCGCCATCGGCCAATTAGAGGACTTCGATTTCAACATCGCCCGCCACCAAGTCCTGGGCAAGCCGACGCTCAATGTGGGCTCGGTCCATGGTGGCTTGAATATCAACTCCGTTCCCGACTTGGCCGAGGTCGGGATCGATATCCGGACAATTCTGGATCAGGATCACGCGATCCTGCGGTCCCAGCTCACCGGATATCTCGGCGAAGACGTTGAGCTTGAGTCCGTTGTCGATGTGGGTGGTGTGTTGACGGATCCGGCTGATGAATGGATGCAGGAGGTCCATGAGATCATGACCGAAATTCTGGACGGGCCGCCAGAATCCCGGACGGCACCATATTTTACCGATGCTTCCGCTTTGACACCGGCGTATGGGGGGCCGCCAACGGTCATCCTTGGCCCCGGCGAAGCCGTTATGGCGCATCAAACGGACGAGTACTGCTTAGTCAATAAGATCGGCGAGGCCCGAGACGCCTACATCGAGATTGCCAGCCGCTGGAACGCCCGGTAATGGCGTCATCGGCCCCGAATGAACTCACCGCCCGAGAGGCCATTCAAAAAATAGAAGCCGGAGAGCTGACTTCGGAAACCCTTGTTGCCGCCTGTTTGGAGCGTATCGCGGAGCGCGAAGACACCATCGGCGCCTGGCAGTTTCTGTCTGCCGACATGGCAATGGAGGCGGCTAGTAGTCGCGATACAGCCGCTTTGGACCAACCCCTCCGAGGCGTTCCGGTTGCTGTTAAAGACATCTACGACACGGCCGACATGCCGACGGCCTACGGGTCGCCGATCTATGAGGGCCACCGCCCGCCCGCCGACGCATCGTGTGTCGCCATGACTCGAAACGCCGGCGGGATCGTTCTCGGCAAGACTGTGACAACTGAGTTTGCTTATTTTCAACCGGGAAAAACCGCCAATCCCCATGCCCCGGGCCATACCCCCGGGGGCTCCTCAAGCGGCTCCGCGGCGGCCGTCGCCGATTTCATGGTTCCGCTGGCATTCGGCTCTCAAACCGTGGGCTCGACAATCCGGCCGGCGTCCTACTGCGGCATCGTCGGATACAAACCCAGTTTCGGCCTCATCGACCGAACGGGCATGCGGCCGTTGGCGGAATCATTCGATACGGTCGGCCTATTCGCACGCGATGTTTCGGACGTTGCTTTTCTGGCTTCCATACTCAGCCGCCGGCCCGCCCTGCGCTTCGACGACGACATGGCTGGACCTACCGCCATCGGCCTTTGCCGGACCCATGAATGGGCCGCTGCAGATGCGGACGTTGAAACGGTTTTGGACACGGCGGCGCGATTGGCCAGCGCTGCCGGTTGTCATATCCGGGACGTCAGTCTGCCGGATCCTTTTTCAAAACTGGCCGATGCTCAGGCCTTGATTGTCGATGTCGAGGCCGCGCGCTCGGCAGCCCATGACCTCAACGTCCATCGCGAACGGGTGAGCGAAAGCTTCGTGAAGCGGGCGGAGGCGGGCCTTGCGACCACAGCCGAAAATTACGATGCGGCGCTTGGCATCACCGAACGCGCACGGGGCGCTCTGGATGCCGCATTGGACGGACTCGACGTGCTGCTCTGCCCCAGCGCACCGGGCCAGGCGCCCGAAGGCCTTCATGCGACGGGCGACCCAATTTTTAATCGTACGGGAACAGCGTTGAGGATTCCGTGCATAAATGTTCCCGGGCTTTGCGGACATTCGGGGCTACCGATCGGGGTTCAGGTTCTGGGACGCTTGAACGATGACCGGCGTGTCCTGGCGGCGGCGCATTGGCTGCGGGGTGTTTTGCGGCGCGGATGAACGCTGGCAAGTCATTTTTGACCGATATTTCCCAGATAGTATTCGTATCGTAGCAAATTGTAGGCGAACCCGACC
>CAYLTU010000409.1:0-4071 GCA_964386465.1 uncultured Rhodospirillaceae bacterium
GACAAACGCGCCGCAACGGCAGGCGTCCGACAACCCTTAACAAAAGCGGCTGTCGCGACGCACCGCTTGCGATGTCGGCTCCTGAACTACAAGCGGATCAAAATAGTGGAAAAGCAGACGTGGGGCACGGCTAAACAGGGCTTCTTGCTGCTCCATCGGAGGGCTTCTGGCGCACCATATTCGTGTTGCTCATTTTCTCTGGTTTCCGTCGCGGTGAAATCCTGGGCCTCCGGGTCCGCGATTGCGCCCTGCCTGATGAAGGATATGAGTCGATTGAAGTGACCGGCGTCGTCCGGGAAGCGAACAACGAATGGCGGCGCTACGACCGGATGGCGAAGACGACGAAATCGAAACGCTAGAATCTGCTAGTCCTTAACTGTCCACGAAACCGGGAGAACTCCAACTCCACCAACTAACCCCGATCTGCTCTAGTGTGATGATTCTGAAGTTCGTCGCATTGAATGCGGCGAATTGCTGGATCTGAATCACACTAGATTCAAATAGTTAGTGTGCTGATTCACGCGAAATTCAATCCATTGAATTTCACGATCAGGACACTCTTATGTCCGATTACAAGGTGTTTGAGCAAACTGCCCCATACACCGATATCGCGGTGCCGAGTTATTCAATGTAGCCGACGCCCATGGCGGGAAGCGAGACCATCGTAACGACGGTTGATCAAGCTCTGATGCGCGGGTTGAAACCGCCTTATCCTGAGTTCGTCGCGGGGCTGCCTCAGTCTAGTATCGAGCGCGGCATGGTTGCCTTGCTCATAGTGTCTACGAGGGTTCCCCTAACCGCGGCCTCGCTCCCTGACATGAGTGCCGGCGGAGTGTCCGTGGGTTTGGCGTTTCTCCTTTCGCGGGTTTCGATGGTCTTTTCAGCTGGATTTGCGCGGCGTCACATGATGCGCGATCGCCCAGGCGAAGCCGAGCATCTCGCGGGCGGTGGCGGCGACAACCAGGGGAGGTGGCTTTCCGCCGGCCGTCATTCGCCGGAAGCGGGCGCAGAGCCGGACTTGTGCCTTCCAGGCGATGTCGCGGACCTCCTTGGGCAGGCCTTCAAGGCGCGCGAGATGGGCGCGCGAGACCCTGGCCTGCATGCGATAGCTCCAAGCCGCCTCGATCATCACACGCCGCGCCTCGCCGTTACCGGCCCGAGTGATCGCGCCCCGGCGTACGGTTTCGCCGCTGGACCGTTCGCTAGGCACCAAACCGAGATAGGCCATCAGCTGTCGGGGGTTGTCGAAACGGGTGAGATCCCCAACCTCGGCGACCAGGGTGACGGCGACGATCAGGGCCACGCCCCGCATCGCTTGCAGAGCACCGACCACCGGCGCCATCGACCAGTGCGGAACAAGCGCTTCGATTTGCGCCAGCAGCGCATCATGGCGCGCCTCGCCATCCTCGACGGCGTGGATGTAATCCTGCAATACGACCTGCTGCGCGGGATGCTCGAAACGCAACGTCGACAGCCAGCGTCGGTGAGCCACCGTCCAGTGCTTGCCGCCATGGATGCGGCCGTGGCGAAGCAGGAAACCGGTCAACTGCTGACGCGCCCGGCGGACCGACCGCATTGCCGCCGAACGGGCTCGCACCAAATCGCGCATCGCCTCGTGATCAAGGCCGGGAACCCACACCGGTGTCAG
Source organism: uncultured Rhodospirillaceae bacterium (assembly GCA_964386465.1). Classification (GTDB taxonomy): domain Bacteria; phylum Pseudomonadota; class Alphaproteobacteria; order UBA8366. The sequence continues at coordinate 1,649 of CAYLTU010000409.1, forward strand.
TTCCCCCGACCGGTGCAACTGCGCCAGTTTCATCGCGTCCCGCCGGTCGGTCTTTATCCGTTCGCCGGGCTTGCGCGGGATCAGCGACGGCGCCACCACGACACAGCTATGCCCCAATCCCCTCAGATGGCGGTGAACGCCGTAACCGCAAGGGCCGGCCTCATAACAAAAACGCAGAGTGCCGCCCTTGTCCGAAAGCTTCGACGACAACTTGCTCAACGCGCCAGGCGTGTTCGCGATCACCCCAAGATAACGCGCCTCGCCACGCAAGCCGCCATTCGCAACCGCAACCGAAATATCCCTCTTGTGAACGTCCATGCCGATATATGTGATACGCTTCTCCATGACCTGTCTCCTATGCATGAGGAAAGGCGCTGGACAATCCAGCGCAACCCTCGACACCTGCATAGCCTGAGACAGGTCACCCTTACGTCAATCGGACATGGGGTCTAGCGGTCACTATCCATGACCTTTGGTATTTGCCGCCGTTCGCGCATCATCACGTAAAGACCGCTGGCGACGACGACGGCGCTGCCGATCAACACATGGGAGCCTGGAACGTCGCCGAAGATCAAATAGCCCAGGACCGTCGCCCAGATCAGCCGCACATAGTTGAACGGCGCCAGGAAGGACGCCTGCGCCACATTGAAGGCGCAAATCGTGAAGAAATGCGCCGCCGCGCCCAGCGCGCCGGCGCCCAGCAGGATCGCGGTCTGACGCAGATCGAGCGGCGACCAGAAGAAGAACGCTACCGGCGTCGATAGAACCGTAGCCCCGGCGCAGGAGTAGAACAGCGTTACGAAAGTCGCCTCCGTTTCGGACAGTTTTCGCGTCACGATTTGGAACAGCGCGAACGCGACGGCGGATGCCAATGGCAGCAGCAGGGCCCACTCCATCGCGCCGCCGCCGGGCCGAATGACGATGAAGATGCCGCCCAGCCCGACCAGGACGGCGCCCCAACGGTGTATCCCGACCTTTTCGCCGAGCAGCGGGACCGACAGCGCCGTAATCAAAAGCGGCGCGACGAATACGATCGCGATGGCATCGGCCAGCGGAATGTATGTCAGTCCGACGAACAATGCCCACAGGTTCAGAACGAGCAAACCGGCCCGTACGAGCTGTAGGCCCGGATGATTTGTGGCGATTACCGCGCGCGGCGGCATACGCTTGATCACAGCGTAACCGGCGACAAATACCGTCATCGCCAGGAAATAGGCCCAGGTAATCTGCAACGCGTGTATCTCGACGCTGAGATATTTCGAAATCGCGTTGACCGTTGCCGTCAGGAAATTGGAGCCTATGAAGAACGCGATACCGACAAGCGGCCGGTTGCCGGTCAAATCGGTTTTCGCGCCGCGTGAGATCCGCGCCTTCAAGCGCTTCGCCGCCTCTCGCGCATCAGCACGTATAGCCCGCTGGCGATGATGATCGCGCTGCCGAGGAGCACCTGCGGCGACGGGAATTCGCCGAAAATCAAATAGCCCAGACCGATCACCCACACCATCTTGGTGTAGTTGAACGGCGCCAGGAAGGACGCCTGAGCCGCCTCGAAAGAGCGGATGTAACAGATATGCGCGCCGACGCCCAGAACGCCGATCCCGAACAGGTAAGCGGCCTGCCGCAGATCCAGCGGCGCCCAGAAGAAGACCACCAGAACGCTCGACATCAGCGTCGCGCCCATGCTGGTGTAGAACAGGGTCACGAAGATCGGCTCGGTACTCGCCAGAAGCCGGCTCACCATCTGGAACGTCGCGAATCCGAAGGCGGCCGCGAGCGGCCAAAGCACCGCCCACTGCACCACGTCGCCGCCCGGACGGATGATGATCAGCACCCCGCTCATCCCGACGAGAACCGCCCCCCAGCGATGCATCCCGACCCGTTCTCCCAATATCGGTCCGGACAGGGCGGCGATGATGAGCGGTGCGGAAAACGTGATCGCCGTGGCGTCGGCCAAGGGAATGTATTTCAGGCCGGCGAACAGCGTGCCGATCGTCAAGACGAGCAAAGCGGCGCGCAAAATTTGCAGGGGCGCGCGGGACGTTCCGTAGATCGCGCGTCCCGGCAGGCGCCGGACGATCGCGTAGCACAGAACACAAAAAGTGATTCCGATGAAATAGCCCCACACGATTTGCAACGCATGCATCTCACGGATCAGATATTTCGAAATCGCATCGACGGTCGCGGTCAGCAGAATTGCGGTACAGAAATAGCTGATTCCGATCAGGGGGCGATCGTCCGTCATTCGAATTGTTCGGCACTCCGTTGACGACGAACGACGCGGCCCGCCAAGTGTCCTGATCGTGAAATTTAGCATACTAAATTTCGCGTGAATCAGTACACTAACAAGTTGATTCTAGTGTGATTCAGATGACCTGGGCCCCTTGGCTCCCTCACTCATAAGGAGAGTCCTGGTTCTGCATAAC
>CAYLTU010000410.1:0-4056 GCA_964386465.1 uncultured Rhodospirillaceae bacterium
TCTGACCGCCGACCGCTTCGAGTTTCACCAATTCCGCCTTCAACATAGCCTCTTGTCACCGTCGTTCCAGCGGTATCCCCGCGATTTGAGAATGTCTTTGAAGTCAAACGGCGATCCTTCGGCCCATACACGGCATGTTGGCTTACGGGCATTTTCCAGCAATGCCACGAGGGCCAAGGTTCCCGACACGGGTAGCGGCTTGGAGAGCAGTTCGATGGCTGCGTTGCAGTCGACTGCAGCGCGATGCCCGTCGTAGAAAAATCCGCTCTTCATCGCCAGATACTCGAGCTTCGCGCTTTCGAACGATTCCTCTGCCCACGGGATTTGCGTCATCGAGCAAGCCCACGCCTTCATCGAGAAATCATCGAACGCCTTCTCCGCAAACTTCCTGTCGAAATTTGCATTGTGGGCGATGATCAACGCTGCTGGCGTGATTATCTCCGCTACCTTTGCGCCATCGATACTCTTCCCGCGAACCATATCGCTGGTGATACCGGTGATCTTCGTAATCTCATCTGGAACCGTTCCCGATTTCGGTTCTTGGAATTGGCTGAAGCCTTCGTGGACCTCGAATATGCGGCCGTCGCTGGAAAACTCGAACGGTACCATTGCGATCTCGATGATCTCGTTCGTCTCGTAATTGAGTCCAGTCGTCTCTAGATCGAGGAATATGGCGAGCTTCGTTTCGGAACCATCATGCTCGTGGTATCGCTTGCGGAGTTGGAGGCGGCGAAGGACACGATATTTGCCTGCCGCCTCCAAAGTCCTGATTATGTCTTCGTCGGTCATAGCATCAGCCGATACCAATTTCCCGACACCCTTGTTATCTAGCTTTTCTGGTTCTTCTCCACGATAAAGCCAGAAGCCCCTTTCCCGCGAGCGCGTCGTACGGTGTAGCCTTGATTGCCGAGGCGGAAGCCGGTGTCCTTCTCCAGTCCTGCGATAGCGGTCTTGAGCTTCTCCGCGACGGGGTCGACTTTATCAACCGGCTTAGCCGACGACTGCAATTTCAACCACTTCGAAAATACGTCTTCCGCGAGGTCTTCGCCCACGGATTTGCGCAATGCGTTCAGTTTTCTGACTTGCCCTTTTGTCAGATTTTTTTCATCTACAGCCATTTCTTGGCTCCGGTTTTAGTTGGAATTCAGTTTGACGGTGCCATGTAGACCAACTCCCCTAAACAAGGAAAGAGAATTAACTAGCGCAAAGTTTGTGTTCCCAACCTGCCCGGTGCTGAATATCATCGATCCATGTCAGATAACGACCAGCACGGCGGCATCTTTGGTGGAACAGACGCGATCGTCGCGGCATTCTTCGGATTAAGCGGTAACCAGCATCTCAAACAAAGATCAGTCAGCCGAGGTCTGAGCGTTCCCGGCGAAGTCGATGGAGACTTCTTGGCGTTGGTTTCCAGGCTGTATGGCCAGATCGAGTCCAATTATACCGGCCGCCTGCCGTCGCGCGAGAACTGGCGATCTAAACGCGTGACGACCCTCAGCGATCACAACAAGAGTCCCGAGGTCCTCCTGGAACGCGCTGTCGCGATGCTGGGTGAGGCTGAGACGTTGCCGGGTTGGCTGAACCAGGTTCCCGTCGCCTCCGGCCTTGTAGATGGCCGGCACGACAAGCGAGCGGCACTCGATTTAGTGAAACTCGATGACGACACAGCTTGTTTTGTCGAACTCAAGTGGGAAAGCGATACACCGGCGTACGCTGCCTTCGAGGTTCTACGCTACGGCCTCGTCTACCTGTTCTCACACGTGAACGCGGTGAAGTTCGATTACGTTGACCTGCCTGTGATGCGCGTCGGTCGCGTCGATCTCCAGGTTCTGGCACCGGCTGTCTTCTTCGACAAACACGAACTCGGGTGGCTTGAGCGCGGTCTCAATCATGCGTTGGACAATATCTCGCGCCAGAAGACATCGGATCAACTCTCGATGGGGTTCGAATTTCTCGCCTTCCCGCCCGAGTTTGAACTGCCGTTCCGCAATGGTGCGGAGGTTAGGGCCGCATGTGAGGCCAAACCAACGACAGAAAGTGCGCGTCGGGTATGTGACGTTTTCGACAACCTCTCCCCCGTATGGCCCGCAAATCCCGCGTCAAATCTGCGCCGCGAGCGCACACTCACGCCGCCCGGTGACCGAGATCCGACGCCATGAACCCCGCTGCCGGCGGTTGGATCGCACAGCGCCGTTTCGCCGCTCAGTTATCCGGCATGTCGAACTACGCACCTCTTCGAGGAAAGCTTGAAGCGCCAACTTGCTCGAGCGTGGCAACGGCTTCGACAGCAACTCGATGGCTGCATGGCAATCGACGGCAGTGCGGTGGCCGTCGTAGAAGCCGGTCGCCTTGAATTCGATGTACGTTGGGCGCATAAATTATGGCTCCCAAAGGAAGTGTCGATGGCTACCGACGACGTAACGAAACGCTTGGTCACGTGCCTTTGCGGCAAGAGTACGGTGACTTTCATCACGTCTATGCCGGATCACCCTTGGGTAAGAGCCAGCCAAACGAGCTATTCTGCGACAATCGATTGCAAGGAATGTCGCGAGAATTACGTTGTGTACCAGGAGTCCTACAAAGACCAGCCTGGCATCGTCCACCGCGATGAGGTTGAAGCCAAGAACGCGGCTCGAGAAAATTACTGGGTGGCAGATGAGGCGATCAAGCAATCCGAGGAGGCCGAGCGCCTGCGGCCCAAAATTATTGCCGCGATCGATAATGAGTCATCAATGGCTGCGCGGCTTCGAAAGCTGATCGAATTTGGCCTGTCAGACGAATCCTATGGCACTTACCGAAAGCAGCCCTATGGCGGCGTCGAGGCCATAGGCAGGGCTACGGGAGCTACCGTGGCACGAATTGGAAACAACGAGGCCCTTAGCCGGAATTACTTCGCCATGTTCGCGCTAGGAACGTGTTGCTTCAGGAAGTGATAAATCTGCCACAACGTGCGCTCGGCCAGTGGCGAGAACCAGTTCATACAATGGGCCCACCCATCGATCCGGTCGTAGACGAACGGAACTCCCGCCGCTTCTAGCCGTCGGGCGAGCAAATCAGAATGACGCACCGGCACCGAGCCGTCGAGCGTACCGTGCATCAGCAGGACCGGCGGGTCCGACGGATCAACATGGGTAACGGGGGAGGCCTCGAGATAGCGGGCCGGATCCGCCGCATAGGTCGTGCCCAGGAACTGCGTGGTGAAGGGATGGTCATGATGGAAGTCGATGGTGAGATCGTGCATTCCGAACAGGCTGATCACGGCCTTGATGCATTTGGCATCCAGGCGGTTACCGTATTCGCGTCCAAGGCTGTTTGCCGCGAGTCCCATGAGCGCCGCGAGGTGGCCACCGGCCGAGGAGCCGCACAAGACGATCCGTGCCGGATCGATGGCGTGTTTGGCGGCGTTGTCGGTCAGCCAGACGATGGCGTCGCGAATGTCCAGCACTGCCGCCGGGAACGGCGTTTCGCCCGACAGCCGATAGTCGACTGCCGCCATGGTGTAACCCATATCGACAAATTCGGTTCCCTGTTGGGCGTGGGCACTCCGGCTGCCTGCCTTCCAGTAGCCGCCATGAATGTAAATGACCAGCGGACGGGGAACATCATCATCGGCTGATTGGTAAAGATCGAGTGCGATCTCACGGCCATCGATCGTTTTGTAAACGATGTCAGCTGTCCTACGTACATGTCCGGGGACCGGGGCGGCATTGTCGAACCTTAGCGGCGCCTGCCCGGTCGCAGCCGCCATGAGAAAGGCACCATAGATCGGCCAGGGTTCGTAGGACGGTGGGGCGTCCAGCGCATAGATCGCGTCAGCATCAAGCAGGGGCATCGCTTTTTACCTAGGCTAAGTCGGGAGCCCCAATGAGGAGCGCTCTTACGGCGTCGATGGTGCGGCATCGGCATTGAGCATGCAATTGCCAAGCACAATGTTCCGGATTTTTTTATGCGCCATGATGCGGTTGTCGCGGCGTTCTCGACTTCTGCTGTTCCCGAAACTGTCGACATGCGCGCGGCGACGTCCGCTTTCTACCGATTTACGTCCGCTTCCATCCA
>CAYLTU010000411.1:0-4052 GCA_964386465.1 uncultured Rhodospirillaceae bacterium
CCGCTGTCGAGCCGCACGACTTCGCCGTTCAGGATCGGATTGTCGACCATATGCAGCACCAGCTTGGCATATTCCTCCGGCGTCCCGAAACGCGACGGAAAGGGCAATGTCGCGGCCAAATTGTCCTGCACGTCCTGCGGCAAGCCGCGCAGCATCGGCGTCGCGAACAGGCCGGGAGCAATCGCCAGGACCCGGATGCCGCTGCGCGCGAATTCCCGCGCCGCCGGCAAGGTCAAGCCGACGATACCGCCTTTGGACGAAGAATACGCCGCCTGGCCGATCTGCCCTTCATAGGCGGCGACGGACGCGGTGTTGACGATGATGCCCCGTTCGCCGTCCGCATTCGGCTCGCGTCCGGCCATGTCCGCGGCCGCGAGGCGCAACACGTTGAACGTGCCGATCAGGTTTACACGGATAACCCTGGCGTAATCTTCAAGGTCGATCGGTCCGTCCCGGCCGACGATACGATGCGCCGTCCCGATTCCGGCGCAATTGACGCAGATAGCCGCTGCGCCATGCGCATCGCGTGCCGCGGCAACGGCCGCTTCCGCGCTGCCCGCGTCCGACACGTCGCACTCGATCGCGACGCCGCCGATTTCCGAGGCGACCTGGTTCGCTCCGTCCATGTTCATGTCGAAAATCGCGACTTTGGCGCCTGCCGCGGCGAGGGCCCGTGCGGTGCCCGCGCCCAGTCCGGACGCGCCGCCCGTGACGATGGCCGAGGTTCCCATTACATCCATGATCCTATCTCCCTATCATTTGGCGCCGGATATAGCAGATCACCTCCGGCGTCACCATATGTAGAAACATGAACGACGAGAGGCCACACGGCTTCGACTTGGGCGACGCAGAAGCCCAGGAAAAAATGGTCCGGGACGGATTCTGGGCGAAACTGCGCCGCACGGTCGGCAGCATCGATTTCGCGCGCGAGGCCGTCGCGGCGTGGTACTGCGCCCGGGATTCGGCGACGCCGACCCACGTGAAAGCGATCCTGATCGGCGCTTTGGCCTATTTCATCCTGCCGACCGACGTGATTCCCGACATGCTCCTGGGGCTCGGCTTTACCGACGACGCGGCCGTGTTCTGGGCCGCGTGGAAGGCGGTCAGTGGCCATATCAAGGCGGATCACCGCGCCCTCGCGGCGGCGGCCCTGGACCGAAAAGAGTTAGGCCACGAGGACTAAATCCGCGGCCAGCCTTGAGCCGCCGGCGATTTTGTCGAACTATTAGGGCCCGACGCTCCACAGCAAGGCCGGCACAATGCAGCTTTCCCCGTTGTTCGAACCCTCCTCCGTCGCGGTGCTCGGCGCATCGAACCGACCCTCCGTCGGCGGCGATATGGTCGAGACGCTCAAACGGTTCGGTTACAAGGGCGCGATCTACCCGGTCAATCCGAAATACGAAACATTGCTCGATCTGCCTTGCTATCCGAGCCTGCGTGACCTTCCGGCACCGCCCGATGTGGTCGCCTTCTGCATCGGACCCTCCCGGATACCGGAAAACTTCCGCCTATTACCCGAGGTCGGTGCGAAAGCCGCGGTCATTTTCGGCGGCGGCTATGCGGAAGAGGGCGATAAAGGCCGTCAAATCCAGGCGGAGATCGTCGAAATCTGCCGCGACGGCGGCATCGCATTGTGCGGACCCAATTGCATGGGCATCATCAATCCCACATTCGGCAGCGCCACCTACCTGCAGATCGCCCGGGAACCGGAGGCAATCGGCGGCAATGTCGGATTGATCTCGCAAAGCGGTTCGATCTGCATCAGCCTTTTGTCGGACGTGCAGCGGTTCGGATTCAGCCTGGTCGCCTCGTCGGGTAACGAGGCGGTCGTCAATGCCGCCGATTACCTCGAATTCATGGTCGACCATGAGGCGACCAAGGTTATCGCCATGTTCACCGAAACCATCGCCGATCCGGAGCGCTACGTCGCGGCGTTGGACCGCGCTGCCGACAAGGGTAAACCGGTCATCGTGCTCAAGGTCGGCAAGGCCGATCGGGCGCGGCAGGCAATTACGACCCATACCGGCGGCCTCGCGGGGGATACGCGGGTCTTCTCCGAAGTGCTGCGGGCGCATCGCGCGATCGAAGTCGACGATCTGGACGAGCTGGTGGAAACCCTCGCTGCCAGCCAGGGCCGGAAACATCCGAACGGACGGCGGCTCGGCGTCATCACCAGTTCCGGCGGCATGGCGGAATTGATCCTCGACCGCGCCGAGAAGGCCGGCCTGGAACTGCCGCCGCTTCCGGAGGCCGATATGGCGGAAGCGGTCAGCGTCATCGGCGCGGTTTCGGGCGACGGTAACCCGCTCGACGCCTGGGGCAACGGCGACTTCAACAAGAACACGCCGCACGGCCTCAAGGTTGTGCGGGAAAGTGGCGCCAACGACGCCGTCGTGCTGTGCTACGACAATAACGACGGCGCACCGCTGGGCTATATCGAGTCGCTGATGGCGCGCGCGAAGTTCCTTCGTGAATCGGCGGAGCAGTCAGACAAACCGCATTACCAGATGACCATGCGGCCGGGTCTGCGCATCGAGGAACAGATTCCCCTGCTGGCCGAATGCGGCGTTCCGACCTTGTTTGGCGTGCGCCAAGGCTTGCAGGCGATCGACCGGCTGAGCCGATGGTCGGCGGGTCTTCAACCGCAACGCAATTCCGCACAACGGGTCGACCCGGCATCTCTCGACGGGTTGAAGCTGTCGAACCGGAAGACGGTGAACGAATTCGACAGCAAGCGTTTGATCGCCCAGCTTGGCGTGAGGATCACCAAAGAGAAAATTGCAGCGACACGGGAAGAGATTATCTCGGCGGCGGACACGATCGGGTATCCCGTGGTCCTGAAAGCGGTGTCGGACGACATCCCGCACAAGTCGGAGCTCGGACTGGTGAAGGTTGGTCTTACGGACGCCAGCGCGGTCGGCCAAGCCTGGGACGATCTAACCGAAAGGCTTAAGCCGCTGGAGGCGCGCGCGGATATCCTGGTTCAGGAAATGGTTTCGGACGGCATCGAGGTTTTCGCCGGTGTCGCATATCATGAAGGCTTCGGTCACGCCCTGGCGTTCGGCATGGGCGGGATCGAGATCGAGGTGACGCGGGACTTCGCGCTGCGCATGCTGCCGCTGCGCGACGGCGACGCGGAAGCGATGATCCAAGAAATTCGCGCCGCCGCCCGTCTTGGCCCGATACGGGGCCAACCCGCCGCCGACACCGCAAGCCTGGCCGCCGCGCTCTACGCGTTATCAGACCTGATCGAAAGCGCCGGGTCGGCGATCCGTGAAATCGACCTCAACCCGATCAAAATATTGCCCGAGGGCCAGGGCTGCGTCGTCGTCGACGCGCTCATCCTCCCGGCACAGTAAGGAGAAGAATATGACGGACCAAGTGGTTATCTACGAAACCGACGAGAAGATCGGCATCATCACGATGAACCGGCCGGCGAAACTGAACGCGGTCAGCCCGGAATTGCGTCGGCAGCTGTGCGACGCATTTGCCCGCGCCGACGAAGACGAAGCGACCAGCGTCGTCGTGCTGCGCGCCGAGGGGCGCAGCTTCTGCGTCGGTTACGACATCAATACCGGCGATCCGGAGAAGGAGAAGACCCGGCACGACGCGATGAAGTGGCACGACTCCCTGACGGCCGACATGGCGTTCGAATTCGCGCCCTGGGACATGCGCAAGCCGGTGATCGCCTCGGTGCAGGGCCATGTGCTGGGCGGCGGCTGCGAACTGGTCATGTTCTGCGACATCACCATCGCCGCCGACAACGCGCTGTTCGGCGAGCCGGAAATCCGCTTCTCCAATGTCGGGCCGGCCATCATCATGCCGTGGATCATCGGCTTCAAGAAGGCGCGGGAACTGCTCTATTTCGGTGACATGATCGACGCCGAGACCGCGGAGCGCCTCGGCATGGTGAACCATGTGGTGCCGCTTGACGAACTGCACGCTTTCACGATGAACTTCGCCAAACGCATGGCACTGATCGCACCGGAGGCGCTGGAGAAGACCAAACTGGCGATCAACCGCGGCGCCGATTGCGGCGGCTTCCGCAACGC
>CAYLTU010000412.1:0-4043 GCA_964386465.1 uncultured Rhodospirillaceae bacterium
CCGCGATGGGGCAGGATGACCACGTCGTCCGCCGGGCTGTGCCGGTAGGCGAGCGCCCAGAGGATCGCGTCGGCGTTGTCCGGGTCGATGTCCTCGTTGACGGCGATCGTGATCTTGCTGCAATCGCCCTTGAAGCTTGCCGCGCCGTAAAGCGCCCGCCAGACCTCCGTCTTGGCCGCGCCACGCGCCATGGTCACGATGGTCACCCGCAAAAGCGAGGTCAGCGGTTCGTGCAACGAGACCTTCTTGACCGACTGGATCGCCAGCGTGTTGCGCAGATGCGACAGGAACAGCGGCTCGTAGGCGACCCGTTTGATGACGCTCGATTCGGACGGCGTGACCTGGCTGATATAGGACGGGATGACCGGTTTCCGCTTGTGCGTGATAGCGGTGACCTGCATCGGCATGTTGTACTCTTCCAGCGCGATGTGTCCGTGCGATTCGCCGAACGGCCCTTCCGGTTCGACGATTTCCGGATCGATCAGCCCTTCGATGACCAGTTCGGCTTCCGCCGGCACGTGCAGGTCGACCGTTACGCCCTTCACGACATTGATGGGACCGCCTGCCAGTCCGCCGGCGACATGGAATTCGTCCATATCGATAGGCAGTTTCTGTGGCCCCATGAAGGCGACATAGGGCGGACAGCCCAGCACGATCGCGCAGGGCATCTTGTCGCCGCGCGCTTTGTGTTTCTGCCAGTGGACGTAGCCGCCGGCGCCGCCGGCGCGGGTCGCCATGCGGACGACCAGCCGGTCCGGCGCCTTCAGGCCGGCGCGATAGGTGCCCATATTCTGGACGCCGGTTTCGGGATCGCGCGAAATCACGTTCGTCGCGCTCAAGGTCGGTGCGCTGTCGAAGCCCGGCGTCGAGATCGGGATCGGCAGGGCGTCCAGCCCGTTGCCGTCGCCGAGAAGGTCGGCGCCTTTAAGTACAATTTCCTGACAGGGTGCGTTTTCAACCCGCTTGGGCGCCACCGGGCTCTCGATCGCCCGGCTCCATTTCTCGCCCATTTCCTCGACCGGCGCGTCCATGCCGGCGCTGTAGATATCCTGCGAGGCCGCAATGGCGCAGACGACGACCGGCATCTCGTAGCGCCGCCCCTTGGCGTTGACGATATTGTTGAACAGGAATGCCTTGCGGTCGGTTTCCGCGATGCCGCCGCGGAATTGCCAGCGGACCAGCGGATGCATCTCCGAATCCTTGTCGATCGGCTCGTCGATGGTGACCAGCAACCCTTTTTCGTCCAGCAATTCGATATGCTCGCGCAGATCGCGATAGGTGCGCGTGTTCGTTTGAGTCACCGTTTCCTCTCCCTGACCGGCCGTTCGACGCAGTTTAGTACACCCGCGCCGAGCTTGCGATTTCCACTGGATTTCGCCGAAGAAGCGGCATTGCGCGGCAAACGCCGCCGCCTTATGTTCCGGCCAGCCGAAAGGGCCGGAAACGAACCAACTTCATGACCGAAACCGCCAAAATCCGCAACTTCGCGATCATCGCCCATATCGACCACGGGAAATCGACCCTGGCCGACCGGCTGATCGAGCGCGCCGGTTCGATCGATGCGCGCGACATGAAGGCGCAGTTGCTCGATTCGATGGATCTGGAGCGCGAGCGCGGCATCACGATCAAGGCGCAGACGGTGCGGCTGGAATACGAGGCGCGCGACGGCGAGACCTACATATTGAATCTGATCGATACGCCCGGCCACGTCGATTTCGCCTACGAGGTGAGCCGCAGCCTCGCCGCCTGCGAAGGCGCGATCCTTCTGGTCGACGCCAGCCAAGGGGTCGAAGCGCAGACCCTGGCCAATGTCTATCTGGCGCTCGACGCGGACCTGGAGATCATCACCGTCCTCAACAAGGTCGATCTGCCGTCGGCCGAACCGGACCGGATCCGCCAGCAAATCGAAGAAGTCATCGGCCTCGACGCGACCGACGCGCTGCAAATCTCCGCCAAGACAGGCGAAGGTATCGACGATGTGCTGGAGGCCCTGGTCGAACGGCTGCCGTCGCCGGAAGGGAACACCGACGAACTGCGCGCGCTCCTGGTCGACAGCTGGTACGACGCCTATCTCGGCGTGGTCGCGCTGATCCGCGTCAAGGACGGTCTGTTGGTTAAGGGCCAGAGGCTGCGCATGATGTCGACCGGCGCCGTGCACGAGGTCGAACGGGTCGGCGTGTTCACCCCGAAAGGCGTCATGGTCGACAGGCTGGGCCCGGGCGAGATCGGCTTCATCACCGCGTCGATCAAATCGGTCGCGGACTGCAAGGTCGGCGACACCCTGACCGACGACCGCAAACCGGCGGAAGAAGCGTTGGCCGGTTTCAACCCGTCGGCGCCCGTCGTATTCTGCGGCCTGTTCCCGGTCGATTCAGCCGATTACGAGGATTTGCGCGAAAGCTTGGCGAGGCTGGCGCTGAACGATTCGAGCTTCCATTACGAAGCGGAAACCTCCGCCGCGCTCGGCTTCGGCTTCCGCTGCGGCTGCCTCGGTCTGCTGCATTTGGAGATCGTGCAGGAACGGCTGGAGCGCGAGTTCGACCTCGACCTGATCACCACCGCGCCGTCCGTCGTCTACCGCATCGCGCTGACCGACGGCAAGGAGATCGAGCTGCACAACCCGGCCGACTATCCCGACGTGGTTCATATCGAGCGGATCGAGGAGCCCTGGATCAAGGCGACGATCATGGCGCCGGACGAATATCTCGGCGGCATTCTCGGCCTCTGCACCGAACGGCGCGGCGAGCAGCTCGAGCTGACCTATGTCGGCGACCGCGCGATGGCGGTCTACCGGCTGCCGCTCAACGAAGTGGTGTTCGATTTCTACGACCGGTTGAAGTCGATCAGCCGCGGCTACGCCAGCTTCGACTATGAGATGGACGGCTATATCGAAGGCGATCTGGTCAAGGTCGGGATTTTGGTCAATGGCGAGCCGGTCGACGCGCTGGCTCTGATCACCCACCGCGGCCAGGCGGAACGCCGCGGCCGGATGCTGTGCGAGCGGCTGAAATCCTTGATTCCGCGTCAGCTGTTCAAGATCGCCATCCAGGCCGCGATCGGCGGCAAGGTGATCGCGCGCGAGACGGTCGGCGCGCTACGCAAGGACGTGACGGCGAAATGCTATGGCGGCGACATCACCCGCAAGCGCAAGCTGCTGGAGAAGCAGAAGAAGGGCAAGAAGCGCATGCGCCAATTCGGCGAGGTCGAGATCCCGCAATCGGCCTTCCTCGAAGCGCTGCGCATGGATGACGGATAAGCGGCGGGATCAGCTAAAACTGCCACGTCGCGGACGCGGTCTGCCGAAGCGGATCAATAGGCCGCCCAATACCAGAAGAATGACGAAAACGATGATAATGCTCTCCCAGACCGGGCGGGCCAGCAGATGCTTGACGATGAAATCCCAGGCCGCGGGCAGGTGAAGGTGCCGTTGGACGATGACTTGGCTGAAGTTCAGGCTCGCCACATGAGCCTCGTACCAGGCCTTGCCGGTTGCCTGGGTCACGTCCGCGCCGAACAGCCAGATCGCCAGCCCGCCGAGGAGCATGACCATCGCGAGGATGATGAGCAGGCGCCCGATGATACGCAGCACGATCATTTTCCGGCCCAGTTTGCCGCTTTCGTTGGCGCGGACACTAACACGGGTTTGAGTCCCACGAAAACCGCCACCGTTCTTGCCCTCGTAAGTGACAGCGGGTAAAACGCCGGACGACCGGAGGGATGGCCGAGTGGCTTAAGGCGCACGCTTGGAAAGCGTGTTTAGGGTATCCCCCTAACGTGGGTTCGAATCCCACTCCCTCCGCCATTTTAGGTTTATAAACTATTGTTTTCGTTTATTTAAATACTATACAGAACGATTTAGCCCCACATTTAGTCCCACATATTTCGCTTGCTTCGGCCAATTTTTTTTACTAACCGCGCAAAACGGGCGCTGTCTTTCCAGCGATGCTCGATGATCGCCAACGCGCCTACAACGCGGCGTCCTGCTGTTTCTGACCGCCGACCGCTTCGAGTTTCACCAATTCCGCCTTCAACATAGCCTCTTG
>CAYLTU010000413.1:0-4034 GCA_964386465.1 uncultured Rhodospirillaceae bacterium
GACACGCCGTTGCTGCTGCCGTTGAGGCACAGCTTGCTCCAGCGTTCGCCCCAGATGTTGGTCGTCACCATGGCGCTGTCCGTGTAGCCGCACAGCCGCGCGACCTCCTTTGCCCGCTCCGTCTCCTCGCCATGCACTTCGCCGGCGCGGAAGACCGTGTGCGCGTTGCCGTGCACCGGCACGTTGCGGTTGACGTGCGCGGGACCGCGCAGCTCGACCGAGATCTTCGCGGCGATGCAGCCGACGACCTTGCCCCAGCCGACGATGCCGGCGATGAACTCCTCGTTCATGCAGTTCTGCAGCGAGACGACGAACCCATCGGGCGCCAAATAGGGTTTGATCAAATACGTCGCCATCTCCGTCTCGTAGGACTTCATGCAGACGAAGGCGATATCGACCGGCCGGCCCTTCGACAGGGACTGGACGTCGGAAAAATGCATCGCATTGACCGGCACGGTGAATTCCTCCGCCTCGGTGACGCCGGTCAGGTGCAGACCGTCGCTGCGCATCTTCTCGACATGTTCCGGCCAGCCGTCGATGAAGGTGACGTCTTCGCCGTTCTTCGCCATGAATCCACCGACCTGCGCGCCGACCGCGCCGGCCCCGACGATTGCGATTTTCAAACCCATGGTTTCCTCCAATTCCTGACCCGTGCTCCGCAAGCCCGCCTAGAGATCGGCGACATTATTCGAATTGGGTTCTAGTTCCCCGCGTTCGCAACGCTTGACCAGATCGACCATCGCCGCGTTGAGCGGTGTCTCGATGCCGACTTCCGCACCCTTTTCGCAGACGAACCCGTTCATCGCGTCGATCTCGGTCTTGCGGCCCTTGATCATGTCCTGGCCCATCGACGGGCGGGCGCCGTCGCCGCGGTTGGCGATATCGGCGAACAGCAGTTCTTCGATCTCCTGAAGCGCCTTTTTGTCGCCCTCGGCCGCCGCGTACCACTGATCCGCGGTCGTACCCTTCTTGGTCTGCACCACGAAGCCCAGGGCCCGGCCGACCCGCAGGGTTTCCGCGGTAAGCCGGATATTGACCGACCGCGCGCCGTCGTCCCGCACCATGTCGTTACCGCCCAGCCCGGTGCAGGCGGACAGGCCGTTATGGCTCGAATTGATCACCAGCTTGGTCCAGCGCTCGCCCCAGATATTGCTCGTGACCTTGGAGCTGTCGGTATGGCCGACCAGTTCCGCGACCTCCTCGACCCGGTCCGTGATCCGACCATGCAGTTCGCCGGCGCGAAACACGGTGTAGCTGTCGCCGCGGATCGGCACGTGCCGCCGTACCAGCGCCGGACCTTCCAGACCGCAGCTGATATTGCTGGCGATACAGCCGATGACCCGGTGCGCGCCGACGACGGCCGCGATGGCTTCCTCGTTGATCGCGTTCTGCAAGGAGACGACGAACCCGTCCGGCGCCAGATAGCCCTCGATCAGCGACGCCGCGAACTGCGACTCGTAAGACTTCACCGAGATGAAGGCGATATCGATCGGCCCTTCCTTCGGCAGGTTGGAGACCTCGCAGATATTGATCGCCTTGACCGGCACCTCGTGGCTTTCCGCCTCGGTCGTGCCGCGCAGGCTCAACCCGTCGGCGTTCATTTTCGCGACATGCTCGGGCCAGGCGTCGATCAACGTTACGTCGGCGCCCTTGCGCACCATATTGCCGGCGACATAGCCGCCGACGGCGCCGCTGCCGACCATCGCAATTCGCTTGCTCAAAGGAGCCCCTCCCCTCGCTAACCAATTTTTTCGTTGGCACCAGCTTAAGCGCTGAATACCGCGTCTTCCAAATCGATCAGTCGCGGAACAGGGCGCGTCCCGCGCTGATCGCCTTCGATCCGTCCGCGGCGATCACCTCGTACACCGCGCCCCGGCCGGATGCGGCATGGCGCACCGTGATGTCGGTCCCGGGAATGACCATGCCGGTGAAACGGCCGGTGAAGCGCGCAAGCCGGGCCGGATCGCCGCCGAGGCGGTCCGCCACGACCTCGCGCACCGCCAGAGCCCAGGTGGCGGTGCCGTGCAGGATGATATCCGGCAGTCCGGCGGCGAGCGCGACCTCGCGTTCGGTGTGGATCGGATTCCAGATGTCGGCGCACTCGGTATAGACATGCGGCAGTTCGCGGGCGATCGGGATTACGGTTTCGATCCATTCACCGGGCGCCGAATCCTCGGGCCAATCCGGCGCGTCCTCGAGGACGCGGTCTTCGCCGATCACGTCGACATCGCGATTGATCCCGGTGGTGTAGGTCGTCGAAACAGGCTCGCCCTCCGCCGTCGCAAGATCGATGCGCGCCACGGTCAACGCACCCGGTTTGATGCGTTTGATCGCGACCAGCCGGCCGGAAACATGCACGCGGTCGCCGGGCCGCATCATGCGGTGGAATTGAGTGTCCTGGACAGCATGGACGCCGCGCTGACGCTCCTCCGGTGTCCCGCCGAACGCTTCGCCCGCCCGCACGTCGCGCGAGGCCGGCCATTCGAGCGAAACCACCATCGCCGGCGGCGCCACGATCCCGCCGGGCCGCGCATCGTCGAAATAGACGTCCGCAATCTCTCCCATGCCCGCCGCATAGGCCAGGCAATTGCGCGCCTCGATATCGACGTCATAGGGCTCGACGAGGCTACCCGTGGCAGCGGCATTGATCGGCATCGGTCTGTCTCCTCGGAAGAAATGGCTACCGTAGCTTAGGGCGTGACGCGAGACGGTCCAACCGCCTCAATCAGCAACGAACCGCCTCGGCATGTCGGTCGAAATCGCCGAAAACCGGTGCGTATTGTCTCATTTCGGCGCACAAGTTGGCGATAGATCGCGCGATGCGCAATAATGTTGCAGGCGCTTGATCGACCGGCAACCGAGAAAGAGTAACCCCTTATGAAATTCGGAATCTTCTACGAACACCAACTGCCCCGCCCGTGGCAGGAGAATTCGGAGTATGAACTGCTGCAGAATTCCCTGACGCAGATCGAACTGGCCGACCAGCTCGGCTACGATTACGCCTGGGAGGTCGAACATCATTTCCTGGAAGAGTATTCGCACTCCTCGGCGCCGGAAGTGTTCCTCGGCGCGGCAAGCCAGCGGACCAAGAACATCCGCCTCGGCCACGGCATCATCCAACTGCCGACCAACCAGCCGCACCGCGTCGCCGAACGGGTCGCGACATTGGACCTGCTTTCGAAAGGCCGGGTCGAGTTCGGCATGGGCGAAGGCGCCGGGCCGGCGGAATTGCATCCGTTCGGCACACAGGTGCGCAGCAAGCGCGAGCGCTGGGAGGAAGCCGTCAAGGCGATCATCCCGATGTTCAGCAAGGAAAGCTGGGAGTTCCATGGCGAGTTCCACGACTTCCCGGCGCGCAACGTCATCCCCAAGCCCTATCAGAAACCGCACCCGCCGCTCTGGGTCGCCTGTTCCAACATCAAGACGATCGGCCAGGCGGGCGAATGGGGCATGGGCGCCCTCGGCTTCACCTTCGTTTCGCCGGACGCCGCCACGGCGTGGGTGAACAAGTACTACAACAATCTGCTGCACCGCCCGAACCGGCTGACGGACTACCCGGCAAACCCGAACGTCGCGATGGTCTCCGGCTTCATGTGCGCCGATACCGACGAGGAAGCCTACGAGAAGGCGTCCGGCTGGACCTTCTTCATCTTCGCGCTGTCCTATTACGGCCGCATGGGAGTCGACGCGCCGGGCGAAGGCAATCTGTGGGAGGAATTCCAGGACTGGCGGCACGGCGAGAAGGCGCAGGACGCCTTCAAGGGCGCGCTGATCGGCTCGCCCGCGACGATCCGCGAGAAACTGCACCAGTTCCAGGAGGCCCATGTCGACCAGGTCATCCTGCTGAACCAGGCCGGCAAGACCAGCCACGAGGATATCTGCGGCAGCTTGACGATGTTCGCCGAGGAAGTGATGCCGGAATTCCACGCGATGGAAGACGACCACGCGAAATGGAAGGATGATGTGCTGTCCGGCCGGCTCGTGCTGGAAGACCTGGAAACCCAGCCCTACGACATCTTCAGCCACCAGAACGC
>CAYLTU010000414.1:0-4023 GCA_964386465.1 uncultured Rhodospirillaceae bacterium
GTCCGTCAGGGTCAGCCCGACCACCGCATGGCCGTCCTCCATGATTTCGTAATCGACGCCCAGCCACTTACGGAACCCTACGTCCGGCATTCCCGTCCCCGATTGGTAGATATTGCGGCACCATCCAAACCCGCCATGCTCGTTGGGTCAACGGGCCTAGTATCTGTTCATCGTTCAAGAAACTTCAGCCGTTTTCCCCCTCACCCTGCCCTCTCCCCAAGGAGAGGGTTCTTAAGATACCGTCGCAACACAGTTTCCCTCTCCTTGGGGAGAGGGCAGGGTGAGGGAGAATCAGGCTTTAAACTCGCGCGGCGTCAATTGGTTTACGCCTGCGCGGCGAACATGTCCTGGGTCGCCTCGACCCCCGACAACACGTCGAGGAAGCTCTGCGTCCAGTGCGCCACTTCGTAGCGGCACAGGTCCTCGTACATCGACCGCCAGCGCGCCTGGCGCTCGTCGAGCGGCATGTGCAGGGCCTGCTGCAGGGCTTCGCCGGTGCTCTCGACGTCGTAGGGGTTGACGATTACCGCGTCCGTCATCTGGCTGGCGGCGCCGGCAAAGCGCGACAGGACCAGCACGCCGGGATCGTCAGGGTCCTGCGCGGCGACGAATTCCTTGGCGACCAGATTCATGCCGTCGCGCAAGGGCGTGACGAACCCGATGCGGCTGGCGCGGAAGAACCCTGCGAGGACATGCCGCGCGAAGCCCTTGTTCAGGTACCGGGTCGGAACCCAGTCGAATTCCGCGTAGGCGCCGTTGATGCGGCCGGCGGCGGCCTCCAGTTCCTGGCGGATATCGATATATTCCGGCACGTCGGACCGCGAGGCGGGCGAGATCTGCATCATCACCACGCGGCCGCGGTTTTCCGGATAATTTTCCAGCAAATGCTCGAAGGCGGACATGCGCTGGATCAGGCCCTTCGAATAGTCGAGCCGGTCGACGCCGATGATCAGGTCGCGGTCGCCGAGGCTGGACATCAGTCGGCGCGTCATGCGCGAATCCGCTTCCGCCTCGGAATAGGCGGTCACGGTTTCCGTGTCGATGCCGATCGGGAAGACGCCGGCGCGGGTCTGGGTGCCGTAGGCGTTCACGGTGCCGTCATCGTCGACCGAACCGCCGACCTCGCGGTAGATATAGTCGCCGAAGGCGCGGAAATCGCGCTGGGTCTGGAATCCGATCAAATCATAAGCGTACAGCATGCGCATGATCGTTTCGTGCTGCGGCAGCGCGCGGAAAATCTCCAGCGCGGGCCACGGCGTGTGCAGGAAGAAGCCAATGCGCTGGCGGCAGCCGGCCTGGCGTAGCTGCCCGCCCATCGGAATCAGGTGGAAATCATGCACCCAGATCAGATCGTCCGGCTTGAGAAGCGGCATCAGCCGATTGCACAACAGGCTGTTGACGCGGAAATATCCCTCGGAATTGCGCCGGTGGAAATCCACCAGGTCGAGCCGATAGTGGCAGAGCGGCCAGAGAGTCCGGTTGGCGTAGCCGAAATAATATTCGTCGTAGTCGCTTTGCCGCAGGTCGACGGTCGCGTAGGCGACATTGTCGACCGTGGTCGTGTTGATATCGGTCGCGGTACTGTCGCTGACCTCGCCGCTCCAGCCGAACCAGACGCCGCCGAAGCGGCGCAGCGTGGCGTTCAGCGCGACGGCGAGACCGCCCTGGCTGCCGCGGCTGGCGCCCTTGTCGACCGCGACCCGGTTGGAGACGATGACCAAACGGCTCAAAACGCTGCCTCCCACGGTTTCGACAGCTTCATCGCCGACTTTATCAGACCGACCATCGAATAGGTCTGCGGGAAATTGCCCCATAGCCGGCGGGTGTCCGGATCGACGTCTTCCGACAGCAGCCCCATCGGGTTGCGGCAGGCGAGCATGTTCTCGAACAGTTCGCGCGCTTCCTCGGTCCGGCCGACCGCGGCCAGCGCGTCGATGTACCAGAATGTGCAGATATTGAACGACGTCTCCGGCGTCCCGAAATCGTCCGGGCGGTGATAGCGGTATAGATGCGGGCCCTTGCGCAGGCGTTCCTCGATCATCTTGAGCGTGCCCAGGAAACGCGGGTCGTCCGGCGGCAGGAAGCCCAGCTCGGCCATCAGCAGCAAGCTGGCGTCCGCGCCGTCACCGCCGAACGTGTCGGCGAAACTGCCGATGTCCGGGTTCCAGGCGCGCCGCAGGATCGCCTCCTTGATCGTGTCCGCATGTCCGCGCCAATAGGCGCCGCGGTCTTCGTTTTCCAGTCGGCCGCAGATCCGCGCCAGCCGGTCGCACGCCGCCCAGCACATCATGCTGGAGAAGGTGTGCACCTCCTGGCGGGTGCGCAGCTCCCATAGCCCCGCGTCGGGCTCGTTCCAGCGTTTGACCGCCTGCTCGCCGAGGCGCTCCAGCCGCGTCAGCAGGGTCGCGTCGCCCAGCTTGGTCAGCCGCCGGTCGAAGAAACTCTGCGCGCAGGCAAGGATGACGCTGCCATAGCCGTCGTTCTGGATTTGGGTGTAGGCGCCGTTTCCGACCCTGACCGGGCCCATCCCGTTATAGCCTTTGAGCGACGGTATATCGCGCTCGTCCAGATTGCTTTCCATCGTGATGCCGAACACCGGCTGCAGATAGCCGTCCTCGGTCGCGGCGACGATATTGTTGATGTAGCTGAGATATCCTTCCATCGTCCGCGTGACGCCGAGACTGTTGAGGGCGTGGACGACGAAATAGGAATCGCGCAGCCAGCAATATCGGTAGTCCCAATTGCGCCGCGAGTCCGCCGCCTCCGGTATCGAGGTCGTGGGGGCCGCGATGATCGCGCCGCTTTCCTCGAAACTGGACAGCTTAAGCGTGATCGCCGCGCGGATCACCGCGTCCTGCCATTCGAACGGGATCGACAGATAGCGGCACCATTCGCGCCAGTAATCGTCGGTCCGTTCGTAAAATTCCTTGCTGGTCTGCGCCACGCTCTGGGTCAGGCTCTCGTCCGGACCGAGTATCAGTGTGATCGGCGATTCGAGGACGAAGGGAACCTCGTCGTCGATATAGGAGATCGGCGCGTCGGTGGTGAGCCGCAGGGTCAGGTCCGGCATCACGAAACGGATATGGTTCGACCCGCGGGTACGCTCCGGCGTCTGCGCGCCATGATCGAAAGCCGGCCGCAACCTCACCTGGATGCGCGGCGTGCCGCTCAACGGGCGCACGTAACGGACCAGCATGGTCGGCCGGAACACGCGCCCGAACTGCTTGAAGCGCGGTGCGAAATCGGTGATCTCGATCCCGTTGCCGTTGTCGTCGTAAAGGTTGGTGATGACGATCGCGGAATTGCGCCGGTAGAACTGCTCGGTCCGTGCGTGGCCGAACAACGAGACCTCATACAGGCCCTTCTCGTCCTCGCCGCCATTGTTCAGCAGCGCGCAGAAGGTCGGATCGCCGTCGAAACGCGGGAAACAGCCCCAGACGATTCGCGCCTGGGCGTCCAGCAGGGCGCTGATCGTGGAGTTTCCGATTACCGCCAGATCGAGAGTCGATTTCACCCGTTCTCCCCGTTCAGATGGCCGGCCGCGGCTTGCAGCCAGTGTAACACCGAACCGACATCCGGCAGCGCGTAACGCGCCGCGGAATCCTGCGATTCTCCGACACGGACAGACATTCCGCCAGTTTGGTTAACAAAACGGAAACCATCCTCGTCGGTAACGTCGTCGCCGAGGAAGACCGGCAATCGGCCCTTAAACGGGGTCTCCGCCATGAAACAGGCGATCGCCACGCCCTTGTCGACCGTGCGCGACTTGATTTCGAACACCATCTTGCCGGCCAGGTAGTGCAGTTCGTCTCGGTCGGCGGTCAGCGATTCGACCAGCGCCCGTGCCGCCGCCTCGATACCGGGCGCCATGCGGTAATGCAAGGCCAGGGCCGCGCCCTTGTCCTCCAGAAGCGCGCCCTCATGCCGGCCGGCGAATTCCTGCAGCGGCGGCCGTATGTCTTCCAGCGCGTGCGCCGTATCGGCTTTGTGCAATTTGCCGGCGGCGTCACGCCGCTCCAGCCC
>CAYLTU010000415.1:0-4023 GCA_964386465.1 uncultured Rhodospirillaceae bacterium
ACTTGCTAACCACTTGTCCCTAGTTTCTTTGTCTCACTACGGGGGTGCAGTCCATCGATGTCCCCGATCATGTATTAGGGGTCGATCCGAACATCCGGTCCGACTTTGAAGGCCCTTACGATATCAACGACGGTTTCCACGAAACCTTCGTGACACTCGGGTATCTGGCGGCCATCACGACACGAGTCCGATTGCGCAGCGCCGTCCTGATCCTGCCCCAGCGACAGACGGCCCTCGTGGCCAAACAGGCTGCCGAGGTCGACGTGTTGTCGGGCGGGCGCCTGGATCTCGGGGTCGGCGTCGGTTGGAACGTTGTCGAATACGAGGCGCTGAAAGAAGATTGGAAAACGCGCGGCGCACGGCAGACCGAACAGCTCGAAGCAATGGTTCGCCTCTGGACGGAAGATGTTGTCACCTTCGAAGGCGAATTCCATACCCTTAACGGGGTGGGGATCAATCCGCGACCCCTGCAGCGCCCCATACCGCTCTGGTTCGGCGGATCGGCCGACGCCATGCTGCGCCGGGCCGCGCGGTACGGCGCGGGCTGGATCCCGCTCGGTAAACCGGACGAGGCCGCCGTCGCCCGGCTCTCGGCATTAAACGACTATCTGAAAGCGGAAGGCCGCGATCCGACAGCTTTCGGCATCGAGTGCTGGATTAAAACGACCCTGAGCGACCCGGAATCTTGGGCGCAGGCGGCGGAGGCATGGCGCGGCATCGGCGCAACCGATGTTACGCTCTACACGTCGGGCACGGATATTATGTCGGTCGCCGAACAGATCGACGCCCTGCGTGCATTCAAGGATCGAATGGTCGGTTAAAGATTGACGGCGCTGTCTTCGTCGGCCGCGACCACGAGACTGGGCCTTGTGGAGAACAGATCTGGCCGCTGGCGGTCCTGCTCCACGTTCCGGCACATGCCGTGCACGAAGGCGCCGGCCTCGATCGAAAGGCTCTCGTGAATGATATCGCCATTGACCTTGGCGGTCTTGCCGAGTTGCACGGACCGGCCGGTGATCTGTCCGCTGACCGTACCGTCGACCCGGATCGTGTCGCCGGTGATCGACCCGTTGACGACAGCTTCCAAACCAATCGTCAACAAATGTGTCTTGATGTCGCCGTCCACGACACCTTCGAGTTGGATGTCGCCGTCGGTTTCGATGTTGCCGGTAATCCTAATATTTTTGCTCAGAATCGAAGGTGCAGCCGGTTTTTCCTGTTTTTTCAAATCGTTTGCAGCCAATTTTCGTTTATTCTTTGAAAACATGTTTCCCTGCCTGAATGAAATTCATCGGATCCATGGCGATGTTGCCGTAAAGGATTTCATAATGCAAATGGGCGCCGGTGCTCCGGCCACTGCTTCCCAGAAGCGCGATTTTTTCGCGGTGCTGCACAGTCTGGCCTTTCTTGATCAATATCTTGCGGAGATGACCATATCGCGTCCGGATTCCGTACCCATGTTCGATCTCGATCATGCGGCCATAGCGCCCGCTCCATCCGGCCTTGACGACGACGCCGGGCGCAGCGGAATAGATCATTGTCTTACTGTGGCTGGCCAGGTCGACGCCGGCATGCAGTCCCCATTTTTTAGTTATGGGATCGCGCCGTTTGCCGAATTTGCTCGCAACCCGATAGGTATCGACCGGGGAGATCAGCGGTACGGACTGTAGCGCGACCTTGAGGGCTTCCAACCGAGATAGTTGCGAATCCAGCCCTTGCACCGCCCCGGCGAGGCTGTCGTTCGCCAAGCCGCCGGCCAAAGCAACGAAGGGGCCACCCTTGCCCAACTCCTGTTCGGCCTCGACTTTCGTGAGCAGACCGTCCACCTTGATACCCGTCATACCGACAATACGCTCGAAATCTTCAATATCGTCGACAATAAGCGCGTTAAGCGACTCGATGACCTTCGACCGAGCCTGATGAATATCGGTCAAACGATCGAGCAGCAACGCGACCCGGTCGCTCAGCGACTCTTTCGCGGGATTGTGCGGATTTGTATCGCCGGTTTCCAACCCCAGGCGGGCGACAAACTTGCGCATATCCGTTTCCAACAGGTTTGCGCGCGCTTCTTCCGCGCGCAATGCGCCCTGCAACGCCGCCGACTTGACCTCCAACTCGGCGCGGTCGACGGCAATTCGTTCGTAGTCCGCCTTCGCCACCGCAAGGTCGGACTCCAACTCTGTCGTTACGCCGCGCAACGCCACTTCCGTCTTTGCGGCGTTGGCAATCGTGTTTTTCAGTTCGGTCTGGCGCGTTTTCAGCTTTTCACGGGCGACATTCGTTATATCGATCTCGCTGCGGGCCTCCGACAGCGATCCGTTCCTTTCAACGATTTTTTCTTCCAATGCGGCGATCGTCGCACGCGATCCCTGAAGTTTACCCTCCAAACTATCGACCTGCCGTTTGAGATTGGCGCGCGCTTGATAGACCTTTTTTCGTTCCGCTTCTGCCGTGATCAGATCGTTCTGGATCAAATTCAGCGAGTCGGCCAGCACGCCGTCCAGTTCCGTCATCTCGCGCAATTCTTCATCCAGTTTGTGGAGATGCTGGCGCATCGCATCACGCGACTCGGTAATCGCCGCCAAACGGCCTCCGGCAGCCTTCTCCGGTTTGCCACCCAGTATGTTGTCGCCAATCAACGCATCGGCGTCCGCAAAACGCCCGACGAGCTCTGCCTGATTCCGTTTCAGTTTTCCGGTGACTTCCGCGACCTTACGCTGATATATCGCGATCTCTTCCAGCAGATCGTTGTAGGCGACGCGCGAGTCGTTCAGCCGCGCGCCGACCGCGGCAATCTCGTCGTATTCGACCAGCGATACGACAGTCGCCGATGATCCCCACAATAGAAGTGCGCCAAACAGACACGCTACGCTTTTCTGCAGGCGCGGTGTCAGGATCAGGAAGCGTACCTGTCCCTCCGAGCGCAACAGCAACTCACGCTCGCGGAATGCGCGCGTCATGAAACGTGCAAATTTCGATTTTGAACGAACCGGTATCGAATTGTGCTTTGACACGCGCTTAGAAGCCCCTTTTCCCCGCACGTGGAATATATCAAGTCTCAGCCGAAAACAGAGTCCAAATCAGCGGTTTCGCGGCAATTTTCGCTGCTATTATTCTGAACTTCCGAGAATCGAGGATTCCCGCCGTTATCGGACCGGATTTTCGGGGCCGCGTCCGCGGTAGGCGTCGATGAAGGCAGCGGCGGATACGGCCTCGAACCGGTCCAAACGCAGAATTTTGCGCCACGCCGTGAGAATCAGTTTGTCTCCGAGACCCGCTTTCGGCACAGCGACGATGCCGCTCCACGGTCCGTTGAACAGGTCGGTCCACGCCTTCAGCCGGTCGATCACCGATTCTCCCGGCTGGTCGTAGAAAATGACGATCAACCCGTGCTCCAGCGAGTGGACGAGATTGCTGCGTCCTTTCGATGCCTCATAAAAACCCGGATCGACCCAATGGATATAGTGCGGTCCCGAGGTTGGAGGATTCGTTCCGTAGTTGATCTGGCTTCCCGCCGGCACGTGCGTCCGGCCCTCGTTCGGGAATGACTGCACCCGTTGCAGCTCGCCCTGGCCTTCCGCGGCGAGCGCTTCGAATGCACTCGCCTCCGGTTGACCGCTAACGATACCGTACAGCGCACCAGCCAAGGCTAGTATGGCAAGGCCATATATTACGTAACGTGTTGGAAACGATCGGCCCGGAGCCGTCTTTGCCGCCGGCGAGGAGGTTGCTTTCTTCCGCCTTTTGCTGGATTTCGCCATTTCGGTGCCTTGACCCTCGACTATTGACGCGCATCGGTGAGCTTAATGCTTAGTCGATTACGTCGGCGAACCGCAATACACGACTTCTAAGTACGGCTTCAAGATCATGTGTACCCGCTGGAGTGCGGTTTGACCGGTCAATGCTAATGCAACGTCGCGTCGGTCGGAAGCACGAGATGAGTCTCACGTTCCCGACGTTCGTCGAATATCTCCCGGATCAGCGACAACACCGCTTTTTCGGCGTTGTCGATACCGTGCTTTT
>CAYLTU010000416.1:0-4004 GCA_964386465.1 uncultured Rhodospirillaceae bacterium
GGCGGCATGCCGGCGATGTGCTCGGCGACCTCCATCGTCTGCGCCATCAACTGGTCGTGCGGTACGACCCATTGCGCCAGCCCGATGCGGTGCGCCTCTTCGCCCTTCAGCGGGAAGCCCATCGCGACCCGCATCGCCTGACCACGTCCGATCCAGCGTGCGAGTCTGGCGGAGCCGCCATAGGCGGGGATGATGCCGAGCGCGACCTGCGGCAGGCGCCACTCCGCCTTCTCCGAGGCGACGATCAGGTCGCAGCAGAAGGTGATGATGCAGCCGATCCCGATGGCGTAGCCGTTGACGGCGCAGACGATCGGCTTGGCGAACCCGTTCAGCATCGTGAAGGGTTGTTTCTTCAGTCGCGGCAACCCCTTGATGAAATCGGCCGTCGACGGGTGCGAATGGGTATTGGGATCCTTAAGGTTCGCACCGGCGCAGAACGCGCCGCCGGCCTCGTCGCCGGTTAGGATGGCGCAATGGATTTCGTCATCGGCTTCCATTTCGGAGAAGTACTCCTCGATCGAGTCGTAGAAATCCGGCGCCCAGGCGTTTCGGTTCTTGGGGCGGCTCAGGGTAACGATTCCGATGGAACCGCGTTTTTCGTAAAGGACCGGCACGGCTTCTCTCCTGCGCTGTCGGGGAAGGGAGCCTAAGCCTAGCCACAGCCGCCGGGGCGGCGCAAATCCCGTATCAGAGCAGCTTCGCCGGTTTCGGGCCTTCGAGTGGAATCTCCATCAAATCTTCACCCCAGATGATGTTGCCCGAATAGATATCCGCCATCTCCTTGAGCAGGCGCTCGCGCACACCGGGCACGTCCATCTGTTCGGTGACGTGGCTGACGACGCATGTCTTGACGTTCGCCTTGGCCGCCAGTTTGGCGACCTCGAGGTGGCCGGAGGAGGTTTTCTCGTTGTTCGGATTCAATGCCGTGCCGGAAATGTAATGGGTCATGTGGATCATCACGTCGCAATCCTGCGCCAGGACTTCCATTCCCTTGCAGGGGCCGCTGTCGCCGGAATAGGCAAGCGACCCGTCCGGTGTTTCGATCCGATAACCGAAACAGTGCAGATAGGGCTGATGGTGAATTACGCTTTGCGCGCTGACCGTCCATCCGTTGCCCTCGACCTGGTCGCCGCTGCGCAATTCCCTGACTTTCGGTTGAGGACGCAGGCGGGGCAGGGTGCCGCCGCGGGCCTCGTAGAACGCCAGACTGCCTTCGTGGCTGGTGCGGGCAGTCAGATCTCGGTCGAAGACACCGGAATCGGAGAACAGGCGCTCGGTCATGTCGGCGGTGCCTTCCGGGCCGAAGACCTTCAGTTCCGGCAGATCATGCGTTCCCTGGTCCCAGCGGGTCAGCACGAGCCGCGCGTAATCTATGCAATGGTCGTAATGCAGGTGGGTCAGGAACAGGTGCGTGACGTCGGTCGGCTTCTTGCCTGTTTCCAGGAAGCGGTGATGCGCGCCGGTGCCGTGATCGAACAGAATCGTATCGTCGCCCACGGTGACCAGATAGCCGGAGCTCATGCGTTTCAGCGACGGTGTGGGCGTGCCGGTGCCCAACAGTTGGATCTTCATGCTTTTCCTCCATCTCTATGCGGCAGAGCGTAGCGACGAAGCGCCGCACGATCCATTCGCTTTATCCAACCGCGCTCCGGTGCTCTACTGCGCCGAGCGCAACGAACCTTCAAAGGAACGAACATGACTCAGCCGGTCACACTGGTTACGGGAACCTCTAAAGGGATCGGCGAAGCGGCCGCGGCGCGGCTCGCCGATGACGGACATCTGATCATCGGGATCGCGCGGACGATGCCGAACGACGCGCCGGGACCGTTCTATTCGGTCGATCTGACCGATCGCGTGGCGACGGCCGAAGCGCTGACGGAGATCACGGCGGAATACGAAATCGACAATCTGGTCAACAATGCGGGCTACTCACTGCCGGAACTGCTCGAAGATACCTCGTTGCAGTCCTTCGACAGCGTCATCGCCGTAAATCTCACGGCGGCGCTGCAATGCACACAGGCCTGTCTGCCGTCGATGAAGCGCAAGGGCGGGGGCCGCATCGTCAACATTTCCAGCCGCGCCGTGCTCGGCAAGGAGGAGCGCACGGCCTACGCCGCGGCGAAGGCGGGCGCCATCGGCTTCACCCGGACCTGGGCGCTGGAACTGGCTGAATACGGCATCAACGTAAACGCGATTGCGCCGGGGCCGATCGCGACCGAGCTGTTCAAGCGAAACCATCCGGAAGGCTCCGATAAACTGAACGCCGTGATGCGCAACGTGCCGCTGCAGCGCGGCGGCGAACCGGAGGAGATTGCCGGGCCGATCGCCTTCCTGCTGTCCGACGACGCGTCCTATGTGACCGGACAGGTTCTCTACGTTTGCGGCGGCATGAGCATCGGTAACGGTTCGGTGTGACCTTGCGCGAGAGGGCGTCGGACGATAGGTAGTCGGTGGGGTTGACGAACAATAGGAGATTGGAAAGATGGCAGGGCTGTATTACGAAGAATTCGAGGTCGGGCAGACCTTCGAACACGCGCTCACCCGGACGGTGACCGAAATGGACAACGTGCTGTTCACGTCGCTGACGCATAATTCGCAGCCGTTGCACCTGGATGCGGAATTCTCCAAGGACACGGAATTCGGCAAGCCGCTGGTCAACAGCATTTTCACCTTGGGCCTGATGGTCGGCGTTTCGGTGACGGACACCACGCTGGGCACTACGGTCGGCAATCTCGGCATGACCGACGTGCGCTTTCCGAAGCCGGTCTTCCACGGCGATACCTTGCGGTCCACGACGACGATCAAGGACAAGCGAGAGAGCAAGTCGCGCCCGACCATGGGCATCGTCGTCTTCGAACACCGAGCCTTCAACCAGCGCGGCGAGGAAGTCGCCTATTGCCAGCGCTCCGGCCTGATGCGGAAGAAGCCGGTATGACGTTACGATCGTTCCTTTTCGTCCCGGGCGACAGCGAACGGAAACTGGAAAAGAGCCTTGGCAACGATGCCGACGCGCTAATCCTCGACCTTGAAGACTCGGTCTCCAAGGCCCGGTTGCCGGTCGCGCGCGGAATGGTCGCCGAATTCCTTTCAGCCCATAAGGACCGTTCAAAGCGACAGCTCTGGGTGCGCATCAACCCGCTCGACACGGAATACCCGATGTACGATTTGGCCGCGGTCATGGTCGGCGCGCCGGACGGTATTCTGCTGCCGAAGACCTATTCGGCGGCCGAGGCGGTGGCTTTGAGCCATTCGCTGGACGCGCTGGAAGCGCGCGAAGGTTTGGAGATCGGCTCGACCCAGATACTCGCCGTGGCGACCGAGACGGCGCGCTCGCTGTTCGACCTCGACACTTTCATCGGCGCGACGCCGCGGCTCTACGGCATGACCTGGGGCGCGGAGGATCTTGCGGCGGCGCTCAGCGCGACCAGCAACCGCCTGCCGAACGGCGAGTATGACGGCCCCTACCAGTTGGCGCGTACCCTGTGCCTCGCCGCGTCGCGCGCGGCCGAAGTGATGCCGGTCGATACGGTTTATGTCGATTTCCGCGATACCGAGGGGCTGATCGCGGAAGCGGTCCAGGCGCGGCGTTCCGGTTTCTTCGGCAAGGTCGCGATTCATCCGGACCAGTCCGGCCCGATCAACGAGGCCTTCACGCCAACGGTGGACGAGATCGCCCACGCTAAGCGCATCGTCGCGGTCTTCGAGGAAAATCCGGGCGCCGGCACGGTCGGCCTTGATGGCATGATGATCGATATGCCCCACCTGAAACAGGCGCGCGCGGTGCTGGCGTTGGCCGAGGCGATGGCGGCGAAGGAGTAGGGGATCAAAGATCTCGATAGGCGTCTCCATTCGCGAAGGAGAGGAATGTGTTTGGCAGCCCAAAACATATTCATTTTTGCAATCAATGATAGCATTTTATGCGACAAAATCGTTTAATGCTTCCCGATCACTGTCCGTTTGCTAATTGTTCAGGGACAAATTTTTGAACCCTGACTTCTTAACTA
>CAYLTU010000417.1:0-4002 GCA_964386465.1 uncultured Rhodospirillaceae bacterium
GTCGAGGCCTTCGACAACGCGGGCGGTCCGCACAGCACGACCCTTCGGGCGGGGTATATCGCGCGACAGGCTGCGTCGAACCGCTTGCCCGATGTCCCCGCATCGCGCGGCGCGGTTCTCCTAACCTGTCGCGCGATATACCCCGTGGCGACCCCAATGACGGTGAGATATCCGGGTTAAACCGACGGCGGCCAGTCCGTCGTCCAGGGCTGAAGCGCTTCCAACGCGGCGGCGACGTCGAGCAAACCTTGCTCTTCGAACCAGGGCGCTACCACTTGTACGCCAACCGGCAGGCCGGATGGGGTCATGCCGCAGGGTATCGAGATGGCCGGATGTCCCGTCAGGTTGAACGGTGCCGGATAGTTGTACCAGTTGCCGCGCAAGGGCCCCGCGATTTGACCGTTGATCGTGATCGGGTCACCAGCCTTGTGGGAAACGAGGGGCGGCGGCGCGCCGAGGCTTGGCGTGACCAGCAGATCGGCTGACGTGAAGATGGCCTCGACCTGTTTATAGAGCTCGCTGCGCTGTAAGGGCGCCTTCTGCAGCGCCACGCGGTCCAGGGCTTCGCTCTCTGCAATCGAAGCGACGAGGGATGGGTCCATCAGCGCGCGGTCCGCGTCCGAGTAGCGCGCCATGCGCGCGGCCAACGGCGCGCGGAGCGTTATGCGCGTCAGTTCGTTGCCCCAATCCTCCCGTCCGTCGCTTTTGACCAATGACGCGCCCGCGTCACACAGGATACCAAGCGTCCGTTCGACTGCCTCGGGGACATCGTCGTCGAGCAATTCGTTGCCGAGACGGGGTTTGTAGTGCAGTCGTACGCCGCCCAGCCGTGAAACCGGCTCTTCCGCGACGGAACACGCCGTGGGGTCGATGCCACGGGTCCAAGGATCCAGTTGGTCAGGGCCGCTCATGGTGTTCAACATGAGGACCAGGTCGGCCGTCGTTCGGGTGATCGCCCCGATATAGGAGAAATTGCCGAACAGGTCCGGCGCGTATTCGTGTGGAATGCGGCCCAGCGTCGCCTTCAGACCCAACACGCCGCAACAGCTCGCCGGTATGCGGGAAGATCCGGCGCCGTCCGTGGTGACGGCCAGCGGGGCCATGCCCGTCGCGGCGGCAACGGCTGCGCCGCCGCTGGAACCCCCCGCCGTGTGTTCGGGGTTCCAGGGATTGCGGGTTGCGCCGTATCGGGGACTGTCGGTCACCGCCTTATGGGCGAATTCCGGCGTGGTCGTCTTGCCGATCAGAATGGCGCCCGCCCGTTTCAGGCGTGTGACGGCGGCGGCGTCGTGTTCGGGAATATTCCCGGCCATCAGATGCGACCCGAATGCCGTTTCGACGCTTTTTGTAAGGATGAGGTCCTTCGCCGAGAAAGGTATGCCGTGCAGCGGTCCGAGTTCGGTACCTTGTGCCCGCATCGCGTCGGCTTTCTCTGCCGCACGGCGTGCGCCTTCCTCATCGACAAGCGCATAGGCGTTCAGTGTGGGTTCCAGCCGCGCGATGCGCGCCAACACGGATTCGATGAGATCTTGCGAACGAAGTGTTCCGTCACGCAGCGAAGGTGCCAACTCGGCGGCGGAGCGCGCCCATAATGCCTCGGATTGTTCCGTCATGAGACTTACCTACGCCGTTTCCTGTTCGTAGGCCCACAGCTCCCGTGCGAAGCCTGGATCGGCGTCGGCGATCGTCGGTGCGATCGTCTCGCGCATGGCGCCGGTGTTATCGCGCGGCAAGACGATCGTAGCGCCACTCGGAATCTCTTCCACCAGCGTTTCAATGTTTGTAATCAAAGGGTTGTTGGTCATTCCGAAATCCAATAAACGAACGGCGCGACAGAATATCATGCCGTCGTGGATTGACCCAACCCGGCTAATTGGTCCAACAGAAGCGCTCGCGCAGGCGATGCATTTTGTTGCCGACATTACCGATCCGGTTAGTTGCTTTCGCCGAAGCGTTTCACAACAAACGGTATACCTCGACCGCGCCGGCGCGGCCCTTCAGCTCGTAACGGCCGGCGAGCTCCGTTTCGAAGGCGTCGCTCAGATCATGCTTGGTATCGCCGCTGATCAGGATCGCGACATCGGTGTCCGGCGGATAGAGTTCCTTGCCCAGTTGTTCCAGGCGGGCGCCGACATTCACGTCGTCGCCGATGACCGTGTAATTGAGGTGGTCCGGCGTACCGATATTGCCGACGGTAACCCGACCGCTGTGGATGCCGATGCGGACACCGATCGCCGGTTTTCCGTCGGCCTCACGCGCCTTATTGTCGGCGCGGATCGCGGTCGCCATGGCCAAGGCGGCGCGGCAGGCGCGCTCGGCCCGATTTTTCTGTTTCTCCGGTGCGCCCCAATAGGCCATCACCGAGTCGCCCATGAACTTGTCGATCGTCCCTTCTTCGTCGTCGATGCATTTGCCGATCAGGGAGAAGTGATCGTTGACCAAGGCCGCGACCTCGGATGCCGTCATATCCTGCGACAAGGCTGAGAAACCGACCATGTCGGTGAACAGCACCGTGATGTTGCGCGCGTCGGAGACCATGCCCCGTACGTCGCCTTGCCTGACCAGCTGTTCGACAATCTTCTTCGGGACGTAGAATTCGAACCAGCGTAGGGCGCGCAGCATGGCATTGAAGGACCGCGATTGATCGTTCAGTTCCCGAAAGACGCTGCCGGGAAGGTCGTCCACCTTCGCAATGTCCAGATCGCGTATCCGGCCGGCGGCAGTGGAAAACCGGACGATCGGCCGCGCGATCCTTCGGCCGATATAAATCGCCGCGAGCACCGACAGGATCAGGCTGACGATCCCGACGACCAGCGAGATCACCATGCGCCGTATTTCCTGCCCGATCTCGTCACGACTGAAATAGACGCCTGCGATCAAGGGCTTGGGGCCGAATCCCTGAATGGCCCGGTAGACGTATATGAAACGCTGCGGATCCATATGGAGCACGTGACCTTCGGTTCCCTCCGGCATGTCCAGCCCTAGCTCGTACCGGTCTTCGGTTTGCCAGATCGCGGCCAGAACCGGGTCGCCGAAACCGTCGACCGGCGGCAGCGGGGCCTCGTTGGTACGGCCCGGATAGCCGTCCGCTGTCAGCGCATGCGCGAGAACGTGGTCTCGACCGTACAGAATAAATCTCGAACCCTCGGCGCCTGGATTCGCGCCGCTTACGAAATTTGAAAGCTCCTTGACGGAAACGGCGGCGACCACGGCGCCAACAGTGGCGCCATCAACGGAAACCGGGACGGCTATGTTGATATAGGTCCGCTTGGTGCTGTCGCGCCAAATCGGGGTTCCCCAGTTCGGCCCCGGCACAACCTCCGCCATCCGCTTCAATATCTCCGGATCGCGCGAGTAATCGAAGGTGTCGACCGTGACCTTACCGTGCCGACCATCGCTGGCAACGATAAAAGCTTGCATGGCGCTGTCGATGTAGATGACGGAATCGATCTGCGGCGCGGCCGCCAGCGCACCGGTGAGCAAGTCGCCCAGCCGCTTGCGGTCCTTGGTGTCGATCCTGCCGCTGGAGATCTGCTCGGCGAGGAACATCGCCTGGTACTCCGCCGGCTTTAGGTGCTGCTCGATGCGGTTGACAGCGGTGCTCACGCCCAGATGCGCATTGTCGCTGAGCAGCGCGAAAGTGTTTTTCTGGGCAAGCCAGACCCCGACACCGAGCACGCCGCCGACCGATATCAAGGTTAGCAATCCGATCGCCGTCACCAGCGTGATCGTAATCGAGAAGCGGCCGTTCCAACGGGCGGCGGATTGGCCCGTTACTTCGCTGCCGTTCACGGTGTTCGCCGTCGGCAGTGACGGGTTTTCGGATGTCGGCATGGGCGATTGGCTGTCCCGGCTTAATATTCCTGTATCTCGACTATATCATCTCGGATGCGCGCTGTGCCCACTAGCCGCATGGCGCTTGATCGCCGAACGCGCGATGATGGGCACCGGGAGGACAATTCAGAAATGCCGAAACGAATTCTCGAAGGCGTGCGGGTGCTC
>CAYLTU010000418.1:0-3989 GCA_964386465.1 uncultured Rhodospirillaceae bacterium
AACATATCGGTTTCGAAGCCAACGAAGACCGCACCGAGGGCACCTATTCGAAGTATAATTCAATCGACGACAAGACCGATCCGTATCACTATTGGACGACCTTGATGAAGTTCGGCATCGGCCGGACGACTTACGATGCGAGCCAGGAAATCCGTAACCATCACATCACCCGCGAGGAAGGCGTGGCGTTGGTGCAACGCTACGACCAGGAATTTCCGAGCAAGTATTCCCCCGATTTCCTGGAATATCTCGACATGGACGAAGCCGAGTTCTTCGCCATCGCCGATTCGTTCCGTTCGCCGCATTTATGGAAACAAGTAGATGGCGAATGGATATTGCGCCATCAGATCGTATAAGCGGATATCGATAGGAGATCATGATGGTGCGTCAAGCGGTTATTAGGCTACTGCGCGGGGAATACAACTCGGTGCGGCATCGATTTATCCGCTTGCCGAAAGAGTGGGTTTAGTATGTTTTTCGCTATCGGCTGTTTGGCAAGGATTGGACCGCTTTTTATACTGATCGGATGAACCACGAGGCGGAGATCGGCGGGAATAAGCGGCCAAGCGATCGGTACCTCGATCAGTCGAAGTCTCACCTAGAGGGTTTGCAGGCGGTTGGAATGCAGCCGCATCATCGCTTGCTCGACTATGGGTGCGGCGTAATGCGAACTGGATTGACGGCCATCCCCTACCTTGCTTCGGGGCAGTATACCGGCGTCGATATCTCCGCCGTGCGGCTCGACAAGGGCCGGAACTTGCTGGCTGAATCGGGGATCGAGTCCGACACGTATGAGGCGTTCACGGTCACCGATTGCGACTTGAAAGAACTCCAAGGGCGTCAGTTCGACTACGTATGGGCGCAGTCCGTGCTGACTCATATGCCGGTGTCCGAAATACGTGTCATGCTCCGCGCAATGCGGCCGCTGATCGCACCGGGCGGCCAATTCCTTTTCACGTTCTCCACCGACGAATCCTATAAACGACGGCATGTGAAGGATTTTTGGTATCCAGAGGACTTTATGGAGCAAGAGTGCAAGGCTGCGGGCTATGACTACGAGCTCCTTGAAAGCGGTACCATCGGTCAATCGCGCTTGGCTCGACTTACTTTCGCAAATCTGGAGGCCGACTGACCATGGCCGGTGTAGTGGAGAAACCTAGACGTCGTGGGCCTTCGGACGAGCTGCTGTGCGGCTGTGCCAATCTGAGCCGTGACGCTTTCATTGCGGAGGTGGCAAGACGCCCGACCGCGAGTTTCGACACCCTACTCGATGTCACTGGATCCGGCCGAGAGTGCACGGCCTGCATGCTCGACCTCGAATACCTGTTCACCGAATCGCCGCGCGATGCGGCGAACGCCAAGCGCCTTGCGAGCGACGAGACTCTCACTCCGATGACTTTGTCGCCAAAGCAGCGACTGTATGCACTGTTGGATCGCGTGCCAGTCATGATGCCGTGGAACATGACTAACTGGATGCCGGTCTTACGTGGCGGCGGCATCACCGAATATTTATGGATGGTGAACCATCAATTACTTTACGATGGACCTGGCGCTAACAGCGACTTCGATATTCGCTATCGTTTGCGCGACGGAGCCGGAAACACGGTCTTCAAGGCACGGCGAACACTTGCCAAGGGCGAGAATCTGCGCATCGATCTGTCTTCCAAATTTCCGCCGGCGGACGGGCTGTCGATAGGCTCCATCGCTGTTGACCGCTATCCGGACCGGCCTACGGTGCGCGGCACGACGCGGCCGCAGATAGAAATCAATTGCCCCCAGAGCGCGGCCAGTTTGCATTTTCAAGCGGCGGCGCCCAACCAAACGAGCTCGCACCGCATTCCATGGCAACCCGACATCCAACGTGCACTCTTCACCATCGTTAACGCCGGGCGCCAGCCGTATCGCGTCAACTTCAGCTATTGGATCAATGAAAGTCGGCAATTAGAGCCGATCGGTGCGGCGAGCCGTCTAGTGCCGCCGTTCGGCAGTATCCTTCACGAGGTCGATTTGTCCTCTGAAGCGGTCCGCGCATTGGGCTCCAAATTTTTGCAAATTCGGTGACAAACAGTCGGTCATGGCAAGCTCCATTTCGTCTGCCTGTCACGCGATGGCGAACGGCTCTCCATCGATCACCTTTAACTTTCGCGGAATCCACTCGCTCTTATGTCGTCGTCTTATCTGATTCCAATCATCGTCTGGTTGCCCAAGGGCTACAACTGCTCGGTAGTGATGCCGCTTGAGGCGATCGCCGCGCGCCTCACGGACGGCAGTGGGACCATCGTCCGCGCCTGGACCGCCTACTGTGACGGTGAACCGGTCGCCGATAAAGAGGAGCGCATCGAACTCAAAGACGGCAGGCCGGTCATCGAACCCGACGATGAAATCACCTGGGCGGGGGCGGGGCTTGATGGCTGGCCCGAGGAGGGGGGGTATCTCGAGTTCACGGTACGGACCGCCGATGATGAACCCTTGTTCGCCAGCAATCGTCCGCCGCCGTTCTACAATGTCTATTCCGCGCCCGGCCGCAAATCCTTCTTCCTCTGCCACACCTGGAAATTCGGCTCGCCCCAGGTAATCGGCCAGATCGCCGAGTTCGGACGCTATGTCGACGCCTATCCGATCATTCACATTGATCGCGAACGCGATCTCGGCGACAGTTTGGTCCTGATCAATCCTTATCGTCGACCGATCCTCGCGCAAATTCTCAGCCACGACGGGCGGCGGCCGCGCCGTTTACGGGTAGAGCCGATGTCCGGACGGATGATCGATCTTGCTGCTCTGATCGCGCCGGACGAGCCAGTTTGGATGGGTCAAATTCAACTCACCGCGAACAACCGGGTGATAACCCATATCGTCAAACATTCGTTGGCGGATCGTGAGCAAATCAGCACTGTCGAGCATCTCGATCCATTTCGCGCCGACCCCACGCACGTTCCGTTGTTCCAATGGTTGCGACTGTCCATCGGACAGGTCTTGCGGGCTAGGCCATGGGCGCGGCGAAGATTATGACGGCGTTGCTCCCGATCGTCACCGCGCGCGGCGGCTCGAAGCGACTGCCGGGCAAAAACCTCCGTATTCTTGGCGGCCGACCCTTGCTCGACCACACCGCCGAGGCGCTGAAAGAGGCTGGCATGGAGACGCGGAGATGCTTGCTAAGTACTGACGATCAGGCGATCGCCGAGCGAGGCCGTTTCTTGGGGTGGCAAGTACCCTGGTTGCGTCCGGCACGGTTCGCCTCTGATGCGGCGGCGACCATTGAGGCGGTGATCCACGCTCTCGATTGGTATGCCGATGCGCACTGCGGTGATCCCGAGCGAGTGATGGTGTTACAGCCGACTTCGCCGCTCCGCGGCGGCGCTTGTTTGGTCGATGCGATACAGGCCCTTGATGACCGCGCCGACACCGACGCCGTGGTCGGCATGCGGCGTTCGCGGAAACCAGACCGACTGACCTATAGGGCGGACGCGGCCGGGGTCATTCAGCCAGTCGAAGGCCTGGGAGAATTGGCGCCGAACGGCGCGGTGTATCTCATACGCACCTCCGCTTTACGCTCTCACCACAGCCTTTATCCGCCGCGCACCCTGGCATTGGAGATGAACGACGTCGCTTCGATCGATATCGACACCGAGGACGATTGGCGCCTCGCCGAAGCCGCTTTGACCCTTGCCGGGGGCGGCGTCGTGCGCCGGGTAGGTTCATGATTCGCATCACCGATCTCGAACGCTATGCCTGCCCGCTCGACCTCACCTTGCGCGACGCGGTGCGCCGCCTCGATCAGTCGACCTACCTCTTCCAGGTTGTTGTAGATGGCGACGGGAAACTCTGTGGCACGCTCACCGACGGCGATGTTCGTCGCGCGATGCTGCGCGGGGTCACCCTAGGTGCCGCGGTGAGCGAGGCGATGAACCACGCGCCGATCGCCGGACGCAGCGGCGCCGAGCGCGGCAATCTCAACAAGTTGGCAACGATCGGCCTCGCCGCGCCGTTCT
>CAYLTU010000419.1:0-3970 GCA_964386465.1 uncultured Rhodospirillaceae bacterium
CCGGACCGGATAATCCTCGACGACGTATTGCAGGAACTCGCCGGAAGCGGGCAGGCCGTGCGCTCCACCGAATACGGACTGTAACGACTGGCGGTCGTCGTGGTTTCCGGGCATCAGGGCGAACGGAACACACAGCGTTTCGATGATTTCCCGAAACGCTTCGTAACGCGGCACGCTGCCGTGCGAGGCGATATCGCCCGTGTGCAACACCAAATCGGGGACCGGGTCCATCGCGTTGATCGCGTCGATCGTCTTTCGCAGCGCCGCTGCCGTATCGAAACTGCCGTAGACCAGCGTTCCGGGTTCGTCGATATGTGTGTCGGAAACCTGTACAAGGATCATATTTTGCAACTCTTGATCGAACTGCGTAGGCGCAAAACTAAACGCAGCTTGGTAGCAGATTTATAGATATCGCGCTTGTACTATTTCCCTTAATAAAACCTGTTCTCGTTTCTCGCGAATACGTCTCGAATACCGCTCTTGACTTGCGTGTACTACAGATCGACGAAGGCCTCGCGGTAGAATTGTTCCGCGTCTTCGAACAAGTTCATCGACCTTATTGCATATGCCGCCTTTGGGTCACAAGATCGGTATGCTGGATCAGTGCGGACAACCGCACGTCGGAACCGCCATCGAAGTCGGGGTCCGCTATTCGGCTACCATCTCTTCGGAATAGGCTTTTCCCAATAATTCGGGAAAATGTTCCGCCAGGCCATGCTCCGCGTTAAGGCGCGCCATGCGCCTGCTCGGTCATCGCGAATATGTCGGCGCGGCCGGCGAGGGCGCTACTCGCCGGGTGGTCCGGGCCGAACGATGCGGCGCTTCGTACGGTCGTCGTCTCCGATTCATTCATAGGTGCTGGCGCTTTCGTTGCGGTTGCTTTGGATCACTGTAGCAGATCGACCAAAGCCGCCACGTGCGCGAGGTCGCGGAAATCATGAATGGATTTCAAGCTGGCCTCGACCTGTCCCGCCGTCATCGGCGCGCTGGGTGCAAGAACGCGGTATTTCGCATCGATATCGGCCCAATCGATGCCGAGGCAACCGGCGCCCGTCGGAACGAACACGGTATTGGTCACTGAGTGCCCGTCCGAGGTTTCGATCGTTACGGTGGCACCCTGGCGATAATCCGCGACATTCTCGACCGGTTCCGGTCCGACCCGAACCTTTTCGATCAGTCCGTGGATGACCGGATCGTCGATCTTTTCCGGTGTGGCGTGAGACCAGGTGAATTCCTTGTCGGCGGCGCCGGCGGCGAGGAAATAGGCGGGGCTGTGCGCCATATCGATAAGGTCGGTAGGATGCAGCGGGCCGGTCAGGGCCGTCATGCCCGGGCGGGATGCGGTGATCGATACGATATCCGCGGCGTCGATATGTCCGTCCCGGGCCGCGTTCGCGGCCGCTTCGGCAAACGCGTGGTAGGGATGGCCCCCGGGCACCAGTTTGATCGCCATGTCCGTGACGATATCCCAGTTGTCGCCGAGGTCCTCGGTAATGTTGGCGCCGTCGGTATCCGCATAGAGCGCGCAGAAGCCACGTTCCGCTTCCAGGACCGAAAGCTCCGCCGTGTAACCGCGTTGCGCCGACAGCGCCGCTTCGAGCCCGAGCATCGTCGCCAGTCCGGCGTGGTATTCGCGGGCGACGCTCGTGGCCGCCGCCACCGACAAGCCGCCGATCGACGTCGCCGTCAACGCGATGGTATGCGCCGTCTGGCTGGCGTCCAGTCCAAGCAAGCGCGCCGCCGCGACGGCGCTGCCAAAGACCGCGCCCATGCAGCCATGATGGCCGCGGTAGTTGAAGCGCGGCATGATCGCTTCGCCGATCCTGCCGGCCGCCTCGTAGCCGAGAACAATGGCCGCCAA
Organism: uncultured Rhodospirillaceae bacterium; assembly: GCA_964386465.1. Taxonomy (GTDB): domain Bacteria; phylum Pseudomonadota; class Alphaproteobacteria; order UBA8366. The sequence goes on from CAYLTU010000419.1 coordinate 1,862, forward strand.
GATATCCCTGCCGTTGGCGCCGGTGCGCTCGGCGACGGCGAGGGCCGTCGCCGTCAGTGGCGTGCCGGCATGCACGATATTGCGCAGATCGCTGTCGTCGGAGGCCGCCGCGTCGCTCATCATCGCGTTGACCCGCGCGGCACTGACGATGGGCAGTTTCGGCCCGGCATCGAACCAGATCGACGCGTCCGGCCGGCCGCCGCGGTCCTTGGTGAGGTCCCGCACGATGGCGGCGGATTGGATACCGGCGCCGCAGGCTGCGCTCGCGATCGTGCTGGCGACGATCATCGCGGCATGATCGATCGCTTGGTCTGGGAGATCGTCATATCCGGTTTCGATAAGGAACGCGGCGAGTGTTTCGGCGACGGACATGCGGCGATCCTTTTAATGTGGAGCGGAAAAGACGGGAGGAAGTGTACCGCCTTTTCCGCTCCGGCTCGACCGCCCACCGCGGTCAATCTCAGTTAAGCGGTTTCGTCGACCGCGCCAGACGGGCGAGGTTGATGAATTCCGCGCGGTAGCCGAATTCATCTTCGCCTTTGGCAGATCGGGCAAGTTCGATTACCTGGCCAAAATCGAAATCCTTCATGTATTTGCCGCCCTTGAGAAGTTGACCAAACGCGGCGATCGCGGTTGCCCACCGTGTATCCCGGTAGCGGGGTGCATCGAGGTCTCGGATTTCTTGCGTGCTCGTAATTGGCGTCGTGATCAACCGGGATTTGTCCTCTTTCGGCAGCTTGTAACGAATTTTGAGGAAAGCGTACTCGTCGCCGAAGTCGCTTTCGGATTTGGTTGCCGTTTTGGTGTAACGGCTGTCGGAAAGCATCCGACTGTCGCTGCCCACCGGGCTGATCTCGTAGATCGCGGTGACGCTGTGACCGGCACCAATGTCGCCGGCATCGACCTTGTCGTTGCGGAAATCCTCGCGTTTCAGGGCGCGGGTTTCGTAACCGATCAGCCGGTACTCGGCGACCTTATCCGGGTTGAACTCGACCTGGATTTTGACGTCCTTGGCGATCGTGAACAGAGTCGAGGACGCTTCTTCGACCAGCACCTTGCGGGCTTCGTTCAGATTGTCGATATGGGCCGCGACGCCGTTGCCGTTTTGCGCCAGCGCCTGCATGAGACGGTCGTTCAGATTGCCCGCGCCGAAGCCCAGCACCGAGAGATAGATGCCCGATTTGCGTTTCTGTACGATCATTTGTTTCAACGCGTCGACGTTGGACACGCCGACATTGAAGTCGCCATCGGTCGCCAGGATCACGCGATTGATTGCGTTCGGGTCGAACGCATCCTCCGCCAAATCGTAGGCACGCTCTAGTCCCTGACCGCCGGCCGTCGAGCCGCCCGCCTGCAATCTGTCCAACGCCGCCCGGATCTTTCTTTTTTCGGAAACCTCGGTCGGCTCCAAAACGGTGCCCGCGGCGCCCGCATATACGACGATAGCTACCGTATCGTCCTCTTCCAGCGACTCCAGCAACAGTTTCATGGAGTTCACCATCAACGGCAGTTTATCGGGTGCGTTCATCGATCCGGAAACGTCCAGCAGGAACACAAGGTTGCTGCGTGGCTTGTCGGCAAGTTCGAAGTCGTAGCCCTTGATTCCGATATGAACCAACTTGTTGCCTTCGTGCCAAGGGCTGGGCGTGATTGTGACGGTTGGCTGGAAGGGGCGGCTTCGCGTCGCAGACTGTGGATAGTCGTAGTTGAAATAATTGATGAGTTCCTCGAGCCGCACCGCATCCTTTTGCGGCAAGGTGCCGCCGTTCAGCGTGCGGCGCACGAAGCCGTAGGACGCCGTATCCACATCGACCGAGAAGGTCGAAACCGGTTGGTCGAGTACCAGCTTGATCGCGTTTTCGACGGTTCTCTCGAACTTGTCGCGTCCGGTGGCGCTGTACTGTCTCGGCCGGGCTTCGGGTTTGGGTTTGACGGCAACCAATCGTCCGACGGTTGGGGGAGCGGTAAGGGATTTGGATCGTTCCGCTCGCAGTTTTCGTGCGGGTTTCGAGGCCGGCGCCGCCAGCAGGACCGAGTGATTGCGTGTCGTCGCGGACCGAGCCGAATTTGCGGCATCGCTCGACGAGGTTTCCGTTTGTGCGCCGCAGC
>CAYLTU010000420.1:0-3965 GCA_964386465.1 uncultured Rhodospirillaceae bacterium
CTGTAAAATACCAATCCAAACAGGAGGTTGGAAATACTTCACGATCGACGATTTAGGAATGAAGTTCCCTAAATATGATGCGAGCCGATTATGACCACCGAAAAGACATTCGAAGAAACCTATCCGAATTACCCCTTCGCCAAACTGGTAAAATTCGCCTTGGCAGTCGGCCGGACGATTAAGAAACTCGGCTACGACGACCGGAATCCCGAACGCCACCCGGACCTCTTCCTCGAGAAAGCTCTGGTCCGCTACCCTCTCTAAACGAGCCCGGTATCTTCCGGCAGGCCGAGCATGATGTTCATGTTCTGCACGGCCATGCCGGACGCGCCCTTGCCGAGGTTGTCCAGTAACCCCATAAGCACCGCCTGACCCTGCGCTTCGTTGCCGAAGATGTGCAGACGCAGCTCGTTCGTTTCGTTGAGGGCTTCCGGCTGCAGCCGGCCTACCGACGCCGCGTCTTCCAGCGACGCCACGGTCACGAAACGCCGCCCCGCGTAGTAATCGCTTAGTATCTCGTGAATTTCTGCTGGCGTCGGTTGCGACGGCATGGCCCAGAGCTGCAGGGGGATTTGCACGATCATACCTTGCGCATAGCGTCCCACGCTCGGCACGAAGAGCGGCCGGTGCGCCAAGCCTGAATATTTGTGGATTTCCGGCGCGTGCTTGTGCTCCAAATTTAGGCCATAGACCTGAAAATTATCGGTCGTGCGGTTGTCCGCCGCCTCGTCTTCGAAGGCCGCGATGAGTCCCTTGCCACCGCCGGAATAGCCGGAAACCGCGTTAATCGTCAGCGGCCAGTCCTCCGGAACGACTCCCGCCTCGACCAGCGGATGGATCAAGGCGATCGAGGCCACCGGATAGCAACCTGGGTTGCTGACCCGCTTTGCCTCGGCGATGCGCGCCGTCTGCCCGGCATCGTATTCCGCCATGCCGTAGACCCAGTTCTCCGCCACCCGGTGCGCGGTGCTGGCGTCGATCACCCTTGCGTCAGGGTCCTCGATCATCGCGACGGCTTCTCGTGCCGCTTCGTCCGGCAGGCACAGGATCGACAGGTCGGCGCGGTTGAGCATCGCCTGGCGCCGTTGCGGGTCCTTACGCTCCGACTCTTGCAAATGCAACAGTACCACATCCTCGCGGTCCGCGAGCCGCGCGTGAATCTGCAACCCCGTCGTACCGACCTCGCCGTCGATGAATACCGTCGCCGTCATATTCCTTTTCCCTTACGCAAAACAAATCGGGCGCCCCTGAATTAGGCGCGCCCGACTCGTCGAACCATCCATCTTTCAGAGACAATAGTCTTCGCTATTTTTCACCTCGAATACGTCGTCGCATTTGAGACATTTCGCTCTCCGGTTCCGGATGGTCGTGCGGCGCTATTTACGCCGGATCGACGGCGAACGCAAGCACCGGCCCACAAGCCAGGCAAGGAGAACGACGGCAAGCGCCGCCAAAGTAATCTCGAAGCCGCCAACCGCGTGCATTGTGTCATGTGCGGCGTTGTCGCCCATGCCGGGATGCGCAGCCGCAGGAACGGCAAACAGTATGGTCGCCATAAAAGTAGGTAGATATCGCATGGTCACTCCTACGAGGGCCCACCGCCCTCTGGGTTAAAGGTTTCGCAACGACGGCCGGTCTCCTGGCTTCGGACAATTCCACGCTCGCCTTCCCGGCTCCGGGCCAGTGGCGCTTGAACGCAGCGCTGTCCATCACAGTGGCGGGGGCCACGCCGGAATTACACCGGCTTCCCGTTTCACCCTGGTGTCCTGATCGTAAAATTCAGATTCCTGAAATTCACGTGAATCAGCACGCCTGCTTTTAAAGTTTAGTGCGACTCAGACCCTAATCCTTGTCTCGCTGATCGTGACAAACCTTAGAATCATCACACTAAAGAGCACCGTCATATACAGGCTATGAAAGCAGCCCCTGTATCGCAAACAAAAAAGTAGGCCGGAGCCTCCTTTTCGAAAAATACCGGCCTCGACCGATCTAGCGCCTCGTTGACCTTCCCCGTCATTAGGGTCGGGTCGTTTGAGAGTTTTCTGTGTTGATCATAGACCGAAAGGGTAGCTGAGCTGAGCCCCCGCGTAGCTCAAGCGAAGCTGCCCACGTCTGCTCGAGAGCACAATGGATGTTCACGGGTTACTCTCAGCGCGCATCCTCCAAAATCATATGGGCGCACTTTTCTCCAATCATGACGGCGGGCGCGTTGGTGTTGCCGGAGACAACGGTGGGCATGACCGAGCAATCAGCAACGCGCAGCCCCTCGATGCCACGCACTTTCAGACGGCTATCCACTACGGCCCGGGGGTCGCTGCCCATTCGGCAGGTCGAGGTCGGATGGAAGATCGTATTGCCCTTTTCCCTGGCATACGCGAGCAGCGTCTCGTCCGAGACATTCTCCGCGCCTGGCTCGCGCTCCATGGCGACGTGCCTCGCAAAGGCCGGGGCATGGGCGATCCGGCGAACCATCTTCAGGCCTTCAACCATGATTCGGCGGTCATACTCGGTGGAAAGGTAGTTGGGCGTAATCCTTGGATGCTCGAGTGGATCAGAAGATCCGATCATGACTTCTCCCCGGCTCTCAGGACGCAGCTGGCAGACCGACGCGGTAACACCGGAATAGGAGTGGAGATTGCCGCCGAGCTTTGTCGCGCTAAAGGGAATGAAATGTACCTGAGCGTCTGGCGTGGCGGACTCAGGCAGGACTTTGGTGAAAACCCCGACGTGGCCCGCGCTGAACGTCATCGGTCCGCGCCGGAACAAGGCATAGCGCAGGCCGGTCCAGGCAAGCCGGAACGGGTTGTTGACATCGTCGTTGACGGAAATTGAACGGTTTAATTCCATTACGATTCGCGCCTGGTAGTGATCCTGGAGGTCACGACCAACGCCTGGGCTGTCATGCACCACGTCAATTCCATGCGCACGCAAGTGTTCGGCCGGCCCGACGCCAGACAATTGCAGCAATTGCGGTGAATTGATCGCACCACCAGCCAGAACGATCTCACCACCGGAACTGACGGTCTTTTCTTGCCCATGCTGGAGAAAGCGGATGCCACTGGCACGCTTTCCGTCAAACAGAATATTGAGCACCATGGCATCGGATTCGATGCGCAGGTTGGGTCGGTTCCTGATCGGCTTTAGATAGCCGGTGGCCGTCGAACATCGCAATCCGTTGCGCGAGGTCGTCTGGAAACTCCCGACACCTTCCTGATCTGGTCCATTAAAGTCGATATTCTTCGGAATGCCCGCTTCCTGCGCGGCCTCAATAAATGCTTCGCAGATTTCGCGTTTGTCGCGGATATCGGAAACCTTTAAAGGCCCATCGCTGCCGTGATAGTCATCACTGCCTCTTTCTTGATCTTCGGCCTTTTTAAAGAAAGGCAGAATGTCATCATAGCCCCAGCCTTCATTACCCAACTGTCGCCAGTGATCGTAATCATCTTTTTGCCCACGGATGTAAACCAGGCCATTGATCGCGCTGGACCCACCGAGCACCTTGCCGCGTGGCCAGACAATACTGCGCCCGGCGATCCCTTCGTCTGGCTCGGTGTTGTAGCCCCACGACAACGACGACGTCATGGTGCGGTAATATCCAATTGGAATGTGGATCCAGATGTTGCGGTCCTTCGGCCCCGCCTCCAGCAGCAGCACACGATTTTTGGGGTCTTCGGATAACCGGCTGGCAACTGGGCACCCGGCGGACCCTGCGCCGATGACAATATAGTCGAATGTCTCACTCATCGTTTCGTCTGTTTTTTTCGGAAGCATGAATAATCCTTACCGGTTTCCGCCATGCTCACGAGCCCTTAAAGGTGACCTATTTGCGACTGTGCGTAGGCTTGCGTAGTTGCGAAATCCAACGTTTGCAAGGGTTTGTGACTCACATGTGACAAAGAAAAAAGGGCCTGCATTTCTGCAGACCCTTGAAAACATGTATTTTTGCAGGCCCCGGTCTAACGTTT
>CAYLTU010000421.1:0-3959 GCA_964386465.1 uncultured Rhodospirillaceae bacterium
CGCTCGAAACCGAAGCGCTCAACTAACTCCGCATTCCCCAGCGTGGCCTCGGGCAAATAAGAGGCGATACGAGCGATGCCGGGGTCGCTGTTGCGGGCGGCGCTATCTAGCACGCAGGATCTTTCTGCTGGGGAAGGGGATCGATCGAGCGACGGGCCGAGGTGATTTAGGCTTTAGCGAAATTGTCACGAAAAGACCAGAGCGTTGGCGGCGTCACGATAGCGAATGCGCGGTTACCGCGCGCCGCCAAGCGGCGGCCAAGTCCGCGGCCCGGTCCGGCCCATTGCACAGGGTCATGATCCTGTCGCGCGCGCGCGTTCCCAGCTCTGTCAACAAACACCGTTGGTCCGCCAAATGCGCCAAATCGCCGGCCATCGCGGACGCATCGAATTCAGGGTGCATGATGCCGGTCATCCCGTGTTCGACGAAACGGTTCCAACTGCCGACCGTCAGTACCGGTATGCCGGCCGCCATCGCCTCGATGATGTCGCGGCCCCACGGATTGTGTCCGCGCGTCGGCTTGGCGAGAACATCGCACGCCGCCAACACTTGCTCGGGCTCGCTGACATGACCGAGAAAAATGAAATAGTCCCCGAGGTCACGTTCTTTCACATAGTCGTCGAGACCACCGCCGCGGCGGCCGATTGCGCCGAGTTCGCCGGGCAGCGAACGCGACAGGGTCATGTTTCCGGCCATAATGAAAACGATATCGGTGCGCGCCATGCGACGCAGCGCTTCGGCGACATCGACCAGACGATCGGTGCCATGAACCCAATCGTAATTGGCCAGCACGCCGGCCTTGAGGCGGCGGTCGCGAGGCACCAACGGGTGGGGCTGCGTGCTGTCATCGACATCGGCCGGTATGTTGTAGATAGCTGAACCTTCAATGGCCCGCGCCGCCAGGAATTCGGCATGGCGATGCTCGTTTTCGGTGATGAAGACGGTGTGATCGACGGCGCTTGCGATGGTTCGATATTGCAGGCGCGCGAAGCCCGTCGGTTGCGGCCTGGTGCGGACGTGCATGGTCAGGGCGACGTTCGAGTGCCGGGCGAGCCAGCGAGCGAGCCAGAACAGCGATTCATGGTTGAGATGCACCAGATCGACGTCCCGGCAAGCCTCCAGCAGGCGTCGGCGAAAAGATCGCGAACGCATCCATTTCAAGCCGAAGCGGGCGAACGCGAGGAGGTTTCGCGACACCCGAGGCAAGGAGGTCACCGTGGGCATGTCGGGCTCGACGCGGCACCCGATGTCAAGATCCCGGTACCGCTCCTGGATCGGCCCGTCCTTTCGGCACCACACCTGAATATCGAGCTCACCACCCGCCATGTGCCGGAGCGATTGGAACAGACTACGCGACGAACCGCCGTAACCCCCCTCGATGTCCAGACAAAGGACACGCAACTTCCGATCGGTCATGGGGATTGGCGCGGCGGCGTATCTTGCTGGGGCAACAGGTAGGGCGGCTCGGCTTGCGCCACGAGGATAGCGGCGGCATCGCGACCGTGGTTGAAAATCAAATCGAGGATACTGGCGCCGGGCACGAAGGGTTGCCGCCGCTGGCGATATTGCGGGTGAACGAAGTGTTGGTAGGCAAGCGCGACTCCGGCCTCCTGGTAGATCGCTTCATTGCCCGCGATATAGGTTTTCGCGCCGACGCCCGAGACAAAAACGTCGGCCTCGCACCGCTTGGCGATATCGCTGAGCAGCTGGTTGCTCGCCGTATCGATTGCGAGTTCAGAGAGCCGCGCGAAACGCGGGGCGAACCCGAGGTAAGCGGAAATCGCGGTGATCAGGCTGATGTTGAAATCCGCCAGATTCCCGTACCCCGCATCGTAGCAGGGCCGGATTACCTCCATTACCTCGTCGTAGGCGCGGCATTTTCCGTACAGATGCTGAAAGGTCGCGAGGTGCTTGCGAGCGAACTTTCCGGTATCGATTCCCACTTCGTGAATTGGTGTTTGCCAACCGTCAAGGCTGGCCGGAACAGACAGCGGAAACAGCGCCCCGTCGCGCGGCAGATAGGCCCGGTTGGTATAGGTCTTCGGCGAATACTGGACGGAGTCGAGAAAGACGAACACGTCGCTGTAGGTCATTTTGTGAAAATATCCGCACCATGGAAGGTAGTTCGGCTGGTGCATGCTTATCACCGCCGGCTTTTCGGGCTGGGTCATAGTCGTAAGATCCGAGATTGGATTTCGCGGGCGTCAGCCGAAGAACGCGTAGGTATCGCCATGCTGATCGGCGTGCGCCCGATAATTGGCGGTCATTTCCGATTCGGCGGATTTCTTCAGACTCGCCAATTTTTCGTCCGGCAGGCCGGAGATATTGTGAGAAAAACCATAAAGCGAGCCGTCTTCCGCGCTGAGACCGAGCAAGACCTTGCGATGGTCTCCGCCCAATTCCGGTCGCTCGAGATACTCATTGAACAACGGGGTCCCCGGATAGGGCTGCAGGAACCCCATCGGTCGCGGCGGCAGCCCCAGATCCTTGAACATGGAGACCGTCTCGGCGACCGTTTGCTCGCTCTCGCCCGGCGTGCCGATGATCAATTCGGAGCCGGGATAGATCCCGGCTTCGTGGCACAGGCGGATCGATTCCTTGATATTGTCGACGGTAATTTTCTTGTTCATCCGGGTGAGAATATCGTCACTGCCCGACTCCACCCCAAAGGTGATTCGAAGACAGCCGGCTTTTTTCATCGCGTTGAGAATTTTCGACGACATGCCCTTGGCTCGGGATTGGCAGCGCCACGAGGTATTTAGCGCGGCAACCTTATCACAGAACTCGAAAATCCATTCCTTCTTGTAGAGAAACAGCTCGTCCTCGATGGTGAAGAGATTAATGCCGTAAGTATCGATGAGAAATTTCATTTCCTCGACCACGAGGTCCACGCTTCGCTTCCTATGCGACTGGTTGAGCCGACCGCAGAACGAGCAGGCGAACGGGCATCCCCTGCCGGTAATGATGTCCATCGTGCGATACTTGTCGGAAGCGAACGACGCTTGGCGCGGAAACGGTGCGCGATGCTTGGTGTACAGTTCGATATCGAACAGATCGTACGCAGGGCGGGCGATCTCGTCGATGTCCTTATCCGGGACTTGTCCGCCGGGAACGGTGCGGATGCCTCTGTCGGAATCGATGAAGGAAACCCCTGGCACCATGTCCGGACTGTCGGGATTGTCGAGCAATTGCACCAACGAGGTCTCGGCTTCGCCGTGAACGCAGAAATCGACATCGCCGTCGCCGAGCATCACTTCGTGGCTGAAGGTTCCCAACGGCCCGCCTACCAATATGCGAAAACTGTCACCGAACTTGGCGCGCAACAATGCCGCGAGGTTTCTCGCCCACAGGTAATCGACCGCATAGGCCTTGATCCCGACGAAACCGTAGGCCTTGGCGCGCAGTTCATCGACAACCGCCTGCTCATCGACGCGGGGGTCCTGAAAATCCATGCATTTGACGGCGTATCTTCCGGTCGCCAGCAGTTCGGCCGCGATATAACCGAGACCAAGCGGGAATACCCTTTTCGGGAAGTCTTTATCCGCGGCGAAGGTGGGATTGCTAATTAGAAGCACTTTGGACAGCATGATTTACCTGGTGTTGAGTGGTGGAAACATGGTCGGGTGCTTGACCGAGATGCCTCGAGGCGCCACCTTTGATCGGCGATGCGAAATCCGGAGACAACAACGATGAAGCCGAACGTGACCGACGCGAACTCCTCTCTCGTCCCTCCGATCGAAGCGCGTGTGTGCCTTGATGAAATACCGTCCCGCGATTTCACGCATTATGAGACGGGAGTCTCGGTCCAAGGGGTCGACTACGATGCCTATGCGAAGGCGGTTCACGAAGCTTGCCTACGTAAAACCGCAGAAAACTTAGGGATTCAATTCGACGATCGACGCCATCACCGTTGCCGGACTTGCGTATACGAAACTGGGATGCCCGGCATTTACCTGTAC
>CAYLTU010000422.1:0-3952 GCA_964386465.1 uncultured Rhodospirillaceae bacterium
CCTCCTTACAGGAACTGTCCCTAATTAATCTGTCTCAGTTTTGGGGTCCATTCCAGCACCCGTGTTACGGTGACCCCGAAATTCCGCGTCAATCTCGAGGCGGCAAAACCGCTGACGCGATTTGTCGATACGCGCGACAGCACCTCGATGCGATATTTCGTCAATGTGACGGCGAATTTCTAGCGATATACGGTCGCCGGCCTCTTCGAGCTCGACATTCGTTGCGCGGTATTCCGTAACATTTCCACCGAATTTGCCGTTGTAGTTCACCCATTTGGGCGACGCAGGATGGCCGGAAAAGTACCAAATTCCACATACCAGAGGAAATTTGGGATTTATTCGGAACCATGTCGAAACGCGAAAACGGAATATTTCGAAGCTTTATCCGCGCCGGGCTGGCCGGCGCGATCGTGATCGGCCTTGCGGCGCCGGTTGCCGCCGATCCATGGATGATCGATTTCGACACCGATACGGACGGCTCAACATTTGCCGGCAACACGATTTTCGGTAACGGCGACGGCAGCGCGTTCCAACGCTATGACGACGGGATCCCGAACGCCGGCGTCGATGTTACGATCAGCGCCGAATCCCACCGCAACAGTAGCAAAGAGATCGACCTTGCGGTCGGGTTCGACAGTTCGGCGATGAATACCCGTGACAGCGATCTGGAAGACCCGTTTACGCCCACCGGCACGGATCTGAACGGCGATCCGGTCTCGAACAACGGATACGGCAATATTCTGATCGTCCAGTCGAGCGAGGACAGAGGGACGCGGCGCTGCAAAAATGCGGCCGATATTTGCAACAAGGCCGACGACGAGGCCTATGGCGGCGAGCTGCGGTTCGACTTCAGCGAAACGGTCGTCCTTTTGGGCATGCATGTTTTCGATACCGAGGAATCCGGCGGCCAGGTTCGGTTCCTCGACGATTTCGGCAACGACATCGTCAACACGCCCGTCATCGCGCTGACGGAAGTCGGTGACCGCGGCGTCGGTTTCCTGGGCTTCGGCGATAGCGACGGCGTCCGGGCGCGCACGATGATCGTAACCTTCACCGGCTCCGGCGCGATCGACAATATTCGCGGCAACCGCATCGCCGAGGCCGGCGGTACGAATACGAACAGCGTTCCGGAACCGGCGACACTGGCGAGTTTCGCGATGGGCTTGATGTTGCTCGGCCTGTTCCGGCGGCGGCGCGAAACTACAGCCGCCTAGTGGCCTGACCGCGAAATTCAGAAGATCGAATTTCGCGTAAATCAGCACCCTAGTTTTCCTAACGAACTCTTAGATATCGCTGTGCGCTATCCGACATGCTCGCGTGCCGGATGCAGGAGCGATTTGCCGGAGTCCGTACCGGTGTCTAGGTTAGCGCCACGTTCGTTACGGGATTGGGACGGGAAGGGAGCGCCCAATGGCAAAGAAGCCGATCTCCGCGGACTCGCACATTACGGAACCGCCGAATTGCTACAAGGACTACATCGACCCGAAATTCCGTGATGTCGCACCACGTATCGTTTCCGACGACCGGTTGGGAGATATCTACAAGATCGACGGCCTCGACACGCCGATCCCGCTCAGCCTCGTGGCGGCGGCGGGCAAGGATCCGTCCGAACTCGGCGCGCGCGGCGGCGTGTTCGAACGTCATCCGAAATTGAAACTGGTCTGCGTCGAGGCCGATGCGGGTTGGGCGCCGCACTGCATGTACCGCATGGACCACGCCTACAAACGGCATCGCTACTGGCTGATGTGGGCCAACGACTTCCCGCACAGCGACGCGACCTGGCCGTGGAGTCAGGAAATGCTGGCGGAACATTCCGCCGGCCTGACGGACGCCGAGCGGGACCGTATCCTGCATGACAACGTCGCCGAACTCTACGGTCTGCAGGTCGCATAAGAAAAGCCACCGTCGGGAGACTGGTTTCATCGACGAATTGAAAATCGTCGTCGGCGCGAGCATTCCTTTGCCCTGAGCGGCCCTTATTCACCGCCGCGGTGCATCCCGTTCCCCTGTCGATTACAGGCGGAAAATCGCCGATCCCTCCCGGTTGCGGTCGTCGCGCCACCGTGCGCCAAGAAATACTATGGAATTCGATAAAATTTTAAATAAATAACGATCAATTTATACTGTTAGTTTAAATAAATATTACTCTTTATTTACTATAATAAAAGTATTTGCAAATCGGTTTTTCTTCGTTTTATGGTTTATTTTGTGTTGCTTTAAAGGCAGGTCGCCCAAGCGAACCTGCTAAAGAATGGGGTTAAAAAGGGGGCGAAAAGTGGCTTACAAATTCGGTAATCTTCGAATCTTACTGGTCGAGGACGACTCCTATATGCGGTTTCTCGTCCGCGATATTCTGCAAGTTTTCGGCGTCGGCGAAATTCGCATGGCGAAAGACGGGACCGCGGCCTATCAGGAACTGCGGCGCTTCGCGGCCGATATCGTGATTGTCGACTGGCTCATGGAGCCGATGAACGGGTTGGAGTTTCTCGATCGGCTTCGCAACGCCGCGGACACGCCCAATCCCTACGTCCCGACGATCATGCTGACCGCCTTCACCGAGATCGAGCGCGTCAAGATATCGCGCGACACCGGTATCACCGAATTCCTCGCCAAACCCTTCACGCCGGAGAAGCTGTACGGACGGATCGTCTCGGTCATTGAGGATCAGCGCATGTATGTGCGGTCCGATACCTATTTCGGTCCGGATCGGCGCCGCGCGGATCGGCCGTTTACCGGTCTCGATCGCAGACAAAGCGGCGTTACCGTGGATATCGACGACGAAAGTTTTTCGCTCGCGTCCTGATCTGGTACCGGGGAACGAGGCGGGCGGCGCAGGCTATCCCGCCAAACGCTCTAGAATACCGATGATGGCGGCCTCTTCGGGGCGATCTGTCGTTTGTTGTATCTCTTCACGGCCGTATATCGCGTCCAGGAGCTCGGCGAGTTCACAGCGTCCAAAACGGCGAGAGTTCGGCGCCGGCAGGCCCGGCTTGCGTCGCATTTGCTTCGGCCCGTCGGTGTCCATTAGGAGATCGATCAGTTCGTTTGCATCGCGCCTGGAAATAAGTGCTTCCGCCATAAATCGGTCCCCGTTCCGGTGCGGTCGCGCGCCGGTTTCATCGACGAATTAGATCGTCTACCGACAAATTTTCCGCGGTTCGTAGCCTCGAAAATGTTACCCTCGACGCCTTAAAGAACTCTTAAATGGCCAATTATTTTCGGAACGGGCGATTTTTAGCTTGCACCGAAATTGCTGCGATGCAATAAAATGCTGCATTGCAATATAACTTGGCTGTCGATCGGACGAAACTGGCGCGGGTTTACCGAAATACCGCACCGGCGCGGCTGTTCGGCGTTTTTGGTAGGCGTACCGTCGATGACGACCGTCTTAACGGCGCACGCACGGTTTGAAGAAGGGACAATATCATGGCAAAGGTAGTATTGGTGTCCGGTGGGACTCGAGGCATCGGCGCGGCGATTTCCGTGCTGCTGCAGAACAGGGGTTACACGGTCGCGGCGAACTACGCGGGCAATGACGAGCGTGCGGAGGCGTTCAGGGCCGCAACCGGGATTTCCGTCTATAAATGGGACGTGTCGGATATGGCGGCCTGCCAGGCCGGCGTCGATCAGGTGGCCGAAGAACTCGGTCCCGTTCAAGTGCTGGTCAACAATGCGGGGATCACCCGTGACGGAACGATGCACAAGATGGATATCGATATGTGGGAGGCGGTTATCGACACAAACCTCGGATCCTGCTTCAACATGTGCCGCTGCGTTATTTCCGGCATGCGCGAGCGCAATTTCGGGCGGATCGTGAATATCGGTTCGATCAATGGCCAGGCGGGCCAGTACGGTCAGGTCAATTATGCCGCGGCGAAATCAGGTATCCACGGGTTCACCAAGGCGCTGGCGCAGGAAGGCGCGGCGAAGGGGATCACGGTAAACGCGATCG
>CAYLTU010000423.1:0-3908 GCA_964386465.1 uncultured Rhodospirillaceae bacterium
AAAGCCGCGGCGCGCACCAGCGGGAAGACCTGCCGGAAACCGACGAGGCGCAGACACACAATCTCTGCGTCCGTATGTCCGACGGGCGGCTGACATTGGAAACGGTATCCGTGCGCCGCACCGACTACGATCTGGTGGCCCTAGGAGCCGCCGAATGAAAACCGTACCCCTCGCAATCGAACGCGGCGCACCGGACGAACCTAGCCGCACGGAAACCTTCGATGTCCCATATTCCGAGGGCATGTCAGTACTCGACGCGCTGATCTGGATCCGCAACAACGCAGATCCGTCCCTCGCCTTCCGATATAGCTGCATCAACGCCAACGCCTGCAAGGAATGCGTCCTGAAAATCAACGGCAAGACGGAATACGCCTGCACCGCGCGGCTCAACGATCAAGGAGTGAGTGTGGGGCCACTCACCAACAAGCCGCTGATCCGAGATTTGGTAGTCGATACGGTGCCGCCGAAGGAAAAATTGGCGACGGCAATCAGGGACTAAATCACGTTTACCGCGACATCGTCATCGACGAAGATCGTCGCACCATTCCCGCTATCTTGGAACACGGAATAGCCGTTCCCGCCGATCGTTAAAGTGCCGGTATTGGACCAGGCGCCTTGTGCCGTGACCGCATCGCCCGTATCGCCATCGATCAGCAAACTGTCGACGGCACCGGTCAGCGGATTGACGCCGCCGGTCGCGGCGAGAGCTATGTCGGCGTCGAGTGTGAGCGTGTTGTCGCCTGCCCCCGACAGATCGAAATGCTCCACGCCGCTCAGCTGATCGCCGCGCGAGGTCGTGAGATCGAGATTGCCGCTGGCCACCCGCACGGTATCCGCACCACCACCGCCGTCGAGGCGTCCGAACCCGGCGTCGGCCGCAACGAAGATATCGTCACCCGCGCCACCGTGCATCAGATCCGCGCCGCCGCCACTGACGACAAAATCGTTGCCGTCTCCGGCGACGATGACATCGGCTCCGGTCCCGCCGGCGAGCGTTTCGTCGCCCGCACTGCCCTGATGGGTCACCGCGCGGCCGGTCAAGGTGACGCCCGTCGCGCTCTGCAGAGCGTCGAGGAGGACGCCACCGCCAACGTCGAGACCGGATATCTCTCGAAAACTGCCGGTCAAGGTTCCGGTTTCGACGATCGCGAAACTATCGCCTGTCGAGACGTCGAAAGCGCCGAATTCGACAATGTCCAGCGTGCCACCAGCCGTCAGTTCGCCGGTCACGGTCAATTGGTCGAAGCCGCCGACCCCCGGGGTGAGGCCGCCCAACTCGAATAGCATGGATGCCGTATCGCCGCGGATCATGTCGCCGCCGATGGTCAGCGACCCCGGCGAAAGGCCGAAATTGGTCGTTCCGCTGTCTGAGAAAATTCCGCTATTGGCCAGCGCGATGGTGCCCGTACCGGCTACGTTGATTGTCCCCGCGGCGAGATTTTCCAACGTTCCCGTATCGACGGTCAGGATCGAGTTGCCGTTGACGTCGATGGTGCCGCTGTTGGCCAGCTTGTCGGCAGCCGCGCTGAAACTGAGCGTCGTGTTCTGACCGAACTCCAGCACGCCGCTATTGAGGTTCGAGGATCCCTGGATGGACACGGCGCCGCTGCTGTCGCTGACATTGCCACTTAAGGTGCCATTGTTCAGTTCCAGGATTCCGGCGTTAAACAATGTGCCCGCGCCGCTCACTTCGCCGGTCGTGGAGCCGTTGCCCACGGTGACGGTCGAACCAGCCACGGCGTTAACATCCGCCGTGAGGTCGAGCACGCTGTTCTCGATGATATCGATCTTCGCGCCGGCGACGGTTTGAAATGAACCGGTGTTGGTCAGCGTGGTTTGTTGCAGAACAAGATTGCCGGAAACATCCAACGTTCCGCTGTTGGCGAACGACGTCACTCCCGTCGTTCCGGTCGCAAAGCCGACATCGAACTTCGTGCCACCGGTTATGCTGATCGTCCCGCTGTTGGTGATCGAGGCGTTGACACCGACGATCGGCGACAGCCCCGTATCCGATACCGAGTTTGCCGAGATCAGGCCCTGATTATCGAGATTGCCGCGCGTCTCCAACACGGCGCTGGCAATACCGCCATCCATTGCGATCGTTCCGGTATTGGTCAGCGTCGACCCCGCCCCAGTCACGCTGAACCTCGCGATATCCGTGGCGACTGCCCCCGAAGCGGTCAGATGGAGCAGCCCATCGTTGGTGAAGCTGCTGGACATATCCAGATGCGCCAGCCCCGAGCCCGTCGCGTCGATCTCGACGGTGCCGCCGGTGGAATTGACCAAGACACCGTTTAGACTGTTGTCGCCGTCGAGTACCTGGATCGTGCCAGTTGCGGCGTTCGTCAGCGTCCCCGTACCGCCGCCAATCGTGATTCCGCCCTGGTTGGCGCCGACGAACTGGACCAGTCCGCTGTTGGTGAAATCGTTTGTAAAACTGATATCCGTATTGGATAGCGTCGTATCGACGATGAGGTTGGCGTTCGCCTGGTTCTCGAAAACGGATGTTACCGAAAGCGTGCCGTGGGCATGATCAAGTGTACCGCCGTTGGAATTGGTGAAGGTGGAGACACTGATGGCGCTGGCGTCATCGATAACGATATAGCTCTCGTTAACCAGCGTGCCGCCGCCGGTGATGTTGCTGGTTCTCATCTCCAGATTCGGCCCGGTTCCGGCGCTGCCAAACGTGAAGCCGACGCCCGTACCGATATTAAAATTCGACGCCGTCAGATCCAGCGTCCCCGCGCCGATCACGTCGCCGCCCGCCAGCATCGAAATATCGCCATTTGTGACGGCGAGCGTCGAACTGGCGGCAACAACGTCAAGCGTGCCGGAGTTGGCGATCAGCCCGTCCTGGAAAGTCAGGACCGACGACGAAACTTGCGCGAGCCCGGCATTGGTCAGCGTCTGGCCCGCCACCATGTCGATCGTAGTATCGACGCTGAAATCGATGCTCGCGCCGGCGACATTTTCAATCGTTGCACTCGTTAGCGTACTGGTCAGTGTCGTGAACTGCAGCGCCCCCTCGTTGCGCAGCCTGTCGACAGAGAAACTAACGCCATCGTCGATCCCATGCGTGCCTTGGTTCACCACGGTTCCCGCGCCCTGCAGGACGGTAGAGAGGGTTCCATCCACGTTCGTCAACGACCCGATAATCAGCTTCCCGTCGACCGTTACAGTACCGTCCAGCCCGAGGGTGCCGATATTACCGTCGAGAACCGCTGCGATCGTATCGTCGGTGAGCGATAGCGACTGTTCGTTCGTGAAGGTTCCCGTACCGGCAAGCGTTTTGCTTCCCGACATGTCAATGCCGCCGCCGCCCAGCGTGATCGAACCGTTATTCGTATAGGTCCCATCGCTCGTGGTCAGCGAGCCCAGATTGACGATGTTATGGGTCAGTGACGCACCAGCGTTGAAATTTATCGTCGCGTTATTCCGAAAGATGCTGGTCTGGGAATCGACCGTCGACCCGCCGTCGGTAAACCGGTCGAAAACCGTCGACCCCAGCGTAAATGGCCCGGTCAGGTTCCAGTTGGAGCTGCTATCGACTACGTCGTCGCCGTCGCCGAACACGGACAGGGTTCCGGTACCGGACACGGCAGTGACCAAGGCGGAGGTGACCTCCAAGGTGTTGCCGCCGATGCCGCTCAGGTCGATTTTCTCGATAGAACCGACACTGACCAGATTTGCTGCGTTTACGGTCTGCGTGG
Source organism: uncultured Rhodospirillaceae bacterium (assembly GCA_964386465.1). Taxonomy (GTDB): domain Bacteria; phylum Pseudomonadota; class Alphaproteobacteria; order UBA8366. The sequence goes on from CAYLTU010000423.1 coordinate 3,711, forward strand.
CGCCGAAGAGCTGGATCTTATCGATCCCGGTACCGCCGTCGATCGTTTCCGCCGAAGTATCGAAACCGATCGTATCGTCGCCGGCGCCACCTTGAATTGTATCGGTTCCGCCGGAGCCGTCGATGATATCATCCCCGATTCCTCCGACGATGAAATCGTTGCCCGCGCCACCGACAATATGATCCCGGCCGGCGCCGC
>CAYLTU010000424.1:0-3891 GCA_964386465.1 uncultured Rhodospirillaceae bacterium
GATACCGGCGCGCCACCGATGAATTTCGAACCGACCCGAAACGCGTCGGCGATGCCTTTCGGTTCCGCTTGCGCCGCATAGCGAATTTCGATGCCGAGGTCCCCACCATCGCCGAGCAGCGATTCGAAGGACGGCAGATGGTCCGGTGTCGATATGACCAGAATTTCACGGATGCCGGCAAGCAGCAAGACCGACAGCGAATAGTAGATCAGTGGTTTATCGTAGACCGGCATCATCTGTTTGCTGACGCCACGGGTCAGCGGATAAAGCCGGGTTCCCGTGCCGCCGGCGAGGACGATTCCTTTGCGCGACATTGCAGCGCTACCCTGTGGCCTGTACCGCGAGGCCCAGCCGCTCGCCACGATAGGTGCCATCCTGAATGCGCCGCCACCATTCCTCATTGCTCAGGTACCAGCGGACGGTTTGTGCGAGCCCGTCTTCGATCGTGATCTCCGGGCGCCAATTCAGTTCAGTTGTGAGCTTGCTGGTGTCCAGCGCGTAACGACGGTCATGTCCGGGCCGGTCGGCGACGTGAGTGATCAGCGAGGCGCGCGCCGTGGCATCGGGCCGCAGCTCGTCGATAACGGCGCATAGGCGTTTTGTTATATCGATGTTGGCGACGCCCGAACCACCGCCGATATTATAGATCTCCCCGGGTTTGCCGCGGGTCAGCACCGTATCGATTGCCGCGCAATTGTCCGAGACGTGGATCCATTCGCGGATCTGGGCGCCGTCGCCGTAAATCGGCAGAGGTTTCAGCGCCAGTGCGTTCAAGATCATCAGGGGTATCAGCTTTTCGGGAAACTGATAGGGTCCGTAATTGTTCGACGAGCGGGTCACCAGGGTCGGCATGCCGTAGGTCCGCTGGTAGGAGCGCACCAGGTGGTCCGCCGCGGCTTTCGAGGCGGCGTAAGGTGAGTTCGGTGCCAGCGGACTGCCTTCGTGCGATGTGCCTTCGTCAACCGAGCCGTAGACCTCGTCGGTCGAGACATGCAGGAATCGGAAATCTGACGGAGGATTTTCATCGCAATAGACGCGGACCGCTTCCAGCAACTCGAATACGCCATTGATATTGGTTTCGATGAACGCGCCGGGTCCGTCGATCGATCGGTCGACATGGCTTTCCGCCGCGAAATTGACGATCGCATGAGGACGATGTTCCTCCAACAAGCTGCCGACGAGGGCACGGTCGTTGATCGAACCCTGTACGAAGAGGTGAGAGGCATCGCCGTCGACGACAGCCAGCGTCGACCGGTCGCCCGCATAGGTAAGCGCATCAAGCGTGATGACGCGCGTACCGGCCGCGACCGCACGCCGCACGAATTCCGAGCCGACAAAACCGGCGCCGCCGCTTACAAGTATGGTTCGATCCGTCATGCGATCCCAGGAATAGTCCCGGTGTGTAACCGGCGCACTAATATCAGCCCAGCATGGTGTCTGCAACGTAACCGCTATTTGCCAATTCGAGACCGATAATTGCTGAAGATAACACTGAAGATAGTTGTTTCGGCCACACTGATCGGCTGGCTGCTGCTTGGGATAGATGGCGCGGCGCTCGCCGATGGCCTGTCGCAGGCATCGTTTCGTATTTTGGCGCTGACTTTTCTTACATTGCTTGGTTTGTCGGCCGTGCAGGCGTGGCGCTGGGTAATTGTCGCGCGTGCGATGCGCGTCGTTCTGCCTTATTCGACGGCTTGGAGCATCGTCTTGGTCGGGTTGTTCTTCAACCAGACCCTGCCGTCTTCGATTGGCGGCGATGCCGCGCGCGTCTGGCGCTTGCGCCGTGCCGGCGTGCGTGTCGGCTTGTCCATTCGCACCGTCGTGCTCGACCGGCTCGTTGCACTGCTGGCTCTCCTGTTGATCGCCGCTGCGGGTCTCCCTGCCCTGATGGAATGGATTGGCGATCAACCGCTGCGATGGGCGGTGCCGGTTTTGCTGGCTGGTGGATTTGCCGCTTTCGCTTGTTTGCTTCTGATCGAATCGTCCTTGTCACGCGTTGTTCTAGGGCGTCTGAGGACGGAACAGGTGGTCGCGTTGGGTCGCGGCGCGCACGGTGTTTTTCTGCGTCCGGGCTGCATTATACCTTCCTTGGCGCTGTCGTTATTCATCCACGCGGTCGTTTGCGCATCGGTCTTCCTGATCAGCTTCGATCTCGGTGTAAATGTGACGTTCTGGCAGATGCTTGCACTGTTTCCACCGGTTTTGCTGTTGTCGATGGTGCCGTTCTCCGTGGCGGGTTGGGGGGTGCGCGAGGGCGCGATGATCACCGCTTTGGGTTTGATCGGCGTTCCGCCTGCCGCTGCATTCTCGATATCCGTGTTGTATGGGATCATCATGGTCGCGGTCGGCCTGGTAGGCGGTATCGTCTGGCTGGGGACTGGGGGCCAGCGGCCCAAGGGCGCATCGCCTATCGAGGTGCCACAGCAAGGGCCTCAATGATTCTTTCGATCGCCCAGTCCGACACTTTGTGGTCTGCATGTGTCTCGTCGATCAGCACGCGGAAGCCGCCGGGCCCGACCGATTGGGTTGCCTTGCGGACGGCGGGTTCGTATAGCCGGGCCACGGTATTGCGATAGCAGCAACGATCATACCGGTTGAATATCTGAGTCAACGCGCGCGCCTCGCCCGCCGCCGCGAGCACATACATTTCCAGATAGTTCGCCGCCTGCAACAGCGGTGGGTAGAATTGCGGCCGCGGCGATTCCCGTTCGAAATTCATCACCCGAAGATAGATCGGATAGCCGCCCGCGACCGTGATCGTATGGGCTATACGCGGGTCGACCGCCGCTGCGACGGTCGCGATCCAGCCGCCAGCGGAGAACCCCACCATGTCGATGCGCCGGAACGCGCCGTCTTTTTCCATCTCGTTCAGCAGCGCGACCACCGGTTCGATATAGAACCGCATCGGCTTCGGGTGGACGCTGACGATACGGTCATGGCTTAGCGAGTACCAGCCGAAGCGCTCGAGATTGAGGTATGGAAACCTGTTCGGCCCGTACTCCGGATAGTTCGACGCCGCGACCGTGTAGCCCTCCGCGATCAACTTGCCGAAAAGCGCCGTCATGGCCTCTACCGTGCCTGCATATCCGTGCTGGTATATGACGAGCCGGCCGTTCGGTCTGGCGGGGAGCAGCATGTAGATGTACGCGGCGTAACCAAGGTCGACCGTTATGCGCAAAGTGCGGATCGACGCGATGCCGGAAATCTCTTGCAGCGCGCCCGGCGCCGCGCCGGAGAATGCTTCCGGCAGCGCTGTCGCTGGCAGTCCCGACGGGCCCCAAATCGCGCCGATGAGATCGCCGCGGATGCGGTCCGCGGAGTCCCGGGATGCGATTCGTATCAGCTTCGACGGGTCGGTTTTTTTTAAATTGGGCGCGATCTCGTCGAAGACGTAGGGTGTCTTGGCCTTGAAGCGCTTGTAGTGGATCCGTACCCAATCGACGTTGTGCGTCAGGTAGTAGCCTGCACCGCCGATCAGCCCCAAGATGGCCAGCAGCCCGATGGCGGCGGTGGCAAGCCGTTTCACGATCTCTCCGGTGCGATCAGCGACACGGTCAGCAGCGTGCTCAGAATCAGCACGGAAAGCCACCAAGTCTGCCAAATTCCAAAACTCAGGAACCAAATAGGCGCCGCCGTAGCGAGCGTGGCGACGGCGGCGGCCCTGCCGGCGGCATCGGCCTGCAGTTCGGTACGCATCGCCGCAAGCCCGAACAAGGCAGCGAAACTGATCGCACCCGGTAGGCCAAGCTCAAGCCAGACCTGTAACGCGCCGTTATGCGGGTGCAGCGGCAACCGGTTTCCCTGGCCGACGATCATTCCCGACCGATCGCGCAGATAATAGTGGGCGTCGCCGTCGGGTACCGTGCGCGACGCATTGAACCCCCATCCCAG
>CAYLTU010000425.1:0-3890 GCA_964386465.1 uncultured Rhodospirillaceae bacterium
GATGACGGTGTCTTATCGGGCATGGCGATATTCCGGATAACCGATGCTGGCAGTTATCCAGTATTGTAACCCGCAACATCCGGATACCGGCCCCCCAAGACCCATCCTATCTTCATCGAGGTATTCCCGCTCATGCTGTCTACGCCGCCGGAGGGTTTAATCCATCGCTGAAAACCGGCGCGCCCAAGCCGCAGCGCTGTTCCCGGCTTCCGGCGAGGCGGCGTCTCCGATTAGGATGACAAAAGCACGTGATGGGCGCCTGCATTGACACCGCCGCCGGACGGAAGCAAAACTAACTTATCCAATCGATTGCCGAGCGCAGACGAAAGTCGGCATTCGTATACCCAAAAGCGATAATCTTATGCCTGTGGTTGTATTTCAAAAGAATAATATAAGTCGAGCGTCACTCTTTGTCCTTATTCCTAAAACCGGAGGAAGCGCATTAGTAAGTTTTTTCCAAATGATTGGCGGAAAATTATTCTTGCATAATGAAAACAAGTTTATCTTAGATTTTATGAAATGTCCGACCCAGCATTTTCACTACGATTTATTGAATAAATTTCTCAATATCGAAGAATTCTCTTTTTCTTTTGCCGTCGTGAGAAACCCGATATCCAGAGCGAAATCCGATTACCTGTGGAGTTACCGCAACTCGCCTGACTTATCGCGCATTCCTAACTTTGAAGAATGGATTACTCATATGTTAGCGAAATATGACGACAATCCATATATTTTCGACAATCATATACGTCCTCAGAGTGAATTCGTAGGTGAAGGTATAAAGAAATTTTATCGTTATGAAGACGGACTCGAGAGTATTGCAGAAGATGTACTCTCGAACATGAGTATCAGGATAAATATGAAAGAAGAACAAAATTTCGTTCCTCTTGTAAATACTGCGGCGCAAAACTCGAAAAGAAACATAAAGAGCGACGATGTTGAAGTTTCCAGCGATGCCATGGGTTTATTGATGGAATTTTACAAAGAAGATTTTGAAAGGTTTTATCCCACTTTTTGAATTTTCGTGCGGAACCATCCCACTGCTTCAATTTCCAACGCCGCGCGATGCCACGCGCGTGCGCAGTATCGCGAGCGCCGCGCCGAAGGCGGCCATCGCGGCGAGCCGCGGTTCGGCCTTCTCCTCGACGACGGCGATGTCTCCGCCTGACGTCCGGATCGCCTCGGCGATCATGAGATTGTCGGCCAGACCGAAACGCTCGATCTCGTAGGCGTCCACCGCGACGCGGGCCTCATAGGTGGCGGACGTGTTCGAATAGCCGAACACCGGCTTGCCTTGCGCGCCATATAGCCCAGCTCGAACACCGTCCCCGCGTCGGCGCTGGGGCCGCGGAACGGCGACAGGTTGAACAGGCCGGCATCGGCCCGGTCCATCAAGCCACGGTTCGCCGCGAAAATCGCCGCCGCATCGTCCGGCGAAACGTCATTGTCGAGGGGGAACAGACCTTCGTGGCCATTGTCACGGCACAACGCCTTCTTGCGCCTGCCGATCTCGACCGCCTCGCGCAGAAAAACATCGGGCCCGGCGAGGTAGAGTTTCAAGGCCACTAGGTCAGCCGCGTCTCGGCGCAGAAATCCTCGAACTTGCCGGGGTAGTAATGGACCTTCGGCCAGCCCATGCGGTCGATCGAATTGAAGGTCCAGCGCAGGCGCGCCTCCAGGATGTCGCTGCCCTTGAGGTCGATGCAAAAGATGGACTTGCCGCGCGCGTCCTCGCCGCTTTCGGCAAGTTGCCGCAGGATGAACCGCACCAGCGCATCCTCGCGCGGCATGCTGTAGCCGACGATAACCAGCACCCTGGTATCGCGCAGCACGCGGACCGCCTTGGGGAAGATCTCCTTGAAGTACGGGTCCGTATAATCCTGCTCGCGCGACGGCAGGATCAGGATCGGCGGGTTGTCGCGCACGGCCTCCAAAGGCCGGCGGCGATAGTCGAAATGATAGCCCTCGCCGTCGCGCAGCATCTCGAAGCCGCCATTCAGCTTGATCAGATTGTGGTCGAACACGCTGCCCCGCTGATCCCAGATCGAGTGGCCGCAAATCCGCTGCGGTGAGATTCCGCGATAAAGCCGGCGGAAAACCGGCCGGTCGGCGCTGCCCAGCGTGTCGAGGATCGTCTCGATGGTGAAGTCGTAATTCGTGGTGACGAAGTTCAAGATCAGCCCGCCGCGGTCACTGGCCGGGCCGTCGCACAGATCGGTCAAATCCGCGAAGAAATTCCTGATCGATTGTTGATTCTCGGACCGGATGCGGGGCACGGGAAACTTGCCCGATCCCGGATCGATATTGCTGATGCCGCACAGCGCGTTGAACCGATTGTGAATGAAGGTGCGGATCTCGCGGATGCTCATCTCCAGACTCTGCGCATCCAGATACCGGTTGCGGATGTCGGGGTATTTAAGCTGCATGTCGATGACGTAGCCGAGGGTCTTGAAGCCCTCGAACCCGATGCCGTCGTTCTCGTCCCAGCCGAGCGCCTTCAGGACATGCGACAGGTTCTTGAAGGCTTCGATTTCCCCGCGCGATATCGAGAACAAGGTGCCCTCGGTCGGCGATTGCGGGTTCCATGCCTTGGAAAACCCGGCGCCGCCCCAGAACGTCACCGTGCGCAGCGCGGCCAGACTCTCCCGGTCCTGCGCTATCCGGTCGGCGATATCGCGAAACGCCGCCACCGCGGCGCGCCGTTCATCCAAGGCGGCATCGTCCATTATTGCTCTCGACTGCTTGAGTGTCCCTGTATGGGTCGATTTCGTATCATTATTATGAAGGCGCGGATACGCCCGCGAGCGTCAATAAACCAACAACCGGCAAAAAGACAGCGGCAAACAACGGAGTTTCAAGCCATGGCGATCGACTACGAAAAACGCGACGGCGTCGCGTACATCACTCTCAACAACCCGGAGAAGGCGAATATCCTCGACAAGAAGACGTCCGACGCGATCTCCGAGGCCTGGATCGATCTGTGGGAGGACCGCGAGGTCCGCTGCGCCATCCTGACCGGCAAGGGCGACCGTCATTTCTGCGGCGGGCATAATTTGCTGCCGCGGCCGGAGCTGAGCGACGAGGAACGCGAGTATCTCAAGGCGCAAAAGATCTTCTGGCCGCTCGCCGGCACCGTGCATGGCACCCCGACCGGCGTCGACGGCCGCATGGGCGATCATTACCCGCGCGTCTGGAAACCGGTGATCGCGGCGGTGAACGGCTGGGCCGCCGGCGCCGGGCTGTACATCCTGCTCGCCTCGACCGACATCCGCATCGCCAGCGCGGAGCATGCGCGTTTCAAGTTCGCCCTGCTCAGCCAGGGCTGGCTCGGCCACGGCCCGGGCGCCAGCCTGCTCGCCAAGCAGCTCCGTTATATCGACGCCATGAAGATCCTGCTGACCGACGAACCCTTCGGCGCGGAGGAGGCCTTGCGCATCGGCCTGATCAACGAAGTCGTGCCGCACGACCAGCTGCTGGAGCGGGCCGAGAAGATGGCCCGGCACATCGTCGAAATGCCGCCGGTCGCGGTGCGTATGATGAAGGAGTTCGTCGTCCGCTTCGGCGACCTGCCGACCGACCAGGCCTGGCACGTGCAGAACCTGATCAACACGCTGCTGATCCAGACGACGGCGGACGGCGAGGAAGGCCGCCGCGCGTTCAACGAGAAACGGCCGCCGAACTTCACAGGCGCGCTGCGCCAGCGCGGCGAGCCCTTCCCGGATATCGCGGAGGAGGATTTCGAGCGGCTCGACGAGATTTATCGCGGCGGCGAGTTTTAGGGCGCCATAGGTTAATCAAGGTTCTGTTTTTTAGTACAGCCGATGCGTGTCACCCCCCATCCTAACCTTCCCCCGCAAGGGGGGGGAAGGGATAATGTTTGAGTATTCAAT
>CAYLTU010000426.1:0-3870 GCA_964386465.1 uncultured Rhodospirillaceae bacterium
CCCACCTTAATCCTCCCCCATCAAGGGGGAGGAAAGTAATTGTTTGACCTAAAACGCTTATTCCTTCCCCCCCTTGCGGGGGAAGGCTAGGATGGGGGGATGAAACGATGTCCTTTCCAGTATTTCGCTGAGGTTTCTCAGAAATCGAAACCGCCGGCCCGATATCTCGGTCCGGCGGTTTTCGTTACGACATTAGGTCAGCTTCAGCCGGCTTTACGAAACAAGCCTGAGAAAGGGTTTACGCGATTTATTGGCGCTCGTGACCGGCGCCGAAATGTCGCTCAACGTCCGTCCGTCGGCCAGCCGGTTGCCTCCGCGGCCGCGGACGACGAAACGGCCGCATTCCTTGCCGATTCGGAACATGGGCTCGCCGTTATCCGGATGCATGATCGCGACGAAGACCGCGCCCTCTTCCGTCGTACCCTGGCCGACAGCGCCCGCAAGGCCGCTGGCCATGAGCAGACAGCCGATTTCGACCACGCTGCTCGCTTCGCTGCTGCTCAATCCGTCCGCGAGTAATATCGACATTTCAAAACGCCCCGATTGGTCTCCTTGATGACACAGTCGTAAAGGAGACCGGCGACCGGAACGTCACCCATTTGGCGTAATTTTGCGGCAAAATCGGGGTATTTCACCCAAACGGATTCTGGCTGACTTTAGCCGCCGGCCGCGCGGCGCATTCACGCGGTCAAGCTGTCGACCAGGTTTTCTACCGCCGGAATCTTCTCAAGAGATTCCAGCGCGGCGATCGAGCGTTCCAGCCCCTCGCCGTTCAACGCGCGGGCCGCGCAGCCGCGATATTTGTCCACCAGCTCGTCGCGGGTCATCGGATTTCCGGGGCTGCCGCGCACCATTTTCACCTGCCGGGTGAAGGTCCGGCCATCTTTCATCGTAATGGTGACCGGGGTGTTGCGTCGGGACACCCCGTCGTGCGGCCATTCCGGATGCGCGTTGACCACGACTTTCTCCAACGCGGCCCGCATTTCGGGCGCATTGCAATACTCATCCGCGAAACTGTCCAGATCCACGCGGCGGTCCAGCAGCATCGCCGCCAGAACGTAGTCGATCGAGAATTTGCCGCGGAAACCGTCTTCGGGTTTGTGAAACCGCACGATGTCGAGAAGGTCCGGATGGACATCCACCTCCAGCCGTTCAACGTCGTCGATGTGGATATCGTGCTCGATCATCAGCGCTTCCGCGGCGTCCAGCGCGCGCAGATTTCCGCCGCAACACGGATAGCGCTTGATCGTCAGGCCGGGATCGACGATCGACCAATGCGTTCCCAGCCCCTCCGCCATCTTGTCGAGCGTGTAGTTCCCATCGCCATGGAACGCGGAATAGAAACCGTAATCGCCCTCGAGCCCCGCCGGATCGGCGCCATAACCCTTGCGTGCGAGCAGCACAGAGGTCACCCCGGCGCGGGCCGCGTTGCCGGCGTGAATACCCTTGCCCCAGGTACCGAAATGCTGCGTCAGTCCACCGGCATTGGCCGCCGCGAGACCGATGGCGACGCCCATTTGCCTGGGGTTCAGCCCGACGATGCTGCCCGCGCCCGCCGCCGCCGCCGAGCACCCGTAGAGGGAGGTGGGGTGAAACCCGCGCGCCCGGAAGACATGCTCGTGCTGGCGTCCGGCGGACGACATCCGCTCGAACACCTCCAAACCGACACAGACGGCGGCAACCAGCGCGCCACCGGTAGAGCCCGCTTCCTCCGCCATGGCGAGCGCCGCGGGCAGGACGCAGGCGGTCGGATGCGAAAAGCCGGTATCGTCGAAATCCAACAGGTGCGCCAGGGCGCCATTGGCCCAGGCGGCCGATACGACGCCCGTGCGCAGGCTGGTCCCAAGAACGCTCGCCGTTGGCCCGCCGCCCTGCTCGCGCGTAATGTCCACGACCACGCGCCCGGCGGGTTCGGCGGTGGCGGCCAGCGCCACGCCGGTGCAATCCAGTATGTGGCGTTTGGTTGCGGCGACCGCGTCGGCGGCGACGTCGTCGAGACGCGTCTTGCTGGCGAACTCGGCCAGGACCGTTGTTGCTTTCATGGATGTGTTCCGTTCCGTTGGCGATGGTTCCGGTTATGCCGGCCGGCCAGTGTCCTGATCGTGAAATTCAGAACAGTCGCACCGTAGGGTTCTGTTATTGTTGGGTCAATTCCAGGGAATGACCAGAAAAACCCGCAGAAAATCGCTAGATGTCTCAAGTTGAGGGAATAGCGGAACTCATCCGCGAGCGCCGCGACAGCCGCTAATAGCCAATTCCGAGCATGAATTGGGCATCGGCATCATGATTCGCACTTCAGGAGTTTGGTCCCCACATTCTCTTTTAAATCGCTTCATTTCCAGAGTTGGCCTTCGCCGGCGAAGTGGGGTTCTTCCTACTTTCAATGTGTTTTACTTCATCTTGGCACTCTTCCTCGTCGGCGTTTGCGCTTGTGTCGGGTTCGTAAACTCGATCCATGGCGGCAAGGACGGCGTCGACCTGGTCGATCTCATTGGAAATTTCGCTTGTCAGCCTGGCGGCATCCCCCTCGTCCATGCCGCGGGCGGCGAAGATTGTGACCTGCGTGTAGATAGTGCCCAGGGCGCCGACGGCATGCTCCAACCGCAATTCGCCACGTTCCATCAGGTTCTCCAATTCCTCGATCATGCGAAGCTGGTGCTTGCGGCCGGCGATGGTCTCGCGCAACTGGCGCCGAACCTGTTTGTCGGCGGCTTCCCGCATCCGCTTCGTAAGATCATCGGTACGTTCCCGTAACTGGAACTTGTCGGCGGACTGAAAATTTGCTTCTTCACCAAACCGGTCGAGCCGCTTAGCCAGGCGGCCGATACCCGTCAGCCAGTTATCGACCCCGGCCACTGTTTCGGACATCGTACTGCGCAATGCCCGTCCCTTGCCGCCGAGTATGCCTTCCATTCGGGCGCGATATTCAAAGGCTCTAGCAACGTGCCCGCGAATCGTCTCGTCACCAATACCGGTCACGTTAAATTGCCGCTCCAACATAGCGCTGACGAAATTGGTTCCCGCCTCGGGATCAGACATGCTGGAAAGAATCAGCGTTCCTTCGGCCACCAGCCCAAACAACAGGACTGCAATCCAAATTTCATCGGGAAGCAGCAGGATGCCAGCGAACAGATATGTAGCGGGCGTAGCTATGATTGTCAGCGCGATCATCGTTGCGCTTTCCCAGCGCATAGCCGCAAATTCCAGCTGGGCTAGGCGAACGCGGGTTCGCAAGGTGATTTTGCGAGTATCGGACATCATCTTTTCCTTCCATTCTGGCGGGCTTCCCCAGAGGCCGCCAAGCCCCTGGGAAAACACCGCGGTCGGGTTCTGTACCGAACTTCTCATTGCTCCGCCGAGATCTTGAGATAAGCCTTCTCGATGGAGGCCGGGTCCGCTTTGTACATACGGCCGCCGGAAACCATTCCGATGCGGCTCAGCACGTCGCGGCTGGCGCCTTCACCGAAGGCGATCGGGAACACCTTGATGCCGTCAGCCTCGGCACCCGAGGGCAGACAGGTCGCGAACATCCGATTTTCGGAGAAATTACCTTCAGTGTCTGCGCCATCCGACAGAAGAACCATGCCGTAGAGCCGGTATTCCTTCGCCGCCTGGTCTTTGCGTCGCAGCTCCTTCAACATGGCCATACCCTCGCATACCGCCCCGTAGAGGTTGGTGCCGCCGTCGGCAACGAGATTGAGAACTTGCTCCGACAAGCTCTCGACAACCTTTGAGACCGGTTGCATTTCAGATGCCGTCACAACATCGCTGTTAAATATGATCAGCCCGACCTTGTCGTTGGGGTGTAGCCGTTTCAAGAAGGCGACCGTGGCTTCCGTAGCCGCACGGATATTTGCGCCCTGCATGCTA
>CAYLTU010000427.1:0-3865 GCA_964386465.1 uncultured Rhodospirillaceae bacterium
CTGTAAAATACCAATCCAAACAGGAGGTTGGAAATACTTCACGATCGACTAACTACTTGAATCTAGTGTGATTCAGATTCCAAATTTCGTCGCTTTCAATGCGACGAACTTCAGAATCATCACACTAGCGTCGGACGGCTCAGGAAGCGTTGCCGCCTCGGCGTCTCCGGTGCGGCGGCGGCGGCGGCGGCCGTACGCAAGGTTTCCAGGAAGGTATCGCCGCCGAGCGCCAGCCCGCCCCGCAGTTGTTCCCAAGGGCTTTTGGCTGCCCCAATCCCGGCCCGCACGAAGCGGCGGTAAGTCTTCCGCGCCACGTCCTCCGCCGCCCCGAACTGATCGAGCAGCCAGCCGGGCGACACCGGGTCGGGCCTCACACCGCGCGCCGGGCGCAGCCCCGCCGTCCGTCGATAGCTGCTCCACGGCCAGTCCTGCGGTCCCTTGACCATCGCCGCGCGAACCGGGTTCGGCACCACATAGCGGCACAGTTCAAGCAGGTAGGCCTGCTTCTCCACCAGGATGGCCTTGTAGCGCCCCTGGAAGACGTGCCCGACCCGGCCGCACGCGCGATTGAAGTCTTGCGTGTAGACGCCGTTGATCTGCCGCGGCCGAGGTTGGCCGCCGCGGTCTCGACCAGCAGATGGTAGTGATTGTCCATCAGGCACCAGGCGTGACAGGTCCAGCCGCGCCGTTCGGCGGTCTCCGCCAGCAGCGCCAGAAACCGCCGCCTGTCGTTGTCATCGACGAAGATATCGGCGCGCGCATTGCCCCGCGCGGTGACGTGGTACACCGCACCCGGATACTCGATACGCAAGGGACGGGCCATGGCGAGAGGATAATATCGCACCAATCACAATTCAAGACTTGACCCCAAAATTTGGAAACTTGAGGACGATGACAACTCCTGCTCGGATTGATCGCTCGCAGGAAGATAGCGAAAGTAAGTAAATAAAATTCGAGTGTGCAAATCCCTCACACCTCTGGCCTTTGGCGGAAGTGGGCGTCCCTTCTCAAAACCTTATGGCTCAATAAATTCAGACACTTTTGGGTGTCTTTAGCAGACGCATGTCGAAGACCACACCGATTCACACGGATCTTGAGACGCGCAGAGCCGTCAACATCGGACATCGGTGCGGTGATGTCGGCTTTCATTGATTTACGTCGGCTTTTTCTCAACTTCAGACGTGCCGGCGGAGGGAACGCCAGAACCGTCGCCGTGGCGAACTGCTACATCGGCGACAGGTTTCCAGCTTTCACTATTACCAACCATTGTCGTCGATTAGGAGGCGCGATCCGGAGAATCCTGGATTAAAGGAACGGTGTCAAAGAACGACGTTGTTCTCGTCGTTGGTTACAGCAAGGATTGGCCTGTCGGCTACCGATTCCGACTGTTGCTTTTCCGGCTCGATATTCTTGCACATGCCATGCACCAAGGCGCCCGCCTCGATCGAAAGAATTTGGTGGACGATGTCTCCGGTGACTTTGGCAGATTTAACCAGTTCGACGAGACGACCCCTGATCTGCCCTTTGACCGTGCCGTCCACGCGAACCGTATCGCAGGAAATCGATCCATTGACGACGGCTTCGGGGCCGATAGTCAGCAACCGCGTCGTCACATCGCCGTTGATGATGCCCTCAATTTGAATATCACCATCAGATTCCAGGTTGCCGGTAATGCGTAAATTCTTGCCGAGAATCGACGGCGCAGCCGGTTTCTCTCTGTTTTTCGCCGCTTTGGCCTCGGCCTTTGCGGTGTTCATTGAAAACATATTTCTCTGCCTGGATAAACCGCATCGGATCCATGTTTAGGTTGCCGTATAAATTTTCGTAATGCAAATGCGGTCGCTGTTGCAGAGCGGGTATGAGTCTGCTTTTGTGAAGGCTTGTCCGACACCTGCCGACCGAGTTCGTGGCTGACCTTCACGCGCGGCAGGTGTCCGACAACCCTTCACAACATCGGGCGTGACGCGTTACGCCGGCTGACGGAGATTTTTGACCCACAGGAGGCCTGGGCTAGGCGGGGCATGCGTGCCGGTTATATCTGCCTCGAAGAGACATGACAGCGTGCGTGGCATTAGCGGGAATCGGCGTCTTACAGTGCATCCGTGATGCGGTGTCGCAAGACCGGTCCGGCCAGCCGCTACGCCGCGTAGGGCTGCGAAGTTGCCAAAAAACTGTCGGGATTCTTTACGCTATGGATAGCGTCTTGTTTGCCGCATAACTCATTGAAAAAAAGAGTAATGGGAAATTCAGCGATTTCGGGCCGGAAAAGCTGTCGGGAAATTTTACAGTTGGGATTTGCGTGCCGATAATCCACATCGGCAAGCCATTGAAACTAAATGATTCCCTAAAATTAGCACGATTATTGCGGTAGCATCTTGAAACTCAGGCGATGGACTTGAGAAGGAGACATAGAGATGAACCGCATTCTTTTCCTGCTAATTCCATTGGCGTTGACGTTTGGCGGGTCTGCCGCCCAGGCGGTCCTGCTCGGTCCGCTCGGCGGATCCGGCCTGAGCGGCGAATACGCCCAATCCTCCGACAGCCCGTTCGCGGCGCTCGACTTCTCCGGTGGTTATTTCCATCTTGAGGACTTCGAGGACGGTTTGCAGAACACGCCCGGCGTCAGTGGCAACAATGGCGGCGTGACCAGCGTCGTCTTCGGTCCCGCAATCCACGACTCGGTTGATCTCGATGACGGCAGTTTAGACGGCAGCGGCTTGGCCGGAGACAGTTGGTTTTTTAGCAACGGTGCCGCTGGGGTGACATGGACCTTCAATGCGGGCGCTCTCGGTTCGCTACCCACCCACGCCGGAATCGTATGGACTGATGGCGGCAATCCACAGACTTTCGAGGCATTTGACGCGGGGGGCGCGTCCCTGGGAACGGTCGCCGGCAGTCACGCTACGGCTGGAAATAGCGGGCAGACCGACAGCGACCGATTCTATGGCGTGATAGACCTCGGCGGTATTTCAGCAATCAAGCTTAGCAATCTCGGTGGCGGTATTGAACTGGATCACCTCCAGTACGGGAACGCCGGTGTAGCCAATGATGTCCTGGAACCCGGCACCCTTACCCTGTTCGGCATCGGCCTCATGGGGCTGGGCGTGATGAGGCGGCGGCACAAGGCAGCCTAACCCCATACCGATCAATCTCGACATGCATGGGGGCCGGTACTGTTGTTGCCGGCCCTTTTGTTTCGTCTCATCGGTTCGCGATTACGCGCGATATCAACCGCTTGCGGCGGGCGGATTGAGTCTGCTTTTGGTTAGAAAAGCGAACTTACGGCGCTCGCGGATGAGTTCCGCCACACCCCCAAAGGACATCAGAGTCCGCTGATCCAGAACGGAAGTCACCTAGTCTTACGCTAGGTATTCTTAACCTCGTGCGGTAGCATCGTTTCACTTCTCGCAATGCCAACATTGGGGGGACAGTGGAGCGGAGACTTGCGGCTATTTTGGCTTTGGATGTCGTTGGCTATTCGCGCCTAATTGGCGCGGACGAAGCCGGGACGCTTACTATGTTGCGCACACTCCGCAAAGAGTTGGTCGAGCCGACGCTGAAGCGACATCACGGTCGCGTCGTAAAGCTGATGGGCGATGGCTTGCTGGCGGAGTTCGCAAGCGTCGTGGACGCCGTTGCGGCTGCAGTCGATATCCAAGAGGCAATACCGGAACGGTCCGCGCATTTACCGGAAGACCGGCGCGTCACGTTGCGCGTTGGCGTCAATATCGGCGACGTTGTGGTTGAGGACGGCGATCTTTTTGGCGACGGCGTTAATATCGCGGCGCGCTTGCAGGAGGTTGCTGACCCTAACGGCGTGGCGATATCCAACGGCGCGCATCGCGAGCTTCGCGGCAAGTTGGAA
>CAYLTU010000428.1:0-3861 GCA_964386465.1 uncultured Rhodospirillaceae bacterium
CGCGGCTGGTCAAATCCCGCCGCTTCCGTGGACTAGTTTGTCACCGCCCGATACAACCAGTACCGAACGGTCTTCAGTCGCGATATGCGCGCGAACTTCCGGGCCAGCGCGGCCTCTCCACCGGAATGTTCGAAGCGTCCGGCGACGGCGATAAGCAGCGCGTACATGCCTTTGCCCCAGCCAATGCAACGCGGCGCATCCCAGACGAAGCCTTCCTCGGTAATCACTCTTACGTTCGGCGGCGCGCCAAGCGCCGCATAGGCGGGTTCCGGCTCTCCGTCGCAGGGTAGATAGGGTTCCTCCACGGCCTGCGCCGACGTACACAGTACAAAGGAGGCCGCCACGCCGACTATTCGCAACGGGTAATTCATAGAGCTCCCTTGCCGAAGTATAGGCGCGGATCGGCGCGGAGCCTGTCCGATCGCGGCGTCTTCCCATTCGACCGCGTAGTGCTAAACGAATTCGGTCGCCGCCGCATCGTTCACGATACGCCGCTTACGCCCTTCTCACGACGGTTCGCCAGCATCGGCCGCAAGATGCCAATCGCCAAAAGTGCGCCGAAAAGGAAAAGCGTGAGAATCTGCTGATTGAACACATAGCCTAGACCTACCAACGCCGCGGCGATATGAACGCTACGATCCAACGCGCCGAGTGGACGTAGGAAGTACCCGTAGAGACCCGCGCCTCCGGCGACGCTCGCCAGGACAAGGACGCCAATCGCCGACCAGCCTGTCACACCGACTTTGTCGGGGAAGCCGAGAATTTGCGGCGTGAACGCCATGGCAAACGGCAGCAGATAGCCCACAATCGATAAGCGGATGGAATGCTTGCAGGTTTCCAAAAACCCAGCGCCCGCAATCCGACTCGCAGCAAGGACCGATAGCGCTACCGGTGGCGTCAAGGTCGACAGGATCGCGAAATAGAAGGCAAAGAAGTTTGCCGCGTAGATATCCACCCCCGCGTCGATCATCAGCGGCACGACGGTCACGAACATGATGACATAGGCAACAGGCGTAGGCAGCTCCATGCCGAGCAAGATCGCGATGACCGCCGAAATAAGTAGAATCGGAATGAGCTCGACCCCGACCCAGCCGATCACGGTCTGGCTGAGTTTCGTCGCCAAATTCGTGGTCAACGACGTCTGCGCCAGAATACCGACGAGCGCCAGAATGAGCGCAAGCTGGGAACCGATTTTCGCGGCCTCGCCCAAGCCTTCAATCCACATCTTTAGCGACGGCCTCGTTTCCTTCTGCATCATGGACACGATGACCATGGCCAGAATACCGAAGAACGCCGCATAGCCCGGTGAATAGTACTGCACCAGCAGTCCGATCACGATGGCCATCGGAATTACGAAGACCGGCAGCGAACGGAGGATCATCTTGCCGTCGACATCCATCTTCGGCGGCTTTAGGCCTGCCGAGCGAATCAGGAAATAGACGCCGACACCCGCACCAACGTAGAACAACAGCGCTGGGACGACCGCCTTTTTCATGATCTCGACATAGGGCACTTCCAGGAAGGAAGACATCAGGAAAGCCGCCGAACCCATGATCGGCGGCATGATCTGGCCACCGGTGGAAGCAACCGCCTCGATCGCCGCGGCATGCTCGGACCTGAACCCGGTCCGTTTCATCGTCGGGATCGTCGCGCTGCCTGTCAGGATCACGTTCGCAACCGCTGCCCCGGTAACGGTGCCGACGAAGCCGCTACCGATCACGGCGGGGAAGGCCGCCCCGCCGCGCACCAGATTGCCGACATATTTGCCGAGTTCCAGAAACAACGGCAATACGCCCGTGTAACGGAACAGCGACCCGAACACGACGAACAGGAAAATGACGTTGGCCGAAACTTGAATTACCGTTCCGAACATACCGAGCGTCAGACTCGCGCCCATGTAGGACATGATGAATTTGTCGTCGTATTCCGGATGCCCCATGGAGCCGGGAATGAGGTGTCCCCAGTAGAAATACGCGATGCCAATCGCGGTTATCGCGGTAATGATCCCCCCCCAATGAATCCAGCACAGGATCATGACGACGGACACCGCCATTGCGGTCACCCAATAATCCGTATCTGTGATGAACGGCTGGGCCATTTCCAGATCGAACGCGTGAATCCGGAAATAGGTCATCGCGTACGATCCCGCCGCGAGGCAGTAGACCGACATGATCAGCTTCACCTTGCCGCGCCAATGACCCCAGTTTTCAAGCCCTTCGGGGATGCTGGCGAGCGACGCAATGACGATCGCCAGGAACAGGTGGGTAATGTAATGAAAGGTGGAGCCCTGAATCTGCCACTGCACCATTGTTAAATGGTAGATCACCGCGGCGATGCCGATCACCGTCATAAGCCATTTGGCGGTGCGGCTTACCTTCGCAGCAAACATTGCGACTCTCTTTCCCCGAGGAAAATCGGCCGCCGCAAACGAATGGCGGCCAAATGTGGGCGCCGCGCCCTTGATCGCGGCGCGGCGTCCACATCATGACACATTGCTGCTACTTTAGGATTTTCGGCTCGACGCCAAAGTCCTTGCACGCCTTGAGCGCGGCCGGATGCGGTTGAATCCCATTGGGAACAACGCACATGCTGGAGCGGCGATACAGCTTGCCGCCGCCGAGATACTTGCCGGCCGCGGTGTCGATGTCGAGGAACACCGTGGTCAGTGCGTGAGCCACGTCGTCGGGAAAGTCCTTGTGCGCGGCCATGAACACATAATCGCCCAGACAATCCATTTCCTCCGGCTGGTTGGGCAGCTTGTTCGCCGCGATCCGATGCGACACGAAGGGCGAATTCAATTCCTTGTTCACCTTCATCGTCGCCGCCCGCGATATCGGAATGTTGTAGTATTTACGGCCCGTCGCCGCGATCTTGCGCACCGGCCCGGCGGGGAAGACGACGGTCTGATCCGCCGTCATCGTGGCGATCAACACCGTGACGTCGACGCGGCCGTCGAGCAGCGCCGCCATGCCGGCGTGGTTGCCGAGATATTCGAGCTTGGCGTCGTTGACGCCCTCGCCAACCTTGATCGCCTTGGTCGTGAAAAGTGCCCAGTGTGTCTGCGACCTGCGGCCGAGGCCGATCTTCTTGCCGGAGAAATCCTTGATCGACTTGATGTTGGGATCGAGCGTGCCGAACCAGATGCAATTGCTCGACCGAGTCACAAGCCAGCGGAAATCATCGCGCGGAATGGGTTTCGGAAAGAACCCCTTCTGCGCCGTCTCGGCGGCCCACAGGCCGCCCGTGCTGGACCAGAACGTCGTCGTCTTGTAGCGCTTCTTGTTGGCCGCCATTTCACGAATATTGTAAACGAAGCCCGGCGATTCCTGAGCCACCAGACGCACCCAGGGATGGCGCTTGGCGATCAGCCGTTCGAAAATGACAATCTGCTCGGTGATGCCGGCGCCGAACGGCGCGGTGAGTGTCGGAACGCGGACCTCGTCGCGCGCCTGCGCGGAACCTGCCATGACACCTATTACGGCAAGCGCACTCACGCCTGTCGCAAGAATAGTATTTCCGAATTTCATTGAACTACCTCCCGCTTGGTTTCTACTGCGTAGACCGTAGGTCGACCGTCTAACCCGGCTCTTTTTGTCCAGACATAAACTCTATCGCTAAACAGGAGCGACTGGCAAATCCGCACCCAAACCTGTTTTGTTCGACTGCCCGACTTGAACTAGGCTACCGCCAATGTGCCGGCGCAAGGAGGCGTTAAAATGGCAAAAGTCGAGTTTCGCTTGTTGACCCGTGATCAGGTCGAATCCGTGATGCCGCCGATGAGTGTGATATTGGAAAGGGTGGAAGAAGGGCTCTCCGCCCATGGCCGCGGCGAAGTCGTGCTGCCGCCGAAATCCCATATCC
>CAYLTU010000429.1:0-3813 GCA_964386465.1 uncultured Rhodospirillaceae bacterium
TGGCCGTCATATCGGTATCGGAGGTTTTTTCCAGCGAATCGCAGCCGGGAATGCACGCTTTCAGCACTTCCGGGTCGTTCAGAGCGTCCCAAACGGCTTGACGCGGGGCCGCGATTATTTGTTCGCCTGACATCTCCATTGCGTGGCTCCACACCTAATTTTGGCCGCGGTAAAAAATTGATATCGACCGCACGCCGTCGTAACGAATTGTGGCGTTCTAAGGTAATATGCATCCTAGTGGACACAATCTAACATATGGTACCCCTACGACGGCTTCCCGAGCCCAGCGGTTAGGCGCGCGATGCGCCGCGATGCGGGGCCATCACAAGCGTCGCGCAACGCGGCCGCTGGGCTCGGGAAACCGCCCTCTGGGTCCCGGATCCCGGCTTCTCGGTGCGTCGAAGACCATTGCCGATGCTTCGGCATCGCCTGCGGGCCTTCTCCTGCCGAGAAGCCGGGATACGGGATCGTAGGGGTACCATATGTTAGATTGTGTCCACTAGGGCAAACAAGGGGAGCTTTCGGACCGCGATGCCTTCGGCGGCGACGGAATCCTGTTTCGATGTAGCGCTTTGGTTCGTGGAGCGGGCGCGCTTCGAAGACAGCTATCTCCAGGCGCAAAAGCTGCAGCGGATGCTTTGGCTGGCGCAGGGCCACTATGCGGCGACCTATCACGGCCGCAAGCTGATGCCCGCGACGTTCGTGGCGAAGAGCGTCGGCCCGGTCGAACCCAACGTCTACCGCGCTTTCGAGTTGGGCCGGCCGGAAATGCCGGATGTGGAACCGCCCCCGGAAGTCGTCGATTTCCTGCAGCGGCTGTGGGGCCGTTTCGGCCATCACACCACGGATCATCTGTCGAAAATGGTGCGCGCGCACCGAATCTACGACCTTGCGCTCGACATGGGCGAGGATACGGAGATACCGTTCGAGGACATCGCCGAATATTTCATCGCGCAGCGCAAGGAAAAACCGAAGACGGTCATTCGTTCCGACGATGGCCGCGAATGGAAAAAATGGACGCCGCGCTCCGCCAAATGAAAGGCGCAGGGTTAAGACTCCGGTAGGAGTGGCGCCTTATGCTCGGCGATCATTGTGCCTGACTTTTGAGGGGAAGACATGGCCGGGTCGGCGCCAGAGGTCGCGGCGGCGTTTCGCTGCACGGCATGCGGCAAGTGCTGCCTGGAAGGGGCCGGGAGGCTGCCGGTGGTCGAGGCTGACGTCGCCCTTTGGGAAGCGCAAGCGCCGCAGGTGCTGAAATACGTCACCTGGGAGGGCGACACCGGCGCGCGGCGGGGCAGTCTGTCGCGCAGCGTCGTGACCGGCCACAAAGCCACACGCTGCCCCTTCATCCGCAAACACCGTGGCCGCGCGCAATATTATTGCCGCATCTACGAGGTGCGGCCGCAGGTCTGCCGCCGTTACCCGACTTCGCCGGAGCATGCGCTGTACACGGATTGCGAGGGCTTTGTCGTACCAAACGACAGAGACGTCTGACCGGTTGCACCGATATGGCGTGGGTTATCGGATGCGCGGTTATCCGGGTGAGTGGCACCACGGTCGCGGCGCTGGCTCTCGATGATGCTTACGCCACGCCCGTCATGAAGGTGTGAAACTCATAGACGTCATGTGTCTGTATATCGGTGAACCCCGCGCCTTCCAGATGAGCGCGCATGACGGCGACGGGGACGCGGCGGCCTCGCGCGGGGCTTTTACCGTTTTCTTCGTCGGCCCAGTCGATAATGGCGATGGTGCCGCCCGGTTTCAGCAGGCGTTTGCACTCCGCCATGAGCGGTTCGGGATCGTCCAATTCGTGGTGCAGCTGACCCATGACGACGAAATCCGCTCCGCCGTCGGGTAGATCGACGGCATTCGGCCCCATCTGCAGGGCTTCGAGATTGCCCAGGCCGCGTTCCGCGGCATCCTCGCGCAAGAGCGTGATCATGCCTTCCAGGATGTCGCAGCCATAGGCTGTGGCCCGTGGGTAGCGTTCGGCGAAGGGCAGTGTCAGGAACCCAACGCCGGCGCCGATATCGATCAGGGTGCAGTCCTCGGCCGGCCGCAGAACCTCCCAGATACGGTCGGGGTGAAAATATTCGAGCCGCTCCGGACTGCGCAGCCGTTCGATCCGCGCCGGGTCCAAGCCGAGATTGTCCGCCAACTTGCTCTCCCTACTCGATGACCGTCGTTTCGAGGGCCGCGCGTTTGATCGCGTTCCAATCGTAGCCGACGCCGAAACCGGGCCCCTCGGGCACGCCGACACAGCCATCCGCGTCGACGCACTCGAGCTGGTCGGAATAATCGCCGGTATAGAAGGGCAGGGACCAGGCGTTCGGACAGTCCGGGTGGACCAAATTGACTTCGTAGTAGTTGGCGTTGCGGCAGGCGGCCATAAGGTGCCGCATCGCCGGGCCGCAGGAATGGATCTCGACGTCCATGCCGAGCCCTTCGGCGGCGACCGCGACCTTGTGGCAACCGGTCAGGCCGCCGTCATAGTCCGGGTCGGCCCGGCCGAAGTCGGTGGCGCGGGCAACCATGATGTCCGTCGTGGTTTCCAGGTTGCGGACGAATTCGGTGATCAGGATCGGCGTCCTGATGTTCTTCTTCAGTATCTTGTGGCCATGAATCGAAATGCCGCCGTCGGCATAGGGGTCTTCCAGCCAGTACAGATCGCACTCGTCGCAGACGCGGCCGATCTGGATCGCGTCCGCCAGGGTCGCGAAATGCCCCGCCGCGTCGTACATGACCGCCATCTTGCCGCCGACCTGTTTGGTGACGGCGCGGATCATCGCCGATTCCTCGGCAACGTCGCCCGACCAGCCATGCATTTTGTAGGCGCGGTAGCCGAGATCGTAACAGCGCTCCGCGAAATCGGCGTACGCTTCCGGGCTGGACAGGCCCTTCGGGTGCCGGTCGCCATGGATCGTGCTGGCGTAGGCGGGCAGCCTTTCGCGATAACCGCCGAGCAACTCCGCGACGGATGCGTTGTAATGCTTGCCGGCCAGGTCCCACAGCGCGATGTCGAGCGCGCCGATGCCGACCTCGCCGATATGCTTGGTCATGCCGCGCAGCGCCCGGTAATGGCGCTCGCGCTGCAACGCCGGTTTGCCGATCAAGGAATGGGACAGCGCTTCGCAAGCCGACTTGATGACCCGCGCGCGTCCACGCCCCGGCACGTATTCCCCGATCGCGCCATTGTCGGCGAAGATCCGCAGCCCAAATCGGATTTGGGCGTCGGCGCGTCCCGGCGCATAGGCGATGCTGAACCCTGCCGGGTCGGAGGTCATATTCTCGACCGCGATCTCGAAGACCGTGTATTCGATGCGTTCAATCTTAGGCGTGTCGGACATGGCGTATCCGACCGGTCAGTCGTAACGGTTGCGGATTTCCGCTTTGCCGTATTCTTCCTGGTGGAAGTAGTTGGCGTTGTAGAACTCGCGGATCAGGTCGGCGTAAAGGGTCGGTTCGTATTTCACCGGATGGTCTTCTTCGGTGCGCCGCTCCAGCGCGCCCGCTTCGCCCTTAAGATAAGGTCCCAGGTCGAGTATTGGGAGCGCCGCCAAAGCGGCGTCGATATCTTGAGGCGCGTGTTGCTGAAACAAATGCATTGCCAATTGTCCGAAGCTTTTTGCGAACGGCGACGAGGGTAGCGCAAAACGGCAGCAAGATGAAACCGACGTGAATTAGGTTTCTTTCCGAGCCATTACATCTTGGCGCGCGCGTAACGCTTCGGCATACTGGCCCGAAATAGGCGCCGGTCTTTGCGGGTCCGGTGCGCGGTAAAGCAATGCTGTGGGGGCGGGGTTTGAAGCACGT
>CAYLTU010000430.1:0-3796 GCA_964386465.1 uncultured Rhodospirillaceae bacterium
ATGCAGAACCAGGACTCTCCTTATGAGTGAGGGAGCCAAGGGGCCCAGGTCATCCGCATTAAGTTGTCCCGCGCCAGGGTCTCCATGTAACCGGGATAGACGCCGGCGACTTCCGCCGTACGCTGTGGATCACCAAAGATATCGAGCAGCCGCAACAGCAGCGCTTCGGTCGCCCCGGTCCGGTTGCCCCAGGGAAATCGAACGTTTGGCACCGGCTTGACTAGGAATTGGCAGATGGGCGTCCAGACCGGATCGGGCGTGCAGACGTCGACGGTCAGCAGATCGTCCGGCCGCGATACGAAATAATCGCGGACATGGTCGTCGTGCCGGTCGTAGGCCGCTTCGAAGGTGTCGCGGTCATACGTTTCCGCACCGAAGACCCTCTGGCGCAGGTCGCGGACGAACACGCCGGTCTCGTTCTCCCGCTTCAGATAGTGACGGCGGCAGGATTCCAGCCACGTCTGTTTCTCGCGCACCGTGTAAATGAACTTGCTGCCCGGAAACATGCTGTCGAGCATTTCGAAATACGCCGTGACCGGGATGTCGGTCGCGGCGTCGTGCATTTCGATCTGCCTGATGCTGGTCGGGTAATGGATCGCGGTGTAGCCGAGATATTGCAGCGCAACGGTCAGGCTGTACGTGCCCGTCTTGGAGAGGCCTATGCCTAGGATCTTCGGGTTCGACATGGCGCCGAGACCGCCAAGGTCTATTGCTCGATCATTTCGGCCGTTAGAATTCGGCGAAAGTGGATTACCGCTAATATGTACACGTCGCGATCGATAACTTCGTAAAGGATTCTGTAGGAATACAACGCAATTTAGCGAATGTTTTCATCGTTAAGTTCCGAGACGATTTTGCCAATGAACGGCATATTCTCCAGACGCTCGGTCTTGTTCACGATATCTAGCACAACTTTCTTGCCGTAATGCGGAGATGAAAGAGCAATATAATCGTGAATGGATTTTAGGTCGGCCTTGGCAGGCTCAGACCAAATTACCATGAATCGATTTCACGTTTTAGAACATCGGTTCCGATCGTCCGGCCATTCTTCACCGCCGTTTGGCCTGATCTTACTTTGTCTAAAACGTAGAGCCGATACATAATTTCATTCATATCGACATCGTCCGGCATACTACCAACCGTGTCCAGAACATCTTGTTTGATAGGTTGCATAGGTCCGGCTCTCCAATTCTCGACTAATGATGTGCCCGGACTTCGATAATATCAGAAGTCGGTAATTAGGCCTAATTCTGTGCCTTTGCTTACCTTTTGATCTCCCGCGGTACCAAATGGGTCTGGCAACCGTTTTGAGCAATGATGGTTGGGCATTGGATTGTACCGTCGCTATCACACCATGGATTTTCAACTTGGATATTCCGACATCGAATTTTTCGGGGTCGGCATGTCAGTCTGTTCACGCCTCGACGCCGACGCGCTTGGCGGCCTCGACGATACCGGCCCAGACGCCGTCGCCGATGACGATGCCGTTCTCCGCGGCGTTCTTCGCCAATGTGGTTTCCCGCTCGCCCGGCATGATCACCTTGTCGAAGCCCGCCGCCGTCTTGGTGCCGCGGACCTGTCCAACGAAGTCGGCGGCGCGTGATTCATACGTCGCCATCGGCTGGAAGGCGTCGACGCGGATCAGGACCATCAGCCAGTTGTATTCCACGCAGTCGCCCAGCATGGCGTCGCCCATCAGTTCCGCGACGATGCCGAGCCCGCTGCCCTTCGGTCCCGCCGCCGGCAGCAGCGCACCGCCGTCGTAATAGTCCTCCGGGTTTCGGGTCGGATTGCCGTTCCGGTCGATGGCGGCGTCCGGTGGCAGGGTCTCGCCATTTGCGCGCGCGACCGCGACCTTGCCGGTGGCGACCGTGGAGATCGCGAAATCGCACACCACCGGATCGTCCGGCAGGCCGGGCATTCCGAGCGTGTAGGGGTTGGTGCTCATCACCGGCTCGACGCCGCCGAACGGCACGACGTTGCCCCATTTCCGCCGGCCGCCGCCGCCGAAACTGAGCGCCAGGAAACCGGACGCCGCGGCCTGTTCGGCGTAGGCGCCCATGCGCCCGGAATGGCCGCAATTGACGATGCCGGCCGCTGCCACCCCGCGCGCGCCCGCCGTTTCGATCAGCGTCTCGGTCGCGTGGGCCATGGCGACGATGCCGATACCGCGCGCGCCGTCGACATGCAGCAGGCCGTCGCGCGGCGCTGTGACGACGGGCTCGGCCTTCGGATCGATCACGTCCGCGGCGGCTTCGTTGAGATAGAGCCCCAGCCGGTTGACCCCGTGCGACGAGACGCCCTTCATTTCCGCGTCCACGAGATGCCGCGAGACGGTGTCCGCATTACCCGGCGAGAACCCGCCGGCGGCGAGACTGTTGCGGATCAGGGAGGTTAGGTATTCGGGCGTCATCGGCTCGGTGGGCATTCGCATTGGTCCTGTTTGTCGGCATGTTTGAAAGTCCGCAGCATACGCGATTGGGTCCCGGCGCGACGCCTTTTCCTCAGCCGTCGATTTACGACGGGGGCGCCGCTACTCTTTCACCATCACGGCTACGCCGCGATCAGCCATAATCTCTACGACCGCGTCGGCTACGGCCCCTCGGACGATGTCGCCGCCAAGGCGCTTCAAGGCGCGCTCTCGCGGGCCATCGAACAGGCCGAGATCGAGCTGGCCGCGCTGTAGGACTGGCGCGGTTCACGCGGCGCGAATTTGCGATCCCCCCCGCCGGCGTCTAGTGTGATGATTCTGAAGTTCGTCGCATTGAATGCGGCGAATTTCTGGATCTGAATCACACTAGATTCAAATAGTTAGTGTGCTGATTCACGCGAAATTCAATCCATTGAATTTCACGATCAGGACACTAGGCTTTAAAGCCGATCGCGCAGCGGAGGAGGGACGGCCATGGATTTCGCCTTCAGCCAGGAAAACGAGGCGTTCCGCGCCGAGGTGCGTACGTTCCTGGATGAGAACGTCTCGCCCGACATCCGCGAGGAGATGAAACAGTCCGCGGCGGGTCACGGGATCGGCTCGCAGACCAAGGCGCTGATCGGAAAGATCGGCGACCGCGGCTGGATCGGCATGAGCTGGCCGGAGGAATATGGCGGCCGAGACGCGGACCTGATCGACCAGTACATCTTCGAGGAAGAATTGGCCCGCGCGCGGGTGCCGCTCAATCTGGGCAACTTCATCGAACAAGCGCCTGCGATCATGCATGCCGGTACGGAAGAGCAGAAAAAGTACTTCCTGCCGCGCATCGTAAAGGGCGAGGTGACCTTCGCGCTCGGCTATTCGGAACCGAGCGGCGGCACCGATCTGGGGTCGCTGAAGACCCGCGCGGTGGAGGATGAAGACGGCTTCCTGATCAATGGCCAGAAGGTCTTCACGACCCGGGCCGAGCAGAGCTCGCACATCTATCTGATGGCGCGTACCGACCCGGACGCGCCGAAGCACAAGGGTATCTCGATCTTTCTGGTGCCGATGGACACGCCCGGCATCACGGTCAGGCCGCTCTGGACCCTGCCCGGCGGGCGCACCAACGAGGTCTTCTTCGAGGATGTCCGCGTGCCCAAGGACACGTTGCTCGGTAAAAAGAACCACGGCTGGTACATCGGCGCCAGCGCGCTGAATCTCGGCCGCGCCGGCGCGCGGCGCTACTGCATATACGTGTCGCCCTTCGAGGATCTACTGCGCTATCTGCGCGAGGACGAGATCGGCCGCGAGCTGGCCAAGGATCCGGTCGTGCAGGACAAGGTGGCGCAGCTCTATTGCGAGGCGCGCGTCGCCAAACTGTTC
>CAYLTU010000431.1:0-3781 GCA_964386465.1 uncultured Rhodospirillaceae bacterium
CCCGGCGACATCCCCGATTTCAAGCGCATCGAGGTGCGCCATTTCGACGAACTGATGGACGCGCCTTCGGACGAGATCGATGTCGAGGTGACCTACCGCGACATCGGCATGATCATGTTCACCTCGGGCACGACGGGGCCGTCCAAGGGCGTGCTGATGCCGCACGGGCATCTGTACCTGTTCGGGCTCGCCATGGAATCCAGCATGGGCATGACGGCGGAGGACCGCTACTACATCTGCATGCCGCTGTTCCACGCGCAGGGCATCCTGATGCAGTTCTTCGCCATCCTGATGGCCGGCGGCAGCGCCGTGCTGGCCAAGCAGTTCCGCGCCACGAGCTGGATCGACGACATCCGCCGGCACGAGGCGACATTGACCAACCTGCTGGGCGTGATGAACGATTTCGTGCTGAGCCAGCCCGCGGAACCGACCGACCGCGACAACAAGCTGCGCATGATCAGCGCCGTGCCGGTCACCGACGAAACCCTCGAAGCGCTGCGCACAAGGTTCGACGTGCCGAAGTTCAACGAGATTTTCGGCATGACCGAATGCAATCTGCCCGTGGTCCGCCCGCTCGACGCGCCGGACGAGGCGGGCTGTTCCGGCAAGGTCTGGGACGACTATTTCGACGTCATCATCGCCGACCCGGACACCGACGAGGAACTGCCGGTCGGCGAGATCGGCGAAATCCTGATCCGGCCGAAAGAGGCCTTCTGCTTCATGCAGGGCTATAACGGCATGGAAGACCGTACCGTCGAGACCTGGCGGAACCTCTGGTTCCACAGCGGCGACGCGGGGCGCATGGATGAACGCGGTTTCGTCTGGTACATCGACCGCATCAAGGACACCATCCG
Organism: uncultured Rhodospirillaceae bacterium; assembly: GCA_964386465.1. Classification (GTDB taxonomy): domain Bacteria; phylum Pseudomonadota; class Alphaproteobacteria; order UBA8366. The sequence continues at coordinate 855 of CAYLTU010000431.1, forward strand.
CCGCCGCGGCGAGAACATCTCCTCCTATGAGGTCGAGGCCGTGCTGCTGGAGCATCCGGCGGTCGAGGAAGCCGCCGCCGTCGCGGTCAAGGCGGACACGGGCGGCGAGGACGAGGTGCTAGCCTGCCTCGTCCTGGCCGACGGCGCGACGCAACCCTCACCGGAATCGCTGCTCGATTTCTGCACCCCGCGCATGCCCTATTTCGCCGTGCCGCGCTATATCGACTTTCTCGACGCGATCCCGAAGACGCCGTCGCAGAAGATCCAGAAGAACAGGCTGCGCGAACGCGGCCTCGGCAACTCCGCCTGGGACCGGGAGGCGGCCGGCTACAAGGTGAAGCGGTAGTGGACAAAAACAAACAAAGTACCGACTGGTATCCGAAACGGACTTTAGGGTCCCTGCTGGACGACGCGGCGGCGAAATGGGGCCCGCGCGAAGCACTTCTGTACGATGGTCAAAGTTGGACGTTCCGCGACTGGCAGGCCGAGACGGACCGGCTGGCGAAGAGCCTGATCGCCTACGGCGTCGAGCCCGGCGAGCGGGTCGCGGTCTGGATGGTGAACCGGCCGGAATGGCTGTTCCTGATGTTCGCAATCGCCAAGGTGGGCGCCTGTATCGTGCCGCTCAATACGCGCTACCGGACCGACGATATGGCCTATACGCTGGCGCAGTCGCGCAGTTCCATGCTGATCTCGGTCGACCGGTCGGGTCCGGTGGATTACCGCGCCCTGCTGGCCGACGCCATGCCCGATATCGGCAAGGGCAAGGACGGCGCGCTGCAACTCGACGCCTTCCCGGAACTCAGGCGGATCGTGTTCCTCGGCGAGGAGCGGCTCCCCAACACCGGAAGCTGGGACGACATGCTGGCGGCCGGCGCCACGGTCGGCGACGCGGAATTGCAGGCCCGCGCCGATGCGGTCGATCCCGACAAGATGCTGCTCATCGGATACACGTCGGGCACCACGGGTCATCCAAAGGGCGTGATGCAGGGCCATATCGTGATCCGCAACATCCACGAACGCGCCCAGATTCTCGGCGTGACCTTCGACGACGTGCACCTCAACTACCTGCCGATGTTCCACGTCTACGCCTACAGCGAGCTCGCCGTCATGTCGGCGCTGACCGGCGCGAAGCAGATCCTGATGGACGCGTTCGAAGCCGACGCGGCGCTCGACGCCGCCGCGCGCGACGGCGTGACGATCATGCACGGCTTCGAGGCGCACTGGCTCGACCTGCTGACCGCGCAGGAAAAACGGCCGCGCAAACTGAACCTCCGTTTCGGCACCCTGCCCTCCGGCGTCGTCAGCTCCATCCCGATCGCCGAGCGGGTCCAGGACGTGTTCTGCCCGACGATCTCCGGCTACGGCCTGACCGAAGGCTGGGCCTTCATCACCGTCTCCAACCCGGGCGACAGCCGGGAACAGCGGGTCAACACGTCGGGCTTCCCGATGAACGACTACCAGTTCCGCATCATCGATCCGGCGACCGGCGAAGACCAGCCGGCGGGCACCTCCGGTGAGGTCCTGATCCGCGGTTATGCCGTGATGAAGGGCTACTGGGACAAGCCGGAGGAGACGGCGGCGGCGATCGACGGCGACGGCTGGCTGCATTCCGGCGATATGGGGGTCATCCGCCCGGACGGCCACCTCGTCTTCCAGGGCCGCTACAAGGACATGCTCAAGGTCGGCGGCGAGAACGTCTCGCCGGCGGAAATGGAGGCCTATCTGCGCGAGATGCCGGAACTGCTCGACGTCGCCATCGTCTCCTACCCCGATCCGCGCCTGACCGAGGTGCCGGTCGCGTTCGTCCTGGCCAGCGGTGACGGCGAAGTTGTCCCCGACGACATCATCGCGCGCTGCAAGGGAAGGGTCGCGAGCTTCAAGATCCCGCGCCACGTTATCGAGCTCGCGGAATTCCCGATGACCCCGTCCGGCAAGGTGCGGAAGATCGAGTTGCGTGAAACGGCGCTGGAGATGCTGGGCGATCCGAAGGCGAGACAGGCCGGGAACGATTAAGCGCGGCCCGGCCACACACGCCCCATCGTCACCTCCGACGTGATCGGGGGTCCATGGTGCGACCGCGAGGCGATACAATAAGGTGGCGAAATGCGGCTTTCGCTCGGAGGGAACGGTGATTTAGTGCACTGTCACCGCGATTCACCGAAATCTAAATTCAATCGCCGGCCAGCCACCGCGCGCCCTTGTCGCGAAGGGCCTTTTCCTCCTTGCTTCCTCCGAGCACCAGACCGAGGGCCATGGCGCGCCCCTTGCTCGCCGTCCGGTAATACCGGTACTTCATTTGCGGCGGATAGTCGTCGAGGTCCATCCGGTCGTAAAAGTCGGCGGGGACTTTTGCCGGGTAAACCGGGTCGATCCGGTCCTTGTCGTAAATGCCGGTCCAGTCGAAAATACGCCAGGTGTCATCGCGTTTCTCGAAAAGGTCAAAGAAACGGCCGTAGGAAGTCATATCGAACAACACGCCGTCGATCGGGCTGCGGCTGGTGATCAGGGCATCACTCTCGGACACCGCCCGCGTGCCGTTGACCGTGATCCTGAAATTTCCGAACAAGTGCTTGCCGTGCTCCTCCGGCCCGAGGGCGGCCACCCTCTTGGCCGAGCCCTCGATGAACCCGGCGGCGGGACCCGAATACCACGATATCAAGACGGTGGCGTCGGGATGAAAACAGGTCTTCAGGGTTTCCCATTCTCCGAGGTCCCTGGCATAGGCCCAAACCCGGCGCACCGTCCTGATCTCATGCTCGTCCAGCATGGTCTGAATTTTCGATTGGTCAGCCATTGTTCCGTTCCTCTAACACACGATGATCCGCCGCAAAATTACGGTGACAGTGCACTTTACTCAAGGCGGCCGAATTTGGACTGCACCCCCGTAGTGAGACAAAGAAACTAGGGACAAGTGGTTAGCAAGT
>CAYLTU010000432.1:0-3761 GCA_964386465.1 uncultured Rhodospirillaceae bacterium
TGGCCACCCGCTCCCATGAGCGGGCAGGACGTTGGCATCGCTACTAATCTTTTGCGGAGTTTTCTTGCTCGACAGGCCTTCGAAAAACACCGCGCTGCCATGTAACCCACCATTTTTTCGGCCGTTTTCTGCGGGTTTTGGCATCTAACAAGTTCTCTGTTTGTTAAGTATACAATTCGGTTCTTTTGTTCTCTTTCTAATGAACTGATAACGCGCTGTTTTTCTAGGACTGTTCAGGTATCGCCACACCTTGCATCGACAGCATTATCGCACATAGGTGGCATTGTCGCTGGCTCGCGGCAGCGGCGTAGTTTATGAACGGCGCCATGTTTGATTCGCTACTCATCGCCAATCGGGGCGAAATCGCCTGCCGCGTTATCCAGACGGCGCGGCGGCTCGGAATTCGGACCATCGCCGTTTATTCGGACGCGGACGCGAAAGCCCGCCATGTGGCGCTCGCCGACTCCGCCTACCACATCGGCCCGTCGCCGGCCCAAGCCAGCTACCTGGTGATAGATCAGCTGGCCGAAACCATCCGCCGCAGCGGCGCCAATGCGGTGCATCCGGGCTACGGTTTCCTGTCCGAAAACGCGGAATTCGCGGAGGCGGTCGCGGCAGCCGGCGCGGTCTTCGTCGGCCCGCCGCCAGACGCGATCCGCGCCATGGGCTCCAAAAGCAACGCCAAAACAATCATGGAAGGCGCCGGCGTCCCGCTCGTGCCCGGTTATCACGGCGAGGATCAGGATCCAGGCAAGCTGGCGGACGCGGCCGCAGCGATCGGCTATCCGGTACTGATCAAGGCGTCGGCCGGCGGCGGCGGCCGCGGCATGCGCCGGGTCGAATCGGCGGACGACTTCGCGAAAGCGCTGGAAGGCGCGCAGCGCGAATCCAAGGCCTCGTTCGGCGACGACCGGATGCTGGTCGAGAAGTTCGTCGCCCGGCCGCGCCATATCGAGATTCAGGTGTTCGCCGATGCGCACGGCAATGCGGTCCATCTGTTCGAACGCGACTGCTCTCTGCAGCGGCGTCATCAAAAAGTTGTCGAGGAAGCACCCGCGCCCGGCGTCACCACGGCCATACGCGACGCCATGGGCGAAGCCGCGCTCTCCGCGGCGAAGGCGATCGGCTATCAGGGCGCCGGCACGGTGGAGTTCATCGTCGAAGGTGACAAGGTCGACAGACCGGACTGTTTTTATTTCATGGAAATGAACACGCGCCTGCAGGTCGAGCACCCGGTCACGGAAATGATCACCGGAATCGATCTGGTTGACTGGCAATTGCAAATCGCCGCGGGCCTCCCCCTGCCGCTCGCGCAGGACGAAATCGCAGCGACGGGACACGCCGTCGAGGTCCGTCTGTATGCCGAGAATCCGGCGCGGAACTTCATGCCGCAGACCGGGCGCCTGGACCATCTACGCTTTCCCGCCGACACGGCGCACGTCCGGGTCGATACCGGCGTTCGCGAAGGCGACGAAGTCTCGATGTTCTACGACCCCATGATCGCCAAGATAGTCGCCTGGGACCGCGACCGGCCGGCGGCGTTGCGGCGGCTCCGCGGTGCTCTCGCGGAAACCCAGCTCGTTGGCCTCAACAGCAACCTCGGTTTCCTATCCGCCGTCGCCGCGCATCCCGCATTCGCCGATGCGGCGCTGGAAACCGGATTCATCGAGACCCATCTGGCGGATCTGGTGCCGGAGGCAGGCCCGGCTTCGGACGAAATCCTCGCGCTGACGGCGCTTGCCGAATTGCTGCGCAATGTAACAGCCTCGGCGGAATTTGCGGCTGCGTCCAACGATCCGCATTCACCCTGGCATTTGGGTGACGCCTGGCGCCTGCAAGGGCGCGGTGATATCGAGCTCCGCTTCCGGGATGGCGACGACGAGATCGCGCTGCGCGCGCAACCGACCGCCGGGGGTTTCAAGATCGCCCTACGCGAGGCCACTGTCACGGTCAACGGGACCCTGGACGATGATGGCGCCCTCCTGGCGGAAGTGGACGGCATCCGAATTGCCGCGACCATCGTCGATGACGGCGCGGACATGGCAATCGTCGTACGGGGGCACAATCACCGGCTGACCCTTATCGACCCGTTGGAAGCGGCCGCCGCAGCGCAAACACTGGGCGGCAAACTGACCGCTCCGATGCCGGGACGGGTCGTCGCCGTACACGTTGCGGACGGAGAGAAAGTCAAAGCGGGTCAAAGTCTGATGGTGCTGGAAGCCATGAAAATGGAGCATGTCATCGCGTCGCCGGCCGATGGCGTCGTCGCCACGGTTCGATTCGCCGCCGGCGATCAGGTCATGGAAGGCGACGAACTGCTCACCATGGCGGAGGCCTAGTGTGATGATTCTGAAGCTAGTCGCATTGAAAGCGACGAAATTTAGAATCTGAATCACACTAGATTCATATAGTTAGTGTGCTGATTCACGCAAAATTCAATCTTTTGAATTTCACGATCAGAACACTAGGCGAATCGCCGCGCTCTGAAATGCGCTGGACTCTTCCGGGCCATTGACGGACTCTGTCTCCGGCATTCGCGCAAGCATCGCGAGAGACAGGGTGGCGGACAATAACGACGACATGCCGGGCATCGATCCGGAGATTTTGGCGCGCGCCGAACAGGCAGTGGCTGCGCTCGGCGGCGACTTCATCGATCAGACGAAAAAATCTCTCGAGGCGCACCGAAACCGGCTCGACGCGGCCTCCGATCCACCCAACAGGGATGCGCTGCGCGAAGTCTTCTCCTTCGCCCACGACATGCGCGGTCAGGGCGGCAGCTTCGGCTATCCTCTGTTGTCGGAAATTGGCGGTTCGTTGTGCCACTTTCTGGAAGCGCGCGAATTTCAGCTGGTCGGCGGCGACAATGTCGTCATTCGGTCCCATTTCGACGCCGCCGCGGCGATCCTTGCCGACGAGATCGCGGGCGACGGCGATCCTGTCTCGCAAGCGCTCGTTGTGAGCCTCTTGGAACTGGTCGCCAAGCGCCTCCAGGATCAGCCGTGACACGTAAACTGGTTTGTCGCCCGACGGCATAAGCTCCAATGTCTTTGCACCTCATCAAGCTTTCCGTCGGCATCGACGATATCGAGCACCTGAAGACCGTGCAGCATAATCGCCGGCAGCAGGCGCTGAACTCGGGCGTTGGCGATAAATTGTGGCACCAGACCCGGCACATGCCGCGCCGCGCGACGGAACTGCTCGACGGCGGCTCGATCTACTGGGTCATCAAGGGCGCGATCCGTGTCCGGCAAAGATTGCTCGATTTCGAAACCTTGAACGGCGAGGATCAGGGACGCCGTTGCCGGATCATCCTCGATCCAACCCTGACATCAACCGATCAATGGCCGCGCCGCGCGTTTCAGGGATGGCGTTACCTGGAAGGCGACGATGCGCCGGCTGACCTGGCACCAGGCGCGAAAGGCGACGACATGCCGCCGGAACTAGTCGCGGAATTGCGTGCGTTAGGCCTCTGGTAGCGCCTGACGCAAATTAATTGAAAAATCGGGTTTTGCCGCTGGACAAACAGATTCACGGGGCCTATACCCTCCGCCGCTGACACGCGCAGCCCCTCTATTGTCGTTTCGATTTCGGCTTATTCCGATTCTTCTGCGGGAATTTTATTGCGGTGGAATAACAAAGTCGTTACTTTTAGAGGGTTGCGCTACCCGCAAGTTCGGGTGCGTTGGCAGAACGTCGAAAGGCGTCGGTTCTAAATTATGGTGAATATGTAAGGAAGGGATGCGCGGGCGGCGGGTCTGTGT
>CAYLTU010000433.1:0-3757 GCA_964386465.1 uncultured Rhodospirillaceae bacterium
AGGTGCGGTTGCTCTACGTTCTGCAACCCAGTGCCAAGATAACAAAACGGTTCCGGTTTTATGAGGATGCCGAACGGATCACGCGGGCGGTATCGCCCAAGCTGTTCAGCAAGAACTTCAGTCACGCGATCAGGACTGCGCGACGCTAAAAGAAAGGACGCTCCATCGGTTTGATATTCGAACGGACCTGCGCCCTTCACGGTATAATAGGGTCGTGACCGTGAAATCTAATATTGTTGGGTCTACGCCCTGGCTGCCTATGCCCTGTTGAATGTAACGGAGACAAATTATGCCACATGCTGCAATTTACCGTCGCCGAGGAGCGGAGCCGGATGAAAAAAAGCTGCTGGTGACGGCGATCAAACGGGCGATGATCGAGGTGCTTAAAGTGCCAGAAGACAATCATCCGGTGCGGCTAAACGAGTATGAGGCAGATGCATTTCTAATTCCCGAGGGATGTTCGGACAGTTTTACCCTTATCGAGGCGACCTTGTTCGCCGGACGAACACCAAAGACGAAGAAGGCATTCTTTCAAGCGGTCGTCAAAAGCATGGGCGAACTTGGCGTCGATGCAGAAGATGTTCGTGTCGTCATTTACGATGTGCCACGGGAGAACTGGGGTTTGAAAGGTGGCCAGCAAGCTTCGGAAATCGATCTCGGGTTCGAAGTTGAGATTTGAATGATCGAATTCCGCAGTTTTCTGCGGGTCCTTCTACGGCCAATGAGCTGCGGGTAACGCGCGACCGGGGGACCTCCCTAGTGATAGGGGCTGCCAACCCTATTTCGTTCGCCAGCAATAGGAAAAAGCACCTTGAAACTCGAACAAGCCCGCACTGATTCGCTAATCCCCTACGCGCGCAATCCGCGCCGGAACCAATCAGCTATATCGAAGGTGGCGGCGTCGATTAAGGAATTTGGCTTCCGCCAGCCCATCGTTGTCGATGGCAGCTATGTGGTCATCGTCGGCCACACACGGCTAGAGGCCGCGAAAATCCTGGGTCTGACCAAGGTGCCGGTCCACGTCGCCGTAGACATGACCCCGGCGCAAGCGAAGGCCTACCGGCTGGCGGACAACCGAACCGGCGAAGATGCAACCTGGGACCTTGAGCTACTGACGCTCGAGATCGATGACCTGCGGGATCACTTCGGCGGCGACCTATCAAGCATTGGATTTGACGAAATTGAACTCGAAAACCTCAGCAACAGCGAAACTGACGAAGCGCCGGGGGATTTCGACGAATACGATGAAAACATCGAGACGGCACACACCTGCCCCAAGTGCGGCTATAGCTGGAGCGGCAACACCTAAGCCACCGTATCGCGTCCCATCGATGGCCGAGATACGCGAGACGCCTTGGAACGGCCTGACCGTCGCTTCGACCTTCTCCGGTGCTGGCGGTTCGTCGCTAGGCTACCGGATGGCGGGCTACCGCGTCCTTTACGCCAACGAGTTTGTGGAACTAGCGCGGGATACCTATCGAGCGAACTCAGCGGATCACACGGTCATCGATGACAGCGACATCAGAGAGCTGGCGCCCGAAGACATTCTGTCCGTCATCGGCCTCGATGCCGGTGAACTCGACCTGCTCGACGGCTCGCCGCCCTGCGCTTCGTTCTCGACTGCTGGCAAGCGGCACAAATATTGGGGACAGGCTAAGGAATACAGCGATACCGCCCAACGAACGGATGACCTGTTCTTCGAGTTCGCCCGCATCCTAAACGGCATCCAGCCGAAGACATTCGTTGCGGAGAACGTTTCTGGCCTAGTGAAGGGAACGGCGAAGGGTTACTTCAAGGAAATCCTCGTCGCATTGCGGGCCTGCGGCTATCGCGTATCGGCCAAACTATTGAGCGCCCAATGGCTAGGCGTTCCGCAAATGCGTCAGCGCCTGATCTTCGTCGGGATGCGCAACGACCTGGGCATCGATCCGGTGCATCCAAGGCCGCTGCCCTATTACTATTCGGCCCTTGAAGCGATAGCGGACGTTGAAAACAGCGAAGCCGCGCTAAAAGAGGTCGATCTTGCCCAATACAAGATCGGTAACTGGTGGCACCGCATACGCCCAGGCGAAGCTGCGGTTGATCGGTTTAATTTAATCAAGCCCAGAATAAATGGGCCAAGCCCGACCCTAACGGCAACGGCGGATGTAGGTGCGGCGGCGGTCTGTCATCCGCTCGAACCGCGCAAGTTCACTATCGCGGAGCTACGCCGCCTAGCGTCGTTCCCTGATGATTTCATTTTGACAGGCAACTATCGACAACAGGCCGAACGGATCGGCCGCGCAGTGCCGCCAGTGATGATGTCGCATATCGCGGGAGCTATTCGGGATAGGCTTTCAATATAACAAGCTAAACAGCCAATCTGAGATCCCGTCAAAGCCATGCCTGGCTAACCAGCCAGCAACGAACCCCGTGGCGAACTGGACGTCGAAAACGAAGTTGAACAGATAACCGCCGAAGAAAACCAGAGGCCAGCGAATTCCCCGGCCCACCTTCCGCAACGGTCTTGATAGGAAGCGAACCATGCAGATACCTCAAAATTGGACCTTCATTGCAGAGGCTATAAGGAAACGGTTATCAGCTTGGAAATTTTAGCCCGCGTTTTCTTATGTGCCGGAGAAACTCATAATACGCTGGGCTAAAATTGTTCAAAGGGATTTTTTCGATACTGATTTCACAATATGGAAACTCGGAAATAACTTCCCGTGCCAGAAATTTACCTTTTTTCATCGCGCGGACGGTGTCGGCAAATGACCGGCCCCTCCAACTAATAGAATCAACGCCAATTTCTCGCGGTCTTTTAAAACAAGCCTCCCTGCCAGCATAGGGAGGAATGTTTGAATCGGGCCCAAGCACTACTGTCGCGGTGCGATGTCCGACCAGCACGATGCTGCGCGTTGGCCAAATCCCGTCTTCAGAAAGATATCTGACGATTAGGCGGCACTGTTCGGATCTTTCTATGGCTCCAGTGGCCGCAATTTGTTCATCGTAACATACAGTTTCCCAAATTGGTGCCGTGTCGAGAGGTCGAGGTTTCGGATCCAGACAGGCAGCCAGCGGCAGCAATGTCATAAAAGCGAGAAATAGCACTAACTTTCTACGGATAGATCCCATGCAGATACCTCAAAATTGGACCTTTAAGTCCAACCACATCGCAGATCACTTCGACCAGCACGTCCGCGAACAGTTACCTTGGTACGATCTAGCGACCTTTGCAACGGCCCAGATGGCGCGGCATTACGTCCCACAGGGCGGGAATGTCTACGATATAGGTTGCGCCACCGGAAACATGGGCCGCGTCCTTGCCGGGACCTTAAACGACCGACAGGCCTCGCTCATCGCCATCGACGATAGCGAGGAGATGGTGGCCAAATACGAGGCCCCTGGTGAAATCGTGATTTCGAAGGCCGAGGATTTCAATTACGAACCGTTCGACCTAGCGATCTGCTTTCTGACCCTGATGTTCATCCCGCTCGAAGACCGCGAGGCGCTGCTATACGAACTTGACAGCAAGCGGCGGCTTGGCGGCGCGATCATCGTCGTCGATAAATTCGAGCCAGAGGGCGGTTATCTCGCAACAGCCCAATGGCGGCTGACCCTAGCTGGTAAATGCCAAGCCGGTGTTGATCCGGCAGAGATCCTAGAAAAGGAAATGAGCCTCGTCGGCGTCCAGCGACCTACCCCGGCCTGGATGATGCGCAACGGAACCGAGTTTTTCCGGTTCGGTGACTTTAGGGGTTATGTGATTGAGGGTCAG
>CAYLTU010000434.1:0-3749 GCA_964386465.1 uncultured Rhodospirillaceae bacterium
CGCGCTCCAGCCGGTCGGCGACCACTTCGGGATGCTCGACGAAGTTGGTCAGCGTGTCGATGACGCCGACGATGAGCGACTGATCGGCCGCCAACGGTGCGTCGCGGAACAGCTTGATTTCATGCTGGTGGCGCGGATTGGCGAAGGGCAGCAGGAAGGCGCCGACATCGGCCTGCAGGATGGCGGGCAGGATTTCCTGTAGCGCGACGTCCTTGTCGTGCGGCGACTCGTAATTGCCCCAGCAGACATGCAGCCGCACCCGCTCGCGCGGTACGTTGCGCAGCGCCGAATTGATCCGCGCGATGACCCGCTCGACGAAATCGACGAACTCCCTGATCGGCCGGTCGGCATAGGAAAAATGGCGCTCCAGCGCCAGGTCCGGCGCGTCGATCTGTAACAGATAGCCGTGCCGGTGCGCCGACTCGTACTCGACCCGCAGCGCTTCGGCCAGGGCGTCGAGATACTCGTCCTCGCTCGCGTAATGTTCGTTCTTCATCGCGGCGGCGACGATGCCGGGGGACGGCGCGGTCATGAAGGCGTCCGTGAAATCGCCGCCGGCTTCCTTCAGGGCCGCGGCGAAGGTGTCGAGTTCCGCCTCGTTGGCTTCGGTGTCTGCATAGGCGATCGGGCCCGTCGCTTTAGGCGGCACGATATTGCTGACCGCGACCTTGCCTTCCTCGGCTTTACGCCATTGCGCGGCGAACTCCGGATAGGCGTCGAGCTCCGATCGTGACGGCCGCTGCCAACTGCCGGAAAATCCCGTCATGCGGCGCTGGACATAGAGGAAGAAGGCCTCGCGCAACTGCTCGCCGTCGCTGGGAATGTCGATCCCGGCTTTGCGCTGCTGTTCCACGACCCAGCGCGTCGCCGCCTCGCCCTCGCGGACCAGTTCGGCCTCGTCGACCGCTTCGCCCGCGACGCGCGCGGCATACAGCTCGACCAGCCGCGCGGGACGCGGCAGGCTGCCGGCATGGGTGGTGAGGATTCGATTTGGAGACATGTGAATTTCTCGAAGTTAAAGCAATAGAGTCTTGATCAAGCGCTCGATATCACGAATTCTGTTGGGTTTCCCATATCGTCGACAGCGACTTCGAATTTGCATCCAGAAATATCTAGAACACCGACATAGCAGCCGCTTGGCCTGTACAGTTACACGTTACCAGATTTTGACGAAGTAGGCCCAGATTGCGGTCGCCATGGCGCCGGTTCCGGCTGCGCTCACCATGAAAATCGCCGCCCAGAAGGCGATGGGCTGGGAAGTGCGGTGAATCAGCGAGAACTGAATTCGGATAGTCCCTTTGATCAGCCCATCCCCGGCCATCGCAAACGCAAAACAGCCAAGTGACAAGACGCATAAGCTCGTCCACAGGCGGGCCCAAGCTGTGTCCTCCACGATGAACAAAGGAAGGCCGAACAACCGGAACAATGCGCCGAAAGTCCACATCAACCGGTTGAGTGTCACCGGACGTCTTCCTTATCTTTTTCAGCCATTCCAGCGATATTTGGAAAATATACTCATTTGTCATACTCGGCTTGACCCGAGTATCCATGCTGACACGTCGTCGTCATCAATAAGACCGTACGCGCGGCGGATAGTTGGATACTCGGGTCAAGCCCGAGTATGACAGGAAAAGACAAGCTGTCTTTCTACCCCGCCGCGCTGGCGACTCGCGTCGCGTCGGCGTGTTGCGAAAGGGCCGGCATCACCTCCTCGGCCAGCAAGGTCATGGTTCGTTTGCCGAATTCCAGGTCCCATTCATGCGCCATGGCGGTCAGCTCGCCGAACGGTCCCTCGGGGTTCAAGACGTAGTCGCGGGCTTCCTGGTCGCTCGGTGCGACGATGATGCTGCGCGCGACCGGCCAGATATCCGGGTCAGCCTGCCGTCCCGCCTTCCCGCAGCCCTCGGCATAGGCTTCCCAATGGCTCGCTGTGTAACGCGGGTGCAGGAAGGCGGCGCCCGAAATGGGTATCCAGCCCTGCTTGCCGGCCATGCGCGCACTGCCGGAGCTCGGCGACTTGATCGAAATTGCGATCGGCGGATGCGGCTGCTGGTAGGGTTTGATGAAGCAGCCGACGCCGTATTCGGCCCGGCTGGTATCTTCGATCTTCACGTTCCAGTATTCGCCCTCTCGGCTGTAGGGCGGCCGACTCGCGCACCATCGCGCTGCGGTCCGTGTCGCCGCCGACCGCGAACAGCTCCATGTCCGAGGACTTGCTGCCATTGCCGATCCCCATCTGGAATCGGCCTTTCGACAGATGGTCGAACAGGGCGGCCTGACCGGCGATCCTCTTCCAGGGCTCGTGTCAGATCGCGTTTCGGATCGTGGACGGGTTGCATGAACATGCCAAGGCGTATGGCGTTACCGTCCGCTTTCTGAAAATCGGTTGCGCGGGATGGTACGGCAGCGGGGACGCCGCGCCAAGGTCGAGCGGATTGCCGCACCGAACTTAGATGCTACGCTGAAGCCTTAGAAACCGGAGGATTTGAACGATGCCGACGATCGATGCGCAGGTCCATGCCTACGAACGGGACCATCCGGGGCGGCCCTGGGTCGATGTGCTGACCGGCCCGCCGGAGGTGACGGGCGACGACATGGTCGCGGCGATGGACGCCGTCGGCGTCGACGGGGCGATCCTGGTTTCGGTCTTTTCCATGTACCGCTACGACGATAGTTACGCCCTCGACGTGCGGGCCGCGCATCCCGACCGTTTCGCGCTGGTCAAGCCGATCGACCCGAACGATCCGGCATCGGCGGAGACCGTCGCCGATTGGGCGGCGCGGGAGGGCACGGTCGGCGTCCGTATCATGATGCGCGCCGGTGTGTCGGAAGCGGCGGACGATCCGGGCATCAATCGCATCGCCGCCGCCGCGGCCCGGCATGGTCTGCCGCTCAACCTCGCCTGCAGCGGTCGTCTGCCGCAGGTCGGCGGGATAGCCGCGCGCAACCCGAGCACGCGGATCGTCGTGGACCATCTCGGCATCAAACAGCCGCACAATCCGCCCGTGCCGGACGACCCGTTCGCGCCCTTGCCTCAACTCCTCGATCTGGCGCAGCACGACAATGTCGTCGTCAAGGTGACCGGCGCCTGCACCCTGTCCCGCCAACCGTTCCCCTTCGACGACATCTGGGATCCGCTCGCCCGCGTTTTCGACGCCTTCGGTTTCGAGCGCTGCATGTGGGGCACCGACTGGACCCGGGCGATCAATATGGTGAGCTACGAGCAGGGCGTGGAACCTTTTCGCCTGACCGACCGCCTGTCGGATAGCGAGCGCGTGGCGCTGATGGGCGGAAACTTGGAGAAGGTCTACAGCTGGGCGCCCGGCACATCGTAAGCGGGTCAGTAGGGTCTTGCTTTGAATTGTCCGAAATTTGTGGTAAATTCAAAGTGGAGGGGTTTTGTAGAAGGTTGAAATTGGTGGGGATTTTTTCTTTTAAGAGTTTATTGGGTGCAGCGGTTATATCGCTTATAGCGACTCCGGCGATGGCGATCGTCGCGAGCCTAAACCCGACGGCGGATGGCGACATTCAGCTGTTCGGAGGCACGGACATCGATACGACGGACACTATTATCGCCTTCACGCAATCGGGCGGCCTGATCCGCAACGCGATTTTCGAGTTCGACCTTTCCAGCATTCCCGACGGATCGGCGATTAACAGCGTTTCGTTGGACATGACGTTGACGCGCTTCGTTTCGAATGTCAGCAGCAATCCGGCTGCGATCGATATTTTCGCCTTCGCGGGCGACG
>CAYLTU010000435.1:0-3720 GCA_964386465.1 uncultured Rhodospirillaceae bacterium
AAAATCGAACCTGGGTGCCAAATCATGCTTGACTGCAAACACAGATGCTCTCCCTTTCAATTGATCAAATGAACGTTTCCTATTTGCTGTCGGTGTTCTGCGCGGCGCGCCGGAGCATGCCGAACAGGTCTCGCGGATCGCACGGATCCGCCGGAAGGTCAAAATTGAAATAAGCGTTCGCCTCACCGATACGGTCGCGGACGTACCGAAGCGCGCTGAAGTCTTCGATGGCGAAGCCGACGCTGTCGAAGAGCGTAATCTGTGTATTTCTCTGGCGGCCGGGTGCCCGGCCATTGAACACCTGCCACAACTCGGTTACCGGATGAGCGATGCCGAGTTGCTGGATTTCGCCCTCGATTCGGGTCTGTTCAGGGTATTCGACGTCGGCCCTGATCAGCCGCCAGTATCCGACCACATCAGCCGACATAATGGCAGCGAGACGGCGTTTCATGGAAATCCTCCCCGGTGGGAGCTTAGCGGTGATTGTTGCGCGAATCTACGGGGCCGTTGCCGACCGTGATTTTCGCCGCCGCGACGCCGAAGAAGGGCGTGATCTCGGGCGCCAGGGTGCCGTCGACATTCTCGCTGTAGCGTTCGAGACGTCCCGCTGCCTCGCGCGCTGCTTGATCGTCTTCGGGCTCGGTCCGAACACGCTTTCGTTGGAATTCAACAGCAGGTCCGGCGCCGGCAGCCCGTCGTCCCCGGAGTATTATGCCGCGTCATTATGGGGCTCCGCGGTGTGGATTGCCGCTCTTAACGGTTGCCGGTGGCGCGCGCGCGCCGATAAATAGCCGAATTGCCGTCTGGAGCCGGGGACGCTACTTTGAGGGCCGGGACCGGCGGCCGTCAGGGGAATGTCGGAGTATGACGATTTCACGCGTGATGATTGAAGCAACCGATGGCTGAAGACGGGGGTAAGCCCGGGCCGCGGACGTCCCCGCGCGACGACACCGCCGGCGAGGCGGAAGCGGCATTGTCGCGCGAACGGGCGGCGCACGGGCAGACCGAAGCCGCGCTGAAGCAGGCCGAACAGCGGCTCGCCATCCTGCAGAACACCTTCGACCATATGGAGCAGGGCGTGGCCGTCTTCGGCCCGAACCAGCGCTTGGTCGCGCGCAACGATCGTTTCGACGGGCTGCTGGCCCTGCCCGAGGGCGCACTGGTGCCCGAGGAAACCGATTATGCCGACGCCATTCGATTCGTGGCCGCTGTGGTGCGCGGCGGCGATAGGGAGGACGATTCGGGTTTGCTCAAGCGCCTACTGGACCATGCCGCGACCGGCACCGCGGACCGGTTCGATGTGCAAATCGCGGACGGCAGCTGGCTGCAGATCAACGTCAACCCGATCGCGGAAAGCGGCCTGGTCATCACCGTGATCGACATCACGCCGCTGAAGCGGGCGGAGGCGCAGCAGCGCCGGCTGCGCAAGGAAACGACCCGCGCGCGCGTCCAGCTGCGCGACGCCATCGAGGCGATTTCGGAAGGCTTCGTCCTGTACGACGCCGAAGACCGCCTGGTGATGTTCAACCAGCGCTACCGCGATGAGTTTTCGTATGCCCCCGAAGCCCTGGCGCCCGGCGTCACCTATGCCGAGATCCTGCGCCGCGGCGTTGCCGACGACAGCGTGCCGCAAGGCTACGACATCGACAGCTGGGTCGCCGAGCGGGTCGAGGCGCACCGCAATCCGCCGCCGCCCTATCTGGTCGAGCGCGCCGACGACCGCTGGACCCTGATGACCGAATACCGCACGCGGGAAGGCGGCATCGTCGGCCTCCGCTCCGACGTGACCGACCTGAAGCTCAGCGAGCAGTATGCCCATGCGAACGAACGGCTGCTGCGTGAACTGGTGGATGCGGTCCCGGCAACGATCCACACCAAGGACCGCGACCTGCGCTACGATATGGTGAATCGCTATTTCCTGGATATTTGGGACCTGCGGCTTGAGGATATCGCCGGCAAGACACAGGAGGAAGTGTTCCAGGACGAGCTTGAGTCCGCCTACGGCCGGCAGGCCACGGAACACGACCGCTGGGTGCTGGAGCACGGCAAGCCGACCGGCTACTACGAGGTCAGCTACCCCCGCGGCGACGGAAGCCCTCTGACCTTGTGGGCGCGGAAAGTCCCGCTGCTCGACGAAGATGGCGCGGTTGCGCGCATCCTCACCGTCGGCATCGATATTTCGGACCTGAAGGAGGCCCAGGCGCAGATCGAGCAGCAGCAGCAGGCCCTGCACCAGAGCGAAAAACTGACGGCGCTGGGCTCCCTGCTGGCCGGCGTGGCGCACGAACTGAACAACCCGCTGTCCGTGGTCGTTGGCCAGACCGCGCTGCTGGAAGAGCAGGTCGATGAGCCGGCGATCGCCGCCAAGGTGGCCAGGGTGCGCGAAGCGGCCGAGCGGTGCGGGCGCATCGTCAAGACCTTCCTGGCCATGGCCCGTAAGAGCACGCCTGTGCGTGGGAAGGTTCAGCTCAACCAGGTGATCGAAGACGCCCTGCAGCTGCTCGCCTACGGTTTGCGGTCCGGCGGCGTCGAGATCGCGCGCGATCTGGCCGAAGACCTGCCGCCGGTGTCGGGCGACCCGGATGAGCTGACGCAGGTCTTCACGAACATTTTGGTCAATGCGGAACAGGCGCTTTCCGACAATGAAACCGAACGGCGGATCACCGTGCGTACGCGCGGCGACGGCGGGCAAAGCGTCGTCGCGGACATCATCGACACCGGGCCGGGGATTCCCAACGACGTCCGCGACCGCATCTTCGAACCGTTCTTCACCACCAAGCCGGTCGGCGTCGGCACGGGGATCGGTCTGTCGGTATGCCACGGTATCGTGCGGGCGCATGGCGGCACGATCGACGTGACGAACGGCCCCGAAGGCACCGCCTTCCGCCTGCGGCTGCCGGTCGACACATCGCCGGCCGACGAAGAAGCGGCGGCGGACGAACCGGCCGGAGAGGCCGAGGCGCGGCGCATCCTGGTGGTCGACGACGAACCCGATGTCGCCGAACTGATCGCCGAGATTCTGGAAAGCGTGGGCCATGATGTCGAAATCGCGGATGGCGGCCTCGCCGGGCTGGAGGCCCTGGGCCGGCGCGACTACGATCTGATCATCTCCGACCTGCGGATGCCGGACCTCGACGGCCGCGGCCTTTGGGAGCGGGCGGAAGTGGTAAAACCGGGACTGTCGCGCCGCTTCCTGTTCCTGACCGGCGATACACTGAGCCCCATGGCGCACGAATTCCTGGTCGAAGGGGCACATCCCCATCTGGAGAAGCCGATCATGCCGGCCGACCTGCGTCTTGCCGTGGCGCAGACCTTGGAAAATTTGAGGGACGAGGCGTAGCGCCGGCTTCTGACGGCGAAAGCGGGCAGATCCACGGGATGCGGGGCAGAGGGAAGACGTCGATCAGGACTTCGAATCAAGGGGACACGGAGTTTGGGATTCACGGATTCAGAAGTCGCACCGCACCGGAGCTGCTTTCGCTGTTCCCCCAACATCCGGCATTCTCGCGGCGATGCCGGCTTGAAACCGAATCCGGCCTCACACCTTAACGGCTATCTCCGCCGGATCGTAGGCAAGGCCGGCGGCGCCGTATCCGCCATCGACATTCAGCACATGCCCGGTGATCCATTGGCAATCATCGGAGGCCAGGAACAGCGACGCGTTCGCGACCGCCTCGACGGTGCCGTAGGCGCCCGCGGGAATCCGGTCGATATAGCCCT
>CAYLTU010000436.1:0-3700 GCA_964386465.1 uncultured Rhodospirillaceae bacterium
CGAGGACGGACACTTATTCGCCGGAATACTACCAGCACATCGCCCGCGTGCTGGAGGAGGGCAAGTTCGACGTCGGCTTCTTCGACGACCGGCTGGCTATGCCGGACATGTATGGCGGCGACCATGCCGATACGGTGAAGAACGGCATACGCTGCGTGAAGATGGACGCCGCGACCTGCCTGATGACCATGGCGGCGGTCACGACGCATCTCGGCCTCGCTGCCCGGCTTCGGCTTCTCCGGTATCCCGCCGATCACCATCGGCCCGCAGGCGGTCGCCGGCATGATGAGCCACCTGATGCGCCATGTTCTCGGCTACGAGCGCTACGTCGCGCAGGGCGGCGACTGGGGCGGCATCATCGCCGCGCGCATCGCGCTCGATCATCCCGATGGGCTGGCGGCGCTGCACACCAACATCCTGCCGCTGCGCCCCAGCACCGGACCCGACGACCCGCCAATGACCGAGGAAGAGCAAGCCTGGTTCGGTGCGGTCAAGAAGGAGTTGCGGCGGGAAACCGCCTATCAGGACATCCAGGCGACCAAGCCGCAGACCCTGGCCTACGGTCTCACCGACTCGCCGATCGGCCTGGCCGGCTGGATCGCGGAGAAGTTGCACCGCTGGACCGACCCGGCGGCGGCCGAGCCGCCTTTCAGCATGGACGCCATCCTGACCAACATCATGATCTACTGGGTCACCGGCACCATCAACAGCTCGACTCGCATCTACCGAGGTTACCGCGAGGAGCGCTGCGGCGGGCTGGCGCCGGGTCAGAGGGTCGAACAGCCCTTCGGCCTCTGCCTGCCGCCCAACGATTTGTTCCCGCCGGCACCGTCGAGCTGGGTCCAGCGCCTCGGCAACGTCACGCACGAGACACGGCTCGACAAGGGCGGCCATTTCACGGCGATGGAAATCGGTATGCCGTTCGTCGAGGACGTGCGGGCGTTTTTCCGGTCCTATCGCTAAACCTAATTAGTGAGGGAGCAAGATTATCAGCGACGACCCACGACAAATTGAAAGCATGGAATGGTGCGAGACTAAAAGGCTCGCCATTCTTCGCGCCAAAATCGAGGAAGGGCTGAAAGACCCCATCTTCGTCGAAGGTGAGGCCGCATTCGCGGAACTTGATGCCATTATCAATGGTTATGCCACCAATCGTTAGTACCGACAATTACGGGTCAGCACGCGCCCCCGCGATCGCCTTCCAGACCCGGTCCGGGGTCGCCGGCATCTCAAAATGCTCGATACCAAGCGGCGCCAACGCATTGTTGATGGCGTTCATGACGGCTGCCAGCGCGCCCACCGTCCCCGCCTCGCCGACGCCCTTGACGCCGAGCGGGTTGGTCTCGGTCGGGACCGGGTGCGCGCCGACGTCGTAGTCGCAGAAGTCGCCCGCGCGCGGCATGCTGTAATCCATGAAGGAGCCGCTCAACAGCTGGCCGCTAAGGCGGTCGTAGACCATGTTCTCCATCAGCGCCTGCCCCGCGCCCTGGGCGATGCCGCCATGCACCTGGCCCTTGACCAGCAGGGGGTTGAGCTCGGTGCCGCAATCGTCGACCACGGAATAGCGATCGAGCGCGATCTCGCCGGTCTCCGGCGCGATCTCCACTTCGACGATGTGGCAGCCATTGGGGTAGTTCGCCACTTCGGGTGCATAACTCGCCAGCTCGGCCAGGGTCGGCTCCATGCCCGGCGGCAGGTTGCCCGGGTCGAACGCCAGCGCCACGGCGTCGAGGAACGCCATGCGCCGGTCTGTGCCGGCGATGGCGAATTCCGCGTCCTCGAAGACCATATCCTCGGCCGCCGCTTCCAGCGCATGGGCGGCGATCTTCCTGGTCTTGTCGATCACCTTTTCCATCGCCTTGAGCACCGCGCCCGACCCGATCGTCGCCGTCCGCGAGCCGCCCGTGCCGGTGCCGAAGGACACAGCGTCCGTATCGCCCTCGACGACCCGCACCCGATCCGGATCGAGACCCAGCGTACCGCAGACGATCTGCTTGTAGATCGTCTCGTGGCCCTGGCCGTGCGGCGTCGTGCCAATCAGGATCGCCGCGTCGCCCGACGGGTCGAAGCGCAGTTCCGCCGTCTCCAATTGCGCCGCCGCCGCGCGTTCGATGGTGCAGGAAACGCCCATGCCGCGCAGCTTGCCCGCCGCCTCGCTCTGCGCCCGGCGCGCGGCGAACCCGTCGTAATCCGCCTTCGCCAGGGTCTTGTCGAGAACCGCTTCGAACTCGCCGCAATCGTAGGTGAAGGTCAGCGGCGTCTTGTACGGCAATTGGTCGGCCGGGATCATGTTGCGGCGGCGCAGCTCCACCGGGTCGATGCCGAGCCGTCCGGCGGCGATGTCGATGGTCCGTTCCAGGATGTAGGACGCTTCCGGGCGGCCGGCGCCGCGATAGGGCGACGTCGGCGACGTATTGGTCAGCACGGCAGAGACCGCGACATGCATCGCGGGCGTCGTATACACACCCGCCAGCCCGCCGACATTGCCGGTCGGCGCGCCCATGCCGAGGAAGGCGAGATAGGCGCCGACGGCGGCGCTCGTCTCCACGCCCATAGCGAGGAACTTGCCGTCCGCGTCGAGCGCCAGGGTGACATGGCTGACATTGTCGCGCGCGTGGTCGTCGGCGGGGAAGCCTTCGCTGCGCTCGCAGCGCCATTTCACGGGCCGGGCGAGCCGCTTGGCGGCCCAGGCGGCGAGCGGCACCTCGGGGTAGATCGCGCCCTTCATCCCAAACGATCCGCCGAGGTCGCCGGTAATGAAGCGGATCTGGCTCTCGCGCACATGGAACAGGTTCTTCGACAGATTCGCGCGCCAGGCGTAGGGTCGCTGAACGCCGGTATGGATCGTGTAGCGCGCCGTTCCCTCATCGTATTCGGCGAGCACGCCGCGCGGCTCCATCGTGTTCGCGGTGATGCGGTTGATGACGTAACGCTGACGGACGACATGCGCCGCCCCCGCGACCGCCGCGCCGACCGCATCCTTGTCGCCGACCTGGTAGAAGAAGGATTCGTTGTCCGGACAGTCGTCCCATATCGCGGCGGACCCGCGCGCCTCTTCCGTCACCACATTGACCGGCAGCGGGTCGTAATCGACCGCGACCGCCTCCGCCGCATCCTTCGCCTGGTCGACCGTTTCCGCCACCACCATGGCGACGGTCTGGCCGACATGCCGAACGCGGTCCGCCGTCAGGGCGGGGCGCGGAGGCCGGAACATTACCGATCCGTCGCGGCGCTTGTAGGGCGTCGGTCCGGCGATGAAGCCCAGCCCGTCCGCCGAATAATCCGCGCCGGTCAACACCGCCAAAACGCCCGGCATGGACGAGGCCTCAGCGACGTCGATCGACTTGATCTCGGCATGGGCATATGGCGTTCGGACCATGAAGGCATGGGCCTGACCCGGCTCGTTGAAATCGTCGACATAATTGCCATGGCCGCGCAAGAGGCGCGGATCCTCGGTGCGCGGCACCGCCTGGCCGACGGCGTATTTCGTCATTCACATTACCCCTGCTTCTGACCGTTCAGCCTTCCATCACGCCGGCGATGGTGAAACCGCCGTCGGCGAAGAACACGTGGCCCGTCGTGAAACTGCATTCGTCCGAGGCGAGGAAAGCAGCAACCGACGCGATTTCTTCCGGCTTTCCGTATCGCTTGAGCGGCATGCGGTTCTGCGCGCTCGCCATCAACTCGCCCTGGTCCTCCG
>CAYLTU010000437.1:0-3695 GCA_964386465.1 uncultured Rhodospirillaceae bacterium
TCTGGGGCGAACGCTGGAGCAAGCTGTGCCTCAACGGCAGCAGCAACGGCGTGTCGGCGAGCACCGGCCTCGGCGGCGCGGCGATCGCCGCCGACCCGCATCTGCGCGACGTGAAGATGAAGCTGATTTCGGAATGTATCCGCGTCGGCCGCGCCTCCGGTTTCAAGCTGGAGAAGCTGGGTGGGCTGGACAGCGATGTCTATGTCGCGGCAGCCGAAGGCGACGCGGAAGCGCGAAGCATCGTCGAGGACAACTACATCACCACCGCGGGCAAGGGCAATCCGAACGCGCGGCCATCCATGGGCCAGGACATGATGAAGGGCCGCCGCACCGAGATCGACTACATGAACGGCCTTGTCGTGCAGAAGGGCCGTGAGACCGCAATCGCGACCCCGGCGAACGAGGCCCTTATCGCGGCGGTCAAGAAAGTCGAACGCGGCCAAGCCGAAGCGAGCCCGGACTTGCTGGCGGGGATTTAAGCTTATTCTCCTAGATGCCCTCGGGCTCGACCCGAGGGCCCATGTTGATCGCCGCGCGCCGATCGCCCTGGATTCTCGGATCAAGTCCGAGAATGACGAATTTGGGATGTTTTTTGCTCGTCAGCCGTGCGGTTTCGCAACCTTGGCGATCTTGGTTTCGAATATCAATGCGGCGCCCCGTTCGGTGACTGGGCCGGCAGCATCGTGATCCACATCGGCAGGGTGCCGAGCGGGTGCGTCGCGATCCGTTCCAACTGGCCCGTCTCGTCCTCGATACGGTAGACCGCGAGGCGCCCTGACTCGTGCCCCGCCGACAGCAGGAACCGGCCTTCAGGGCAGATCTGGAAGGCGCGCGGTATTTTCTCGGCCGCCGCATGCCCCAGCGGCGACAGGTCTCCGCTGGCCGGATCGACTGCGAACATCGCGATGCTGTCGTGGCCGCGATTCGGGGCATAGAGATATTTTCCATCCGGCGTCATGCGAATCTGCGAGCATTTGCTCTCGCCCTCCCAAGCGTTCGGCAGGGTCGTCACGGTCCGTATATGGTTGAGCGTGCCCATTTTGGGATCGAGGCCGTATGCCCCGACGCCGCAGCCCTGTTCGTTCGAGAAATAGACGATAGGCTTGTCGGGGTGGAAACAGAGATGGCGCGGCCCGTCTGGGCCCGGCGGGTCGCAGCGGTTCGGCGTATTTGCCGTCAAATGCCCGGTATTCGCGTTGAAGCGGAACTGAAAGGTCGTGTTGGGCGCGTCGTCACGGAAGATGTGCGGCACGAAGACGAAGCAGTTGGACGGATCGGATTCGATGCAATGCGCCCGCATGCCCGTTGCCAGCCACTCGATGGGGTCTTCGATGACGGCGCCGTCGTCGCCGATCCCGTGTACCGCCGTAATGCCGTCGAAATAGGACGCCGAAAAAAGATAGCGCCCGGTCTTGTCGGTCGACAGGTAGGCGGGATCGGCCTTGGTCGGGATCGTGCCGATTTCGCTAAGCTCACCGTTTTCCTGGTCGATAGCGAAACTGGTGATCTGCAGCGCATCCTTGCGCGCGACATACATGAACCGGTGTTCCGGATCGACCGCTGCATAGGCGGGCCGGCCGGGCAGTTGGATGTCCTCGACGAAGTCCAGGTCACCCTTTTGCGCGTCCATCCGGTAGCGCGCGATGCGATCCTCGCCCGATACGCTGATGTAAACGTGGTACATCGTCAGCTTGCCCTCCCAACGGCGACGTTATGTTAAGCGGTGAGCCGGTACGGGGGCAAACGGCCGGGCAGGTGATTAGAGCAAATCAGGATTGATGGGAATCGCCTTTGGCGATTGTCATTGGTCCTGTTTCTTTGCTCTATCTATTAATATCGAGCGGATTCACGGGATTGATGCCCTGCATCAATCCTGATCCGGTCTAGTGTGATGATTTTGAAGTTCGTCGCATTGAATGCGATGAAATTTAGGATCTGAATCACACTAGATTCAATAGTTTAGTGTGCTGATTCACGCGAAATTCAATCCCTTGAATTTCACGATCAGGACACTAAGTTTCGAGAAAAATCAGCAAGGCCGAAAGCGTGAAGACGGAAAACGCCGTCGAGACCACGATGACGGCATTGGCGCGTGCTACGAAGGTGCCGTATTGCTGCGCCAGCACGAAGACCGGGACGCCGCTCGGCAGCGCGGCCTGAATGACGGCGATCGCCGGCAGGATGCCTTCCAGTTCGAATACGTGATAGGCGAGCCACCAGGTGATCAGCGGGTGCAGCGCCAGCTTCACGAAAACCAGCCAACCGACTTCCCTGACGTCGCCCTCGATGGAAGAGCCGACCATGAAGAGGCCGGCCGAGAACAGGGCGCAAGGAATGAACGCGTCGCCGAGTATTTCGCAGAAAGTGGTAACCGGCGCGGGAATCTTTATCCCTATCGCCGAGGCTGCAAGACCGGCCGCCGTCGCCAGCAGGACGGGATTTTTCAAGACGCCGAGCAGCGGCGAAAGCAACACGCTGCCGGAATCGTCGCTTTTGTCGAATTCCGCCAGGAATACGGCGATCGGGAAGAATACGATGCCGGTGATGACGGCGCCGATGATGCCCGGCACCAGCGCTTCGTCGCCATAGACGATCAGGAGCAAGGGCAATCCGATATAGGCCGTGCTGGAGAACATGGCGCTGAGGCTGTGCAAGCCGAGTGCCGTGAGGCTTCCCGGAAATACGAAGCGGGCGATAAGGAAGCTCAGGCCGTAGATCGCCAGCATGCCGCCGCCCAAGGTGCCGAGGAACGGCCAGTCGAAGAATTCATTTACCGGCACCCTCGACAGCGAGATGAAGACAAGCGCCGGCATCGCCGCGACGAAGGTGAAGCGGCTGAGCGCCGCGCTTGCGTCTTCGTTCAATAGGCGAAAGCGACCGGCCGCATAGCCGGCAATCATAATGCCAAAAAGCGGCAGGACGGTATTTAACGCGACAGCTTGCAATCGATTCCCCAATCGCTAGGTACGCTAGCACGCCCGCGTTGGTGGGTCGTCCGTCGTGGTTGGTTGGAAACTTTTAGGGAATTGGCGCTGCGTATCTTCGCGCAATGGACCTTGTAAAAGGCGTGCGGTCGCGACTATCACGTCCTGCACCAGCCTTTGCCCAATCCAGGAGACTTCGATGTCCGAACGCTATAGCCCCAGCCCGCGCGCCAAAATCAAACGCGCGCACCAGCGCGCCGATTACGACAAGGAGACAGTGTTCGGTATCCTCGACGCGGCGCAGATGATCCACGTCGCCTATGTCATCGACGGGCAACCCTACGCGACTCCGACCATGCATTGGCGCGATGGCGGGACGATCTATTGGCACGGTTCCAGCGCGAGCAAGATGCTTCGCGCCGTCCGTACGGGAATTCCGGCTTGCGTGACGGCCTCGATCTTCGACGGTTACGTATTGGGCCGTTCGCCCATGCATCACAGCGCCAACTACCGCACCGTCATGGCGTACGGTACGGCGAAGGCGGTCGAAGGCCGGCAGGCCAAGGAGGACGCGCTCGATCGTTTCATGGAGCTCCTGTGGCCCGGCCGCACGGAGGAATGCCGGGAGAACTATACGCAGGAGATAAAGGCGACGTGCGTGGTCGCCATGCAGATCGAAGAGGCCGCGGCCAAGATCCGCAGCGGTCCGCCGGTCGACGACGAGGAGGATTACGTCAATGTCGATTGCTGGGCCGGCGTCGTGCCGGCGCG
>CAYLTU010000438.1:0-3684 GCA_964386465.1 uncultured Rhodospirillaceae bacterium
GTTGGAACAGCCCGAACGGTGCGTTCGAAATCCTCAATACCTCGGTCGCGAGCGAAGGCGCGGATGCAGAGTTCGAGTCGTTTTGGTCACTGTTCGAACAACGCCCGGACAGGAAGGCGCTCAATTGGACCTTGAACGCGCGTCTCCGACTTACGGTAAGGCTGGATTTCGAGGCGCTCTATGCGCTTGGCGTTCGGCAAGCCGGTTACGCTTATCGGGATTACACCCGTACTCAGGAAATCTCGGATGGACTAAACTATCTTGGCTATCATGGCGTCCTCGTCCCGTCGGCCCGTTACGCATGCGAAAACCTCGTTGTTTATATGCAGAACTTCGATGAAGCTTGTTCCCTTGATGAGGAACGCTCATCGGTGTTTCAGTGGACCGCAGAATAGATGATACCTACCGGACAATTTGTCGTCGAAGGTACGGCGATAGCAGCAAAAGGATAGGAACATGGCCATTAGCGCAGCGCAACGGCTTTGGAACGCCCGCACGAGTGAAACGAAAATCCCCGCCGATTTCAACGGGCAGCCCGAAACCGAGGAAGAAGGCTACGCGCTTCAGGCCGAGATGATCGCGGCATCCGGGCAGGCGGTGATCGGCTGGAAGATCGGCGCGACCGTGGCGGCGCTGTTCCCGGTGATTGGCGTGACCCAACCCTTCCTGGGGCCGCTGTTCGAACGATTCACCTATGCCAGCGGCGATGCGGTCAAGATCCTGCCGGGTGACAAGCTGGAAACCGAGATCACGGTGCGCCTGAAATCGGACCTGCCCGCCCGCGACGCGGCCTATTCCCGCGCCGAGATCGAGGCCGCGGTGGCGGCGATCATTCCGTCCTTCGAGCTTGTCGGCGCCCGGTTCGAGGGTGAGCTGGCCGGCGCCGGTTTCAAGGCCATCGCCGACGCCGGCGCCAATGTCGGCACGGTGCTGAGCGACGATGTCGCAGACTGGAGCCCTTACGATCTGTCGGACTATCCGGTGTCGCTGACGATCAACGGCACATCGGCCATCGAAGGCAATGTCTCGGTCCTGGTCTGGGACCATGTCTTCGACGCGCTCTCCTGGTGCCTGGAGCGGCCGGCGCTGACGGCGCGCGGCCTCAAGGCAGGCGACATCGTCATGACCGGTACGATGACCGGCATGACGCCACTGTCGCCGGGCGACGAAGCCGTTGCCGATTTCGGCCCGATGGGCGAAGTGCGGGCGCGATTCGCCTGACGTCGTCTGGCGCTTTCAGACCGCGCCGCTATTCCGCGGCGGCAGGCACAGTCTCGGGCGTCGGCAGGGTTTTCGGCAGGACCGATACGGCCGCCAGGATAACGACGGCGGCACAGGCGAGAATGATGAACAGCGTGTCGAAACCCCAGTTCTTGTAGACGAAGGCGATCATCGGCAGCGACGCCGCCAGGACGGTAAAGCCCACGACATAGCGGATGCCGTAGATGCGGGCGCGGTAGGCGCCGCTTGCCGTCTTGCCGATCATGAAGTCGTTGATCGGGATCTGTCCGAAGGCGCCGAGCATGAAACCGAACGCAACCGCCAGCGCGATGCCGTCCGTCAGGCCGGGCATCACCGCGAAGAATACGATCTGGATCGCGGCGACGACCATGAACACGCGCCGCGGTCCGAAACGGTCGAGCAAGCTGCCGACCACGAGTTGCGCGAACGACGCGACCGTGAAGACGACGAAGGCGAGCGACCCGATTACCGTCGCGGTATCGCCCTCGCCGGACCCGGCGAGACCTTCGAACCAGGCGGCGAGATCGACCGCGAGCCCTTGCAGGCGTTCGTCGAAAATTTTCGGCAGCGCGAAGGTGGTCGACTGGAAGATTATGGAAGAGACGGCGGTCGTCAGGAATACGATCGCCGAAACGCGGATCAGCAGCCTACGGTAGTCCGCGGATGGCGGCGCGGTCGCTTCGACCGGCCCTTTTTTCGCCTCCCGCTCGGCGTGGATGCCGTCCCAACGCAACGCCATATAGACGAAGCCGGTGGCGATCGAGAACACGCCGGGCGCCATGAACGCCATGCGCCAGCCGCCATGGTCGATCATGTAGCCGGTGATCAGCGCGGCGCAGGCAACCCCGAGATTGCCCCACACCCCGTTCGTGGCGATGCGCATGCCGGTGTCTTTCCATTTCGTCGTTACGATCGCCAGCCCGACGGGGTGGTAGATCGCCGCGAACATGCCGATCACGAACAGACCGGAGCCGATTTGCAACGGCGTCTCCGAAAAACTCGTGGCGATCGCCGTCAGGCCGATGCCGACGAAGAAAACGCACATCATGCCGTCGCGGCTCCACTTGTCCGCCAGCCAGCCCGCCGGAAGCGAAAAGAGGCCAAACGCGAAGAAACCCGGCGTCGCATAGGCCAGAAGCTCGGCGTAACCGACGTTCCATTCCCGGTAGAGCACCAGGGCCGCGACCGTCGCGAAAACCAGCGTGAAAAGGTGGTCGAGGAAATGACCGATATTGAGAAGCAGGAAGTACGATCGATCCCGGGTCATGCGCGTTTTGCCCTCCACATCGTCACACGCGCCATCGAGAGAATTCGGAAGGCGCACCGTTCACCATGCGTCGCACATTACGTTTGGCGATAATGCTATGTCATGCCAAGTTTAATCGAATTTCGGCCAAATCAGTTTATCGAAACAAGAGCCAGCCGAATGTCCACCAGCCCACCGCGCAGTACCGACCCGGAAGATTATCAGGATCTGCCCCAGGAAATCGGGGCGATGTCGAAAGATTTCGCGGACGGTTTCGTCATTCCGCTGCACGCGCACGAGCGGGACCAGCTGCTCTACGCCACGAGCGGCATCATGCGGCTGCGGACCGCCGGCGAAGCCTGGATCGTCCCCCGTGACAACGCCGTTTACATTCCCGCCGGGACGCAGCATTCGGTAGACATGCATGGCGACGTCGATATGCGGACCCTCTACATCGATACCGCAATCGCCGAAGAACGTCCGCAGGCCCTCTGCGTCGTTGCGGTATCCAATTTGCTGCGGGAATTGATCCTCGCCCTGAGCGAGGAACCCATCATCTACGACACGGGCAGCCGCGGCGACGTTATCGCGCAGTTGATCAAGAACGAGATCGGCCGGGCGAACGCACTTTCATTGAACGTCCCGCTACCGAGAGACCCGAGACTGCAGCGGCTATGCGCCGAACTCCTCGCCGATCCTTCGGATCGCCGGACGCTGAACGAGTGGGCCGATGCCGCCGGCGCTTCGGCGCGTACATTGGCCCGTCTGTTCGAGCGCGATCTTGGTATGGGGTTCAACCGATGGCGTCAACGCATCCGGCTCCACAGCGCACTGGAGGCCCTATCGCGCGGCGAGCCGATATCCCGCGTCGCACGGCAGCACGGTTATTTGAGCACGAGCGCCTTCTCCGCAGCGTTCGGCAAGGTCATGGGCTTCGCGCCGTCGAAAGCGGCGACCGACGCTTAGCCTTTGCGATCCGGGCCATCCCCGCGCCGACCCAAATCTCCGCTTTACGGATATCGCAAAGCGGCAATTTTTTGGCGCGGCGTCGATCGACCCCTATAGTTGCCCGCAAATCGATCAACGGGAGGACGGACGATGGAACTGGGCTATATCGGATTGGGTGCCATGGGCGGCGCGTTGGCGCGGCGGCTGATGCTGTCGCACAAGCTGCGGGTGCATGATCTGCGGCCGGA
>CAYLTU010000439.1:0-3680 GCA_964386465.1 uncultured Rhodospirillaceae bacterium
TCCGCGGATTGTTCCCGGTCCCGCCACAAGGCGTCGGCCACAATCACGATATCGCCTTCGGTTTGCAGCAAGCGGTCCAGCATATAGTCCCGGAACAGAATATCGCCATAGGTGACGAGGCACGCCTCGTTCAGCGCCGTTCGCGCGCAGGCCAATGAATAGAGTTCCTTCGTCGATGCGTAATCGTCATTGTCGATCGTTTTGATCGACGGCAAATCGATGGCGTCCTTCTTCCATCCGCGTATGACGGTGATATCCTGTACGCCCGCATCGTTCAGCATTGTGATTTGCCGCCGCAACAGGGGCTGCCCGCGAACATCGATCATGCATTTTGGCTTGTCGTCGGTCAGCGGCCCCAGAGCCGCGCCCCGCGACGCGGCCAGCACGACGGCCTTGCAGCGCGCTTCCTGCTTCGGCAAATACCGCGCTTCCGCCGCCGCCAATTCCTCATTGCCGGTCAACTCGAATACGTCCCTGACTGTCGGCAAGCGTCCTTCGACGGTTTCAAGGGTTTCCGCTTCGAATATCTCGCGGCTCACATCCCGCATCGCCTGGATGGCGATCCGCATGTTGTGGTTGGCCCAGATAATCAAGCTGATGTCATGGTCGCGGAACCGTTGCGTCGGCGTCGCGTAATACATCGTCGGCACGATCACGACCGGGCAACGGTTACCCCATTCCCGCGCGAAGGCTAGAATTTCGTCCGGACTGGATACTTTCGAATGGATCAGGATCGCGTCCGCGCCGGCACCATGATAGGCCTCCGCCCTGCGCAATGCCTCGTCCAACCCCCAACCGGAAATCAACGCCTCGACCCGCGCGACGATGCTGAAATCGTCGTCCAGCTGGCTGTCCTTGCCGGCCTTGATCTTGCCGCAGAACTCGTCGATATCCGCCAGGGGCTGGGCGCTGCCGATGAAGCTGTTGGTTTTCGGAAACAGCTTGTCCTCGATGCAAACCCCGGCGATATCCCGCTGGCACAGTTTTGTCACCAGGCGGCGCATATTGTTGAAATTACCGTAGCCCGTATCGCCATCCACCAGGATCGGGATCGACGTGGCATCGGACATGAACTCCAGCACTTCGAGAACCTGGGTCCAGGACGCTTCGTTGTTGTCGCGTACGCCCAGCGCCGCGGATATCGACAAGCCCGACGCCCAAACGCCCTGAAAGCCTGTTTCCTCGACAATTCGGGCCGACAAGCCGTTATGCGCCTCCATGATGAAGGCTAGGTCGGGCTGCGTCAGCAGCGCGCGCAACCGCGCGGCCTTCGACTTTTCCACCTCGCCACCGCCCTCGACAATCGCAAGCTTAGTCGCCATTTTCCATTGCTCCGCAATCCGCTGACCTCGGGCGAACTGCGCCACCCAGTGCCAATTCAATGCTGGCAGCGGGCGCCCGGCGATCAATCCGTAACTTTTCAGAAAAACTTAAAAGCGCGGCGACAGTACCCGATTGTCATGCTCATGGGAACAGCTTCATACTCGCGGCCGCCTGACAGCCGGATTTTGGCAATTTGGCCGTATTCGGAGACCAGTTTGCCCCAGTTTTTCACCACCCAAACTCACCTCTACCGTCAACCGACGTGAACCCTGGCTTTCGATTGATTTTCGTCCGCTGATTCCGCAGCTTCAGTCGTGCTTAGCGATGCCGGCTGACGGGGACTTTTGACCCTTGCAGACACGACCCGGATTTAAACGATGGCAATTTAGGCGCGGTTCTCGGCCAAATCACCAACTCGGGACCGTCGGATGGCCGCGGCGCGAAATTTCTTTCGCTGGGCGGCGTTCGCCTACGATTGGTTCAGAACAGAAGGTCATCCGGGAATTGCCGGTTATTACCATGCGCCGAGCCGCGCGCTGGTGTGATGATTGTGAAGTTCGTCGCATTGAATGCGACGAAATTTGGGATCTGAATCACACGAGGCTCAAATAGTTAGTGTGCTGATTCACGCGAAATTCAATCCTTTGAATTTCGCGATCGGGACACTAGAATCGATAGGCGAATATCTTTTCCGTCCTCTCCCGTAATTCCAAGACGCGTTCCGGTGCGAGATCCGTGCAGTCCAACAATCGCTCCAAGGCCCGCACATTTCAGAACCGTTTGACGCGGTTCGGGTTCGACGGCGGCAGGCTGTTCCATTTTCTCGCGTCGGTGCAAGACGGCAGGGATTTGACGGACTCGGACCGGAAACGGGTCTCGGCGATTCTGAAGGCCAATCCCGGCCTGGAAGATCCAGCGGAATTGTCCGATGACGACGTTTCATTCATCGACGGCATTATCGAGAAATGCCTGGAAACCAGCATTCTCGGGCCGGAGAACGCCCCGTCGATAACCCGTCCGATCGTCAAGGTTCGGCGGTTTGTTTTCTCGATCATCGGCCTTGCCTGCATTTTCGTCCTGATCAGCGCCCTGGCCTCCGGGCGTTCGTCGGTTCCCTATTTTTCGGAAAACCCGGCCCATGCGCTGGTCGTCGTCCTGTTGCTGATGGGGATACTCTTCCTGCTCGAGGGCACGCAGATAAGCATCGCAACGCTTCGCTTGAAGGACATCGACCTGGTGCCGAGCATCAAGCCTTCGGTCAGGAACCTCCATGCCAGGTACAGGTCCGAAGAAAACGTTCAGCACTATCTGGCGGGCCGGCAACTCTTCACCATCATCACGGTTTTCTTCATCAGCCGGATTTGTTCGTTCCCCGACGTCGCGCGCTTGCCGGGAACCGGTCTCGCGATACCGGAGCTTCTGTCGCCCTGGTTTTCCACGATATTTTTCGATTTCGGCATCCTCGCGGCGCTGGTGGCCCTGTGGCTGGCGCAATTGGCGCCGCAGTTCTGGGCGAACAAGCAGCCGGTCCGGTTCCTGTCCCTTCCGTTGGCGAAGCTGACCGTGCGCCTGTCCCATGCGTTCGAATCGAGCGGCATAACAGACCTCGGATACGCGCTTACCAATTCGATAACGCCCGAGGAAAAGATTCCCACCTCGACCCGGGAAACATACAACTCCTACGCCGTTTCGAACGGCTACGCGGCGACCGGCGTGTCGATACGGTGGCGGGTCGGCGTGGATGAGTTGAGCGCCGAGGTGCGGGAGGATTTCGAGTTTCAGCGCGCGGGCCTGGCCATGCTGAACGTCACGGAGGAAATCCAGGGCCGGTGCGAATCAAGAAAACCCCTTTTCCAACTGCTCCGCGGCGGAGAAAGCCCGGCCTGCGACGTCGATGAAAGCGAGACGTTGAAGATCGGCGACAATACGACCCGAAAGTATATCGTCCAGCCGCGCCACGCCGCCTTCGAGGCCGGCGACGTGGTGGTCAAGACGCTGAATTTCTCGGCCCCGCGCAATGCCACGAAGCCGCGGCGGTTCTATCTCAGCCGGCCGGTCCGCTATCTCCTGCTTACGCTCGAGGTTTCGAACGACGTCTCCATCGGCCGGCCCCGCGTGCAATTGATCGACGAGCACCACGCCAGCCCCGCCCATGATTTCGCGGAGCTCTATTCCCTGGACAAGATATCCGAGACCGGGACGACGACGACCTACGCCTACTTCCGGTCCTTCCCCAACACCGACGTGCTTTACGAGTTCATGTGGGGACGGGACGGCTGACGCGCCGTCCGTCGCCGAGGCCGCCGTCTCCATGTAGCGCGTGACGCGCCGGGCCGGCTCGCATAGCAGCGCTTAAA
>CAYLTU010000440.1:0-3668 GCA_964386465.1 uncultured Rhodospirillaceae bacterium
ACATCGAGAAGCATACGCCTCATTCTACCGACGTCAGTCGGTAGTGGTTAAATCGATTTTACGAGTTGAGCCCGTCGATAAACCGGCCCAGCCGGACCGCGGTCTGCCCCGGACAGAGGCGCCGCGACGGCATGATCAGAACGCAATCGTCATACGGTGTGCGGAGCGGCGTGTCGCCATCGTGTCCGATCAAGTCGCCGGCCTTGGGTAAGATTTCAAGACCTTTGTACGGTTTTGCGAAGCAAAACGCCTTGCTGCGCACGGTGATCGCTTCGGTGACTTCTATAAACCGTTGCTGAACAGGTTCTGTTGCTGGCAGATGTGCGGCGGCAAATTTTGGATCGATGGCGTCGAGGTAGCGGAGAAAACGCAATGTCGTTTCCAGCGCGACGACTGCGCTGTCCGCCTCCCAGTGCTGACCGCACTCGACAAGCAGGGCATTTCTCGGACTCTTCGGATCGTTGAACGCGCCGTAGTCACGCATACGTTTCCCGGCTGTGTGACCGGCGTCGGCGACGACGTGGACTGGAAAGCCGACACCGGCCGCGAGCGTCCGACCTTTGGCGAGTGTCCCGCAAAGGATCAACGCCGGACAGGATTGCTGCATCGAGTGCAGATCGAACAGTATATCGACGGTTTCGATTAAAGGACGAATTTCACGCGCACGCTGGAGTTCAATCGAGTCGCGTGGACCGTCCAAGACATCCGATGACCACAGGCGATTGAAATCCTCTTCGACGTAACGAGAGGCTGCCGGCATGGCGAGATCGAAATTCTGATACGCCATGAAGTTCGCAAAACCGAGCGAGAGCTTGCCCCTCGTGGGGCGTACGTCGTGCCGAGACAGGAAATCTAGAGTTGTGGCGCCGCATAGCTCATTACCGTGCGTTACCGCGTTTATCAGGATATGCGGACCCGGTTTGCCGCTATCGAACGTCGAGTAGTAGGGGATCCCAGTATTGCCCGCAGCGTAGCGTGAAATATCAGGTGGTGTGAGCTCGACCCTGACCGTCATGTGTTCCGTTCGTCCTCATTCCGCCCGCAGCTGAAACACCGTACGCGGCACGTTGTCAATATATCGCGAGATGGTCTGGGCGCCAGCTTCAGGCGCTTTGCAATGACTTGTTCGAGCCGACCAGGAAGAGGACTGAAAGAACTTGAAACGACCGGCGAACGAGTTTTCTTGTACGCGGCTCGCGGGTTTGTCGATACTGTGTGGTTCCCCTGTCTTCGACCGTCGATAAGCAATAATATCTCGCATCGAAATTCCAGCACGACTTCGGAAACTACCCATTGCATGCGCGCAAAATGAAGCATGAGCTGAAGACACAAATTCCCGGTGTCCTGTATATCAAGCGAGCCAACGGCAAATCCGCACCGGTCGTTTTCGATTCGCCGCACAGTGGCGCCGACTATCCGAAGGATTTCAACTGTATCGCGCCGATGGACATCGTACGCAAGTCGGAAGATTCGTTCGTCGACGAACTGTACGCGGATGTTCCGGATTGCGGCGCGAACCTCCAGGCTGCGCTATTTCCGCGCGCTTATATCGATCCCAACCGGTCGCTCATGGATATCGATCCCGAGCTAATCGACGAAACTTGGCCGGATCCACTGGCACCGAGTGAGAAAACGAGGTTGGGGCACGGACTGATTTGGCGGCTTTGTCCCCCGGACTACGCGTTGTACGACCGCAAACTACGAATGAACGAGGTGCGGCGGCGAATTGAAACCTACTGGCGGCCGTATCATCAGGCGTTACGGGATATGCTGGACAGTGCGCAGGAGCGGTTCGGCCAAGTCTGGCACATCAATTGCCATTCGATGCCGGCCGCAGGCGTTCCTCAGCAGCCTAACAGTGACCAGGGCGGCCGGATCGATTTTGTACTGGGCGATCGGGACGGAACGACCTGCGAGCCGGATTTCATGGAACTCGTCGCGTCGACCCTGCGCGCGTTCGGTTACCGCGTGCGGGTGAATGACCCCTACAAGGGAGTGGAGTTGGTGCGCGCGCACTCGGACCCATCGAATGGACGGTACAGTCTGCAAATCGAGATCAATCGCGCTCTTTACATGAACGAATTGAGCCTGGAGCGCGCTGGGGGGTTTAGTGCCTTGCAATCGAATTTGACGCGCCTTGCGGATGTTTTGTGCGATTACGCGCGCACCAAAACCGGATAACCCGACACGAAATCAGTCGTCGTTCGTTCAACTGGAGAACTGTTCCTTCAAGATACGTTCTTCCAGCCCGTGCTCCTGGTCGAACAGGATCGTTACCGCCAGTTCCGGCGCTTCGGAGACCTCGACATCGGCAACGTCCCTGATTTCGGTACCGTCGGCCACCGCACTCACCGGCCGTTTCGCCGGCTCCAAAATCTCGAAGCGGACGGTTGCGTTGTGCGGCAGCAAGGCGCCGCGCCAACGCCGCGGCCGAAACGAGCTGATCGGCGTCAGTGCCAGCACACCCGCCCCCAAGGGTACGATGGGACCATGCGCGGAGAGATTGTAGGCCGTGCTGCCGGCGGGCGTAGCGACCAAGACGCCGTCGCAGATCATCTCAGGCATGCGCTCAATACCGTCTACCAGTATTCGGATCTTCGACGCCTGCCGGGTTTCGCGCAGCAAGGATACTTCATTGATGGCGAGTGCTTCGTGTTTCTCTCCGTCGATGCCGCTGGCGCGCAGGCGAAGCGGGATGAATTCCACCGCTTCCGACTGGTCGACCCTCCTATGCAATTCGTCTTCCGCATATTTGTTCATAAGGAAGCCGACCGATCCTCGATTCATACCGAAGATCGGGACATCCTTACCCATCGATTCATGAAGGCACTGGAGGATGAATCCGTCACCACCGAGCGCGACGACGACATCGGCTTCGTCCACCGGAATGTTCTGATACCGTTTGGTCAGAATTTCCAGAGCCTCGACGGCCTTGGGCGATCCGGAACCGACGAATGCAAGTTTCTTATCTGTCATGGCGCGACTCTGAGAAAATTGGCGGAAGTGCGTCGGAGCGCAGTATAACGGAGCGGCAACACGGCGTCAGGCGTTGCAATCGATTATTAATGCGGGACGGCAAGATGAGCATAACTCGGTTATTGGCCATAGCGCTATGGTTGGCGCTTGTTCCTTGCGTATCGCAATCAGCCGACCGCCACTCCGAATATTACTATCCTGTGCCGCAATCGCAGGAGACCTACAAAGCGCGGGCGCGGACGTTGGAAGAAAGCGGAAGACGATCGCGGATCGCGTTCGTAACCGGTCTCACAAACCGAATGCTGCAAAACCCGTACCCGCCTGAATTCGCGATTTTCGCCAAGGGGGCGGAAGCCGAAAAGTTGATTATCGTCGCGGTAAAAAGTGGCTCCTATAACACTCTGTACAGGATGCGCGGATTGCTGGCGACATTGACCGCAGTCGCGCGTACCACGCCGCTGTTCAGGGAAGCTGCGGTACAAGAGTACTTCACGTTCTTCGATCTTTGCAAAATGCTAGGGTTCGAGCGGATTACCGTCAGCGATGGCCATAGTTTCGCGCATCGCATTAGTATTGAGTAAGAAGAGTTTCGATGTCTGATCTCGACGCGGTTCTTTTTGCCAACGAAGCGTTTTACCGTGCGTTTGCCGACCGCGATATTGATGGAATGGATTCCTTATGGTCTGCGTCGG
>CAYLTU010000441.1:0-3659 GCA_964386465.1 uncultured Rhodospirillaceae bacterium
TCCATCAGCGTGGCGATCACCTGGGCCATGTCGACGTCGCCGGCGACTTCGATCTCGCCAGGCTCGGCATAGGCCATTTCCGCGGCGTGCACCTTGTCGCGCCAGGCGATGCGATCCGCCGGTGGTTCGATGCCTTCCAGTGCTTCCGCCAGTCCCTCCATCGCCGGGCCGGCCTGCGCGGCGATCGCCACATCGACCCGCCAGGGCGCGAAGGCCGATGCGTCCGGATGGATCATGACCATCTTCTGATCGTCGCGGAACATCGTGTAATTCGCCGTCGTAGCACTATCGAGACGGCTGCCGATGCTGACGATCAGGTCGCATACGTCCAGCGCTTCGTTCTGGTAGGGCAGGCGGTTCAGGGTCAATTGTCCGAAATGCGCCGGGTGCAGATTGTCGATTACGTCTTGCTGCCGATAGGCGGTCAGGACGCCGGCGCCGGTCGCCTCGGCCAGCTGCTGCAACTCGGCGCCGGCGTTCTCGAAGGCAATCAATTCGCCGGCCAGGATGATCGGATGTTCGGAGGCCTCTATGAGTTTTGCGGCTTCGGCGATAGCGGTACGGTCGGCGCCTATACGGACCGGCGCCGCGGGCTTGGGAATGTCGGGCTCGCCGGTGTCGCCGTCCAGGATCTGTGTTGACACCACGCACACGACGGGTCCCGGACGGCCACTGACGGAGAGGTCGATGGCGCGCGCAACGGTGTCCGCGACATCGTCGAAGCTGTCGACGTCGAGCACGGCCTTGGCGATCGGCGCGTACATGAGGTGGTAGTCGATCTCCTGGAACGATTCCCGGCCCCGCAGCGGCTTGGGAATGTCGGCGATGAACAGGACGAAGGGGCGGGAGGCCTGCATCGCGTTGTGCACGCCGATCGCCGCGTTGGATGCCCCCGGCGCGCGCGAGACGAACATGCAGGTCGGCTTGCGTTTGATCCCCGCATAGGCGTCGCAGGCGAAGCCGGCGGAAGATTCGAGCCGCGTCGGCACGGAGCGGATCTTGTTCTGCACCCTGCTGAGCGCTTCCAGGACCGTCGTGTAGGTGCCGCCAGGCACGAAGAAGACCGTATCGATATCCCGTGAGAGCAGCGTCGCGACGAGGACTTCCCCGCCGTTCATCGTTCCGTCAGTCATGGCAATCCTTGAATTCGATGTGGTTGCGGCAGGCGAGGCCCGACCGAGGCCGCAGCCTATACCATGCGCCCGGATCGATGCGAGCCCGCGTGGCCGATTTCCCCTTTGACGCCGGCAGTCGGCTTCCTCATTGTCGCGCCGAAATACGGTTCACTGACGAGGTACAGGCGATGAAGGACGATTTGCATCCGGCGACCCGGGCGGCGCAGGGTTTGGGACTGAAATGCGAGGTGACCGGTGCGGTCGTGCCGCCGATCCACGTGTCGACGACGTTCGCGCGCGGGGCGGATTACGAGCTGCCGACCGAGCATGGCTACGGCCGCGACCAGAACCCCACCTTCGTGCAGCCGCAGGCGATGATCGCCGATCTGGAAGGCGGCGCCGACGCGCTGCTGTTTGCCTCGGGCATGGCGGCCTGCACCGCGCCGTTCCAGGTGCTGCGCCAGGGCGACCATGTGGTCGTGCCCGATATCATGTATTACGGTTTGCCGAAATGGCTGCGCCGCTTCGGTGCCGACCGCGGCCTGTCTGTCGATTTCGTACCCACAGCCGATATGAAGGCTTTGGCCGCCGCGGTGAGGCCGGGCGAGACGAAACTCGTCTGGGTCGAGTCGCCCTGCAATCCGGTCTGGCGGGTGACGGATTTGGCCGCGGCGTCGGAAATCGCGCATGAGGCCGGCGCGCGGCTGGTCGTCGACAGTACGGCGGCGACGCCTGTCCTGACACGGCCCTTCGAGCACGGCGTCGATATCGTTGTCCATGCCGCGACCAAGTATCTGAACGGGCACACCGATGTGATGGCCGGTGCCGTCGTGACCAAGGAGAAAGACGCCTTCTGGGAACGGATCTGCTCGCATCGTCAGCTGACCGGGCCGATCCTGGGATCCTTCGAGGCCTTCCTGCTGACCCGGGGTATGCGGACCCTGTACCTCCGCGTCCCCGCCGCTACGCGGTCGGCGCAGGCTATCGCGGAGCATTTCGAGGGGCATCCGGCGCTAAGTCACGTGCTTTATCCGGGGTTGCCGAACCATCCGGACCACGCTGTCGCGGCACGTCAGATGACGGGCGGATTCGGGGGCATGCTGTCGTTCCGCGTCAAGGGCGGGGCGGAGACGGCGCGCACGGTCGCGGCCGCCTGCGCGCTGTTCAAGCCGGCCACGTCGCTGGGCGGCGTGGAAAGCCTGATCGAACATCGCGGCACGGTGGAAGGCCCAGACTCGCCGACGCCAAAGGACTTGCTGCGTCTCTCGGTGGGCATCGAGGATACGGACGATCTGATCGCCGACCTGGAAGCGGCCCTCGATCCCGCGCAGAGCCGTTGACAGGTTACCGCGTCATCGCTAGGAACTAGCGCCCACGGAGAGATGGCAGAGTGGTAATGCAGCGGATTGCTAATCCGTGTACCCGACTGGGTACCGGGGGTTCGAGTCCCCCTCTCTCCGCCATACTATAGTCCAGCAACGTCCGCGGACGTTCATTAGCGACATATAAAACAATGGGTTAATGCATTTCGTGTCTGGCTGTATCTGCTGGAACGTGCTACAATCCAATCCTGTTCATGGGTAGATTTATGGGTAGGATCATGGCGCACGGCATAAACAGGCTGTCAGCTAGAGCCGTCGAAACCGCCAAGAGCTCCGGTCTAATCGCTGACGGGGGCGGCTTATACCTTCAAGTGTCTAAATCGGGGGCCAAATCCTGGTTATATAAATTCATGCTCAATGGGCGGTCACGGGAGATGGGATTAGGGTCGTTGAAGGCGGTCAGCCTGGCTGACGCCCGCGAAAAGGCCGCACTCTGCCGTTCCTCCCTCACAGACGGTATTGACCCGATTGAAGCCCGACAAGCCGACCGTAGCAGGAACATTGCAGCGGACCAGAAGACCATCACTTTCGAAGATGCCGCAGACGCCTATATAGCGGCCCATGAATCCGGTTGGAAAAATGCCAAGCACGCGTCTCAGTGGCACAACACACTTCGAGCCGATGCTTATTCCATTGCGGGCAAACTTTCAGTGTCTGACATTGATACCGCGGTCGTGATGCAAATCTTGCGCCCAATCTGGACACTTAAACCCGAGACCGCTGGACGACTGAGGGGCCGAATTGAGAGAATTCTCGACTGGGCGACTGTCAGTGGCTATCGGCAAGGGCAAAACCCTGCCCAGTGGCGAGGGCACCTTGATAACCTTCTCCCTCCAAAATCCCGAATCCACAGTGTTCGGCACCACCCCGCTATGCCCTACCAGGAAATTGGAGACTTCATCCTTCAACTTCGGGAACGAGACGGGGTAGCTGCGCAGGCACTCGAATTCATCATCTATACGGCGGCCCGGACATCTGAAGTCCGGGGCGCTTCCTGGGATGAATTTGACCTGGATCTCGGCATTTGGACAATTCCAGGCCCACGGACCAAGGTTGGGAAAGAACACCGTGTTCCTCTGGCAGAGCGGCCGCTAGAAATTGTTAGGGAACTCAAAAGCAATGCTACAGGAGACTTTGTGTTTCCCGGAGGGAAACCCGGGAA
>CAYLTU010000442.1:0-3653 GCA_964386465.1 uncultured Rhodospirillaceae bacterium
ACGGCGTTGCGGTCTACATCGACGCTGAGATCGACCTCGACCGACGACAGCGCCAGCGGATGGCACAGCGGGATCAGATCCGGCGTCTTCTTCGCGCCCATTATGCCGGCGAGCCGGGCGACGGACAGGACATCGCCCTTCTTCACGCCGCCGGCGGCAATCAATTGCACGGTATCGGGTTGCATGATCACCGATCCGGCAGCCGTCGCGACGCGTTCCGTCTCGTCCTTTGCTGTGACGTCGACCATCACCGCATTGCCGTCGGAATCGAAATGGGTCAGCGTCGACATCAGGCTGATGCCGCGGCGGGCATTTCGAGCATTGCGCGGGTTGCCGCCGCGACGTCGTCCTGCCGCATCAGCGACTCGCCGATCAGGAAGCAGCGCACGCCCTTCGCAGCACAGCGCGCCAGGTCGGCC
Organism: uncultured Rhodospirillaceae bacterium; assembly: GCA_964386465.1. Classification (GTDB taxonomy): domain Bacteria; phylum Pseudomonadota; class Alphaproteobacteria; order UBA8366. Next base: position 420 of record CAYLTU010000442.1, read on the forward strand.
GGCGAGCCCAATCCGCTTTCACCGACGACGGTACGACCTTCCGGCACGCTGGGCGCCAGGGTCTCTGTCGTCGTGAGATCGACGTCGAGGGTCTTGAGATTGCGGTTGTTGATGCCGATCAACCCGGATTCGAGGGCCAGCGCACGGTCGAGCTCTCCGGCATTGTGCACTTCGATCAGAACGTCCATGCCGAGTTCGACGGCGAGCCCTTCGAACTCGGCGGCAATGCCGTCCTCGAGCGCGGCCATGATCAGCAGGATGCAGTCGGCGCCGATCGCCCGCGCCTCGTAGATTTGATACGGGTCAAGCATGAAATCCTTGCGCAGAACCGGCAGGCCCGTCGCCATCCGCGCGGCCGTCAGGTAATCGTTCTTGCCCTGGAAATAGGGCGCGTCCGTCAGCACCGACAGGCAGGTCGCGCCGCCCACCTGATAGGCGCGGGCGAGGGCGGAAGGGGCGAAATCATCGCGGATCAACCCTTTGCTCGGCGAGGCCTTCTTCAATTCGGCGATCAACCCGTAGCCGCCGTTTTCCGACGCCTTTACGAGCGCGTCGGCGAACCCGCGCGGGGGCGGACCGTCGGCGGCGCGTGATTTCATCTCATCGAAGGACGTTTCGGCCTTGCACGCCGCGACGTGGTCGCGCTTGTCGGCGCATATCCTGTCGAGGACGTCGCTCATGCGCTGCCCTCGTTGGTGATCGCGACCATCCCGTCGAGTGCGGCCTTCGCCTTGCCGCCGGCGATGGCCTCGGCGGCCAGGGCTGCTCCATCACGCAGATCGTCCGCGCGGCCAGCAACTTTCAACGCAGCGGCGGCGCCGAACAGCACGATATCCCGGTACGCGCTGGGCTCGTCCGCCAGCACGGCGCGGATCGCGGCCGCATTGTAGTCCGCATCGCCGCCCTTCAGATCTTCCGGTTTGGCGAGCGGCAGGCCGGCGTCCTCCGGCGACAGTTCGAATTGCCGGACTTCGCCTTCGTAGTACTCGCAGACCGTGGACGGTCCCGTCGTCGTCAGCTCGTCGAGACCGTCCGAGCCGTGCACGACCCAGGCCCGTTCCGCGCCGAGCTTGCCCAGGGTCGCCGCCATCGGTTCGACCCATTTCGCGGCATAGGTTCCGACCAGCAGGCGCTTGACCCCGGCGGGGTTGGAGAGCGGCCCTAATATATTGAAGATCGTCGGCGTACCCAGCTCGACCCGGGTCGGCATGACGTTGCGCATGGCGCCGTGATGGCGCTGCGCCATCATGAAGCAGATGCCGGCCTCGCGGACCGACTTTTCGAGCAGTGGGAAGTCGGCGTCGAGGTCGATGCCGAGGGCGCTCAACACGTCGGCCGCGCCCGACAGGGACGATGCGGCGCGGTTGCCATGCTTGGCGATCGGCACGCCGCAGCCGGCCACGACAAGCGCGATGCAGGTAGAGATGTTGTAAGTCCCCGAGCGGTCGCCGCCGGTGCCAACCACGTCCATCGCGCCCTCCGGCGCCTTAATCGTGGTCGCCTTGGCCCGCATCGTGGTCGCCGCGCCGGTAATTTCCTCCACGGTCTCGCCGCGGGTGTGCAGGGCCAGCAGCAAGCCGCCCATTTGGGACGCGGTGGCGTCGCCGGACATCATGATATCGAAGGCGCGCGCCGCTTCGTCCGTGCTCAGGGTGCCGCCGCTTCCGACCTTGGCCAGCAAACCCTTGAAGATATCCGCGTTGTCGGCCATCGCGCGCCTCAGTGGACCGTCGTGTCGAGGAAATTCTTGAGCAGATCGTGCCCATGTTCCGAGGCGATGCTTTCCGGATGGAATTGCACGCCGTAGAGCGGCAGTTCCTTGTGCGCGATGCCCATGACGATGCCGTCCTCGGTCTCCGCCGTTATGTCGAAGCAGTCGGGCACGGAGTCACGCTCCAAGATGAGAGAATGATAGCGCGTCGCCGTCAGCGGGCTCGGGATACCCTGGAAGAGGCCCGTACCGTCATGGCGTATTTCGCTCAGCTTGCCATGCATGCATTTTGGCGCGCGCACGACCTTGGCGCCCAGCGCCTGGCCGACGGATTGATAGCCTAGACAGACGCCCAGCACCGGTACCTTGCCCGCCGCCGCCTTGACGAGGTCGAGGCAGATGCCCGCCTTGTCCGGATCGCAGGGCCCCGGCGAGATGACGATGCCCGACGGGTTCATCGCCATCGCCTGGTCGACCGAAATGTCGTCGTTGCGATGCACCTCGAAGACCGTCCCCAACTCCCCCAAAAAATGCCAGAGGTTGTAGGTGAAGCTGTCGTAGTTGTCGATTAGCAGATACATTTCAGCAACTTGCCATGCGTTTCTAAAGCGCCCCCGCGACGCCGACGGCGCTTTATAGCAGGATACCGCACCCCCGCAAAAGAAACCGCGCCGGCGGTACTATCTAGCGTCCCGTGAAGACCGGCTTGCGCTTCTCGCGGAAGGCGCGGCCGCCCTCCTGCTGGTCTTCACTGCGCGAGATCGCCAGCAGATCGCGCCGCGCCAGGCCGGCCTGTTCGGAGGGACCGCGCGGCAGGACCTCGTTGCGCACGAAGCGCTTCAGGGCGCCCATGACCAGCGGCGCGCTGTCGCGGAAGATCTCGGCGTATTGCATCGCGCCTTCCATGAGCTGGCCCTTCGGCACGACCTTGTTGACCATGCAAGTCTCGTAGGCGCGCTGGGCGTCGTAGTGGATGCCGGTCATCATGAATTCCATGGCGATTTTGTAGGGCAGGCGGGCGGCCAGACCGGCGATCAGCCCGCCGCAGAAACCGATCTGCGCTTCCGGATAGAAGAAATCGGCGGTTTCGTCGGCGACCGCGATGTCGCAGAACTGCACCAGGCAGTAGGCGCCGCCGACGCAATACCCGGAAATCGCGGCGATCAAGGGTTTGTCGACATCGACGCCGACGCCAGGCATGCATTCCCACAATTCCGGGTCGCGTGGCGGGTCCTTGAGGTCCGCGCCGACGGAAAAGGCCTTTTCGCCGGCGGCGGTGAGGATGGCGCAGCGGTCGTCGGATTCGTTCAACTTGATGAAGGCGTCGCGTATGCCCGCGACCACGCCGTTGCTCAGCGCGTTCATTTTCTCCGGCCGGTTGATCGTGATGACGGCGATGCCGTCGTTCGACTCGTAAGTAACGAGGTCGCTGCACATTTTAGGATTCTCCCAAGTGTTTTGAATGACGTCGCAGTGAAACTGCTGTTGACGCAAACTTAACGGTCGGCGTATGCCAAGGAAAG
>CAYLTU010000443.1:0-3641 GCA_964386465.1 uncultured Rhodospirillaceae bacterium
TTTCGCCGCCAGTCGCTGTCGGAGACGGAACTGCTCTAATTCGGCAAGATGATCGGCGAGCCGGGCCTGTATGCGGAGGAGGGCTGGCTGTCGACCGTTCCCGAAGTCATCATCCTATCGAATCTACGCGACCAGGACGGCGATATGCTAGGCGGTCTCGCGAACCGGGCGCTGACCAGGCACACCGACCAGTCCTACTACGCCAAACCGGTCACCGGCTGTTTCCTATACGCCGTAGAACTGCCGGCGGAAGGCGGCGGCACCAGCTGGTCGAGCCTGTATCGCGCCTACGAAACCTTGCCGCCGGACCTCGCGAAAGCTGTAGACGACGCGGTTGGCACGTTCAGCTTCGCGGCGCGCATGGGCGCCTCGGCGTCGGAGCAGGCCGACAATCACGACCGTGCCAAACGCCTGGCCGAAACGCCCGACGTCAAGCATACGCTTGTCAATTTGGAACCCGGCACCGGCCGCAAAGCCCTTTATATCGACCCGAATACGGTGACCGGCATCGACAGCATGCCGCAAGACGAAGCGGAAGATCTGCTGGACCGGCTGTTGGCGCATACGGTGCGGTCGGAAAATGTCTACGACCACCAATGGGGACCCGGCGATCTGGTTCTATGGGACAATGCCGTCGTGCTACACAAGCGCGAGAGTTTTCCGGAGTCGAGTCGCCGCCTTGTGAAGCGTATGATCATCAACCTCGATCCGACCCGGCACATCATCCCACGATCAGCGGCCTGAAGATGGCGTCACAGGTCCGCAAATCTAATGCTATAAGCTGACAACGCACAAACGCCAAAACAAAGGGAGTAGAATAATGTCCGATACACAAAGAACCACAAATGGCAAAGGGCGCTTGTATGACTCGGTCGTCGATACGATCGGTGACACGCCCTGCATCCGTGTCAACCGGTTGGCGCCCGAAGGCGTCCGGGTTTACGTCAAGTCGGAGTTCTTCAATCCCGCCGCATCGGTGAAGGACCGTCTGGCGATCAGCATCATCGAGGAAGCCGAACGCCGCGGCGATCTGAAGCCGGGGCAGACCGTCGTGGAAGCGACCAGCGGCAATACCGGTATCGGGCTGGCCATGGTGTGCGCCGCGAAGGGTTATCCGCTGGTCGTGACCATGGCGGACAGCTTCTCAATCGAGCGGCGCAAGCTGATGCGCTTCCTCGGCGCCAAGGTTATCCTCACGCCGCGCGCGGAGAAGGGCTTCGGCATGTACAACAAGGCCGTCGAGCTGTGCGAGGCGAATGGCTGGTTTCTCGCGCGCCAGTTCGAGACGCCCGACAACGCGACGGTCCACGAGAACACCACGGCGCGCGAAATTATCGCCGACTTTGAAGGCGAGCGCCTGGACTACTACGTCACCGGCTACGGCACGGGCGGCACGGTAACCGGCGTCGGCCGCGTGCTGCGCAGGGAACGCCCCGAGACCAAGATCATCCTGAGCGAACCGGCGAATGCACAGATCGTCGGTGGCGGCCACGGCCAGGAGCGCAACGCGGACGGATCTCCCGCGGTCAGCCATCCCGACTTCGAACCGCATCCGATCCAGGGCTGGACGCCGGACTTCATCCCGCTGGTCCTGCAGGAATCGATCGACAACAACTATTATGACGAGCTGATCCCGGTTCCGGGCCCGGTCGGTATCGAATGGGCGCGCAAGCTGGCCGAGAAAGAGGGCATCATGACCGGCGTTTCCGGCGGCTCGACCTTCGCCATCGCCATGCAGGTGGCCGAGAAAGCGGAACCCGGTTCAGTCATCTGCTGCATGCTGCCGGACACCAGCGAGCGTTATCTCTCTTCGCCACTTTTCGAAGGCATCGAGGAAGACATGACCGAGGACGAGATCGTCCTTTCGAAATCCACGCCGGGATACCACATGCCGGACAGCTAGTGTCCTGATCGTGAAATTCAAGGGATTGAATTTCGCGTGAATCAGCACACTAACTATTTGAATCTAGTGTGATTCAGATCCAGAAATTCGCCGCATTCAATGCGACGAACTTCAGAATCATCACACTAGGGAGAAAGGCGGAGCAGCCCTGACGGGGCGCTCCGCCATCCCGTGTCGGCTGCCGGACAGGTGCGCCTTTTCCCGTTTTGTAATACTGCCCTATCACCCGGACTTGATTGTATGGCCCGGGGAGACAGGCGAGGATGAGCGTTAGCAGCCCCTAAAGCTCTTTCAGCCGCGGCAGCACTTCCTTGCTGAACAGGGTCAAGTTGTCGACCGTGTCTTCGTGGCTGAGATGTCCGCCCTGCCCCATCATCAACAGGTGGCCAAGGCCGCCGACATGGTCGTTGAATTCCCTGATCTGCTCGAAGACCGTGTCGGGGTTGCCGGCGAAGGCGATGCCTGCGTCGACGAATTCGTCGACGCTGCCGGTCTGCATGGCGAATTCACCCCCGTCCCGCAGCGGGAGCATAAGCGGGCCGGGATTTTTCATCCGTTGCACCGTCATCTCGTTCGAAGTGTAACCCGGTGGGAACCAGAACTGCGCCGCCGCCCGCGCGGTGCGCGTCGGGCAGGACAAAACGGGAAAGCTTGGCGATTATTGTTTCCGGCTAAGCTTAGAATTTCTCGCCGAGGCGCGCCAATGCAGGGTTACGCATTTATCGACGGAACCTAGAATCCCGCGACGTCAGCCAAGGTCGTCCCGTTTCGCGCCCACTCGGCCTGGTTCCGGGCAATGGTTTCCCGCAGCGGCGGGGGCGGACTGATCTCGCGCGCGAATTTTTCGTCCCGTGCGAAGGTTTCGCGCCAGCGATGGACATGGGGATGCAATCGGGCGAAGGGATAGCCGCCGAGGTGCAGCCGGCTGGCATACACGAACCAGGCGATATCCAGGACGCTGATTGAATCACCCAGGAAATAGGGCGCCGCCGAAAGGCGCCGTTCCAGATCGTCGAACGCCACACGGAACTTAGCCGCCGCGGCACGGACGGCGCGATCGGACAGGCCCTCCACCGCCAGACGCTCGTAGAATTCGAGTTCGCGCCCGCGCTTTTCCCGATCCTTTACGCCTTCCACGGTCGCTGGGAAGTCCCGGTATTGGTCCAATTGTTCCGGCGTTTTGTTCGTTCCCGTACGGCCGAGCACGAAGCGAAAGCTCAAGGTTCGAAGATCCAGATGCAGATCGTCCTCCTGCTGCAACAGGGATTCTACCTCCTCAGCCTTATCCGGAGGAATGAGACAGGGTTCGGGAAATCTCTCCTCCAGAAAAGCGAGAATATCATTGCTTTCGATATGAACCGCGCCGTCCCAGACGAGAACGGGCACGAGACCGCGCGGATTGATGCCCATGAACCAGTCCGTATAGGTTTCCCCGCCGGCCAGATCCATTTCGTGGCCTTGCCAATCCATGCCTTTCAGGTTGAGAAAGATCCGCAGCTTCTGCGAACAGGACGACATACGGCCGTGAAAAACGTTGAGCCCCTGCCAATCCAGGACCTCGCGGGTGCGGATATCGCTGTCGATCAGTTGCACCATGGGTCCATCTCCGCCCCGCCATATTCGGGGTAGCGCCTACTCGAACACCATCTCCTGGGTTTTGTGGGCTTCGATGTAATCCCAGTCGTAGACGACGCCGAGGCCGGGACCGTCGGGCACGGGCATGCAGCCATCCGCCGGC
>CAYLTU010000444.1:0-3631 GCA_964386465.1 uncultured Rhodospirillaceae bacterium
CGTTTTCAGATTGTAGTGTAAAAGGGTCAAGGCGATCTGAGGGATTGCAATGCGTGCGTTCGTTCTTTTGGCGGCGCTCTCGGTCACGGCGCCGACCCCTGCCGAGGAACAAATCGTTAATTCGCGATCTTGCGCGTCGGCGAATACCTACCCCGAGCGCCGCATCCTCGCGTGTAGCCGATCGATAGTATTGGGGGGACTGTCACGGATCGATCTCGCTAAAGCCTATTACGCTCGCGCGCGTGCGCGGTTCGACTTGCACCAGGACGTGAAGGCGATTGGCGATTACAGCGACGCAATCCGTCTCGCTCCCGATTTATCGAACGCCTATCACGACCGCGGCATGGTTTATGAGGCGGTTGGCAGGTTCAAAGACGCCCTTGTCGACTATGGACGCGCGATAGGCGCCGATCCGGATTTCGCGTCGGCATTGAACAGTATGGCGTGGCTGCTCGCGACCGCGCCGGACGACACGGTGCGCGATGGTTTGCGGGCCGTTCCTCTGGCGATCCGCGCGCTTCAACTGGTGGCGTACCCCGAGCACCGCAACACTCTTGCCGCGTCATACGCCGAAGCGGGCCGGTTTTCCGAGGCGGTTCGCATGCAGGAAACGGCGATTGCCGGATTGCGGTCAACGGGCCGCATTCTCCTGCTTCAGGAATACCGCGCGCGGTTAGCGTTGTATCGCGCCGGACGCCCGTTTCATCGCTGAACGCTATGAAATAGCTTGCCAACCATTAAGTATTTGGCATTATGTATACCACAGTTAGGGTGCCGGGACGGCTTACCACGGGAAAGCGCGGCCTTGGAAGAGTGGGAACCGAATGCATAGCGTAGAAGCGATCGTTCAGCCGATTGAGGATGTCGAGAGTCTCAAGGACCGGACTTACGCCGCGCTGAAGCAGGCGATTACAGCGATCGACATCTATGCCAGCCCGGAAGAACCACGCCTCGACGAGCGCGAACTTTCGGCCCGGCTGGGGGTCAGCCGTACCCCGATCCGCGAGGCGATAGCCCGGCTGGAGCAGGAAGGGTTGGTTCGGATCGCGCCGCGCAAGGGCGTATTCGTCGTCCGCAAGCCGAAGCATGAGATATTGCAGATGATCACCGTATGGGCCGCGTTGGAGAGCATGGCCGCACGGCTGATCACGTCGCAAGCGAGTGATGCGGAGATCGCCTCGTTAAGGACACTGTTCGCCAGTCCCGAGGGCGATCAGGCGAAAGCCAATATCGACGAATATTCAGACCGCAATATTCGGTTCCACCAGGCGATCATCCGCTTGAGTAAATGCGATCTCCTGGTCGACATGGCCGACAATCTGTTCATTCACATGCGGGCGATCCGGGCGAAGACGATTTCCGAGGACGATCGGGTCAGCCGCTCCATCATCGACCACATGAACATCATCGAGGCCCTGGAGGACCGGAACACCGAACTGGCCGAGAAACTGACGCGGCAGCACACGCTTGATCTCGCCGCGCACGTAGAAAAGAACGTGAATTATTTGGACTAGGCGCGCCAAGACGCGCGATAGGGAGAGGAAGATGGCGGAAGAATCAGTGGAAGAGGCGGCGCTGACGGACGGGTTTAACCTCGTCATCGATGCGCTCAGGTTGAACGACATCGACACGATTTATAACGTGCCGGGGATTCCGATAACGGATCTGGGGCGCTTTATGCAAGCCGCCGGGATGCGGGTTTTGTCATTCCGGCACGAACAGAACGCGGGCTATGCCGCGGCGATAGCCGGATTTCTGACGAAGAAGCCCGGCGTATGCATGACCGTCTCCGCGCCGGGTTTCCTCAATGGGCTGACGGCGCTTGCGCACGCCACGACCAATTGTTTTCCGATGATCCTGATCAGCGGGTCGTCCGAGCGCGAGATCGTCGATTTGCAGCAGGGCGACTACGAGGAAATGGACCAGCTGGCAATCGCCAAGCCGCTGTGCAAGGCCGCATACCGCGTGTTGCATGTCGAAGATATCGGGATTGGCATCGCGCGTGCGATCCGCGCCGCCGTTTCCGGCCGCCCTGGCGGTGTCTATCTCGACTTTCCGGCGAAGCTCTTCGCGCAAGTCATGGACGCCGACGCGGGCGAGAAGTCGTTGGTCAAGGTCGTCGACGCGGCGCCACGCCAGCTTCCCGCCCCGGAATCCGTCGCGCGTGCGCTCGACGTGCTCAAGAGCGCCGAACGCCCCTTGATCATCTTGGGCAAGGGCGCGGCTTATGCGCAGGCAGACGATGCGATCCGCGCGTTTGTCGAGAAGAGTGGCGTTCCTTACCTGCCGATGAGCATGGCCAAGGGGCTCTTGCCCGATACGCATCCGCAATCGGCCGGCGCCGCGCGCTCGCTCGCGTTGAAGGAAAGCGATGCGGTGATGTTGATCGGCGCCCGGCTGAATTGGCTGCTGTCGCACGGCAAGGGCAGGACGTGGGGCGAGCAGCCAAAGAAATTCATACAGGTCGATATCGAACCAAAGGAAATGGACAGCAATGTCGAAATAGCGGCTCCGGTGGTCGGCGATATCGGTTCCTGCGTCGAGGCGCTCCTCGACGGCATGGGCGAAGACTGGGCCGCCCCGCCGGCAGCGTGGACCGGCGCGATCAGTGAGAAAGTCGAAACAAACGTCGCCCGCATGGCGCCGAGACTGAGAAACAACAACGTGCCGATGGACTATCAAGGCGCTCTTGGGGCGCTGCGCACCATCATAAAGGAACGGCCGGACGCGATCCTGGTCAACGAAGGGGCCAACACGCTCGATTTTGCCCGTAGCATCATCGACATGTACCAGCCCCGCAAACGGCTCGATGTCGGCACGTGGGGCGTCATGGGTGTCGGCATGGGTACGGCGATCGCGGCTGCGGTCGAAACCGGCAATCCCGTGCTGGCCATTGAAGGCGACAGCGCCTTTGGGTTCTCGGGCATGGAGATCGAGACGATCTGCCGTTACGAGCTTCCGGTCTGCGTCGTCGTCTTCAACAATGGCGGCATTTACCAGGGAACCGGCGTCAATCCGTCCGGCGGTCCGGACGTTGCGACGACCGTGTTCGTCAAGGACTCGCGCTACGACAAGATGATCGAAGCGTTCGGCGGCGTCGGCGTTAATGCAACTTCCCCCGATGAACTGAGCCAAGCCGTGAACGCGGCCATGGATTCCGGCAGGCCGACGCTCGTGAACGCCGTCATCGACGAGGCGGCCGGGACCGAAAGCGGCCGCATCGGCAATCTCAATCCGCAGCGCGTCGTGGCCAAGAAATAGCCGCACCGAATTAAAACAACTCATAGGAACAGGAACTATACGATGAGCAAAGCTCTAGAAGGGGTCAAAATACTCGACATGACCCATGTCCAGTCCGGACCGACCTGCACGCAGCTGTTGGCCTGGTTCGGCGCCGACTGCATCAAAGTCGAACGCCCGGGCGTCGGCGACGCGACGCGCGGGCAGTTGCAGGACATTCCCGATGTCGACAGCCTTTATTTCACGATGCTGAACGGCAACAAACGCAGCATCACGCTCAACACCAAGACCGATGAAGGCAAGGCGATCTTCACCAAACTGATCGAACATTGCGACGTGATGGTGGAGAATTTCGCGCCGGGCGCGCTCGACCGCATGGGTTTCTCCTGGG
>CAYLTU010000445.1:0-3612 GCA_964386465.1 uncultured Rhodospirillaceae bacterium
CTCGCCCAACGCAGGCAACGCAAACGCGACCGCGAACAGACTCAATATCGCCACGTAGTAATTCGGCGCTATCCGCAATCCTGTCCCCCCGTTCGCGTAAAACGCCGAAACGCCGACGCCCCTTCCGGCTGCAATATATCAATTAACAACGGGGAAGTACTAATATTACCCGCGTACGCGGTCAATTGCGCATTTAAGTGTTGCAGTTTGATCAACCTGCCATTTGCACCGTCTACCCCGACAAAGCCGCTAGCGTTCACGGAAAGCCTCATTGCGCAGCTTGAGAACCGGTTTAATGAAGTAGTTCAACACGGAACGCGTCCCGGTATGAATGTCTACGGTCGCCTGCATCCCAGGCGTTATCGGCAACAAACCCTGCTGATCGCCAAGATACGTCTTATTGGTCCGAACAACGACCTGATAATAGGGCTGCCCCGACGGATCGGTATTCGTACTGGCCCCGATTCGGTCCACGACGCCGTCCAAGCTCCCGTAACGCACGAAATCGTAAGTTGAAATCTTAACGACCGCACGCTGTCCCTCCTGCACATAACCACGGTCGACCGGGTTCAACTGGGCCTCGACGACCAACCTGTCGCTCACCGGCACGATTTCCATGATCGGTTCGCCAGGCTTCACCACGCCACCAATCGTGTGGTAGCGCATATTTTTCACCACACCGTCGATCGGACTGCGGATAACCGCCCGCCGGACCTGGTCGGATGCGCGATTCAACAGCTCGTTCACGCGGGCGACCTGCAGTTCGACGCCGGCTTCGTTTTCGATCGACCGCCGGTTGGTGCGCTCCTTCTCCTCTTCGTATCTTGCCCGCGCTTCGGCGAGGGAAGCTTTCGCACGCGGAATCGACTGCTTGAGCACTTCCGCCTCGCCGGCCAGCTTCTCGACCTCGCCCTTGAGCACGAGATGTTCCATCCGCGGCGTCAGCCCTTCCGAAAGCAGGCTCGCGGACATCTTCAACCGCTGCCGCGACAGCCCAAGATCGGCCAGCACCGCCTTGCGTTGCGCCGCCAATTGTTTGACCTCGAGTTCGCTCTGCGTGATCTGCTTATCCATCACCGACAGCGATGTTTGCAGTTCCCGCTTCCAGGCTTCGTAGGACTGCCATTCGGTCCGCAGCAGCCCCGGTCTGCGCTCCGAGGACTCCTTTGGAAATACGGGTTCCTTATTGGCGATCTGCGCGGTGAGACGCGCCTTCCGCAGCAGCAGCCCGTCCAACTGGACTATGAGCTCTTCGCGGTTCGTCCCGCCGCTCGCGAGGTCGAGCTGCGCCAACACCTGCCCCACCTTGACCCGCGTCCCTTCCGCCACTTCGAGGCGCTCGATAATGCCGCCCTCGAAATGCTGAATGACTTTCATCTGGCCCTGTGGCACCACCTCCCCCATCGCGACGGAGACTTCGTCCAGCCTGGCGAACGCCGCCCAGCCCAGGAGGCTGCCGAGCAGGATGCAGATCAGGAGCGCCGTAACTCTGTAAGTCGGAGCGCGTCGCCTGGCGACCAGATCGTCGAGGCGGTTCATGCGGGTTTCTCTTCCGCAACGGGCACCGGTTTGGGTCCGGGTTGCAGCTTGGCGAGAACCTGGCCGGCCGGTCCGGCCATGACGACGCGGCCCTTCTCGAGAACCAGTATGGAGTCGCAGGCGGCGAGCAGCGCGGGACTATGCGTCACGACCATCGCCGTGTTGTCCCGGGAATAATCGCGCAGCGTTTCGGCAAGGCCCAGTTCCGCCTCCTTGTCGAGGTTGCTCGACGGCTCGTCCAGCAACAGGACCGGCGGCTGGCTCATGAAGGCGCGGGCGATCGCGATTCGCTGGCGCTGCCCCGTCGAGAGCCCCTGTCCGCCCTCGGTCAGCTGCGTATCGTAACCGTCCGGCAGATCGACGATGTATTGATGAGCCTTAGCGAGTTCGGCCGCCGCCACGACCGCTTCGTCGTCGGCATCGGGGTGCGCGATGGCGATGTTGTCGCGGATCGATCCGGCGAACAGCGTGCATTCCTGCGGCAGGTATCCGATCCAGCCGGCGAGCTGACGTTGCGTGAACTGCGCCATATCGGCCTCGTCCATCAGGACCCGGCCGCTGGTCGGCGCATAGATGCCGCGGATCAGTTTCAGCAAGGTGGTCTTGCCCGACCCGTTCGAGCCGATAATGCCGTGCAGCCCGGCCGGTCCGATCGTGCCGTCGATCCCGTCGATGACCGGCTGTCCTTCCGCCTTGTACTGGAACGCCAGCTTCTCGAGCCGGACCGAGCCCTTCGGCCGCGGCAGCTCGATACCGGCCTCGGTCCGTTCGGACGCCATCGCGAAGACTTCGTCAAGTCGTTTCGCCGACTCGCGGAACTGCATGAACATGCGCCACTGCGATACCAGCTGGCTCATCGGACCGACCAGCCGCGCGCTGAGCATGTTGGCCGCGATCAGCGATCCGATCGTCATCTGCTGTTCTAGGATGGCCAGCGCGCCGACGGTCGTCACGACGACCGTCGTGCTCATGGTCATGATGTAGCCGAGATTGTGATAGCCGTCGCCGGCCTCGCCGCGCTGCTGGGCGACATCGATTGCTTGCGCGTGGCGATCTTCCCAGCGCGGCGCGACGGCCTCGCCGAGAGCCAGCGATTTCACCGTCGCGCGCCCCGAGATCAGCTCGCTCAAAAGGCCTTCCCGGCTCATCGCCGTCTCGCGTTCGTCGGCGGCGGCGCTGCGCATGACCTTGCCGGAGCGCCAGGCGAGGATCATGAAAAGCGGCACGAAGACCAGCAGCACCCACGCGACCGGCGGCGCGAGGATCAAGACGACGACGAAGAACAGGACCGCGAAGGGCAGATCGAGCATCAAGGCGGCGGATGGTCCGGATACCGCGTTGCGGATGGCGTCGACATCGTGGAATACGGCCTGCCAGAACGTGGTCGGCCGCGATTCCAGTACGCGCAGTGGCAGCGAGACGACCTTGTTGTAGAGCGCCCGCCCGACCGCGGCGTCGACCCGCAGCGCGACGCCCTGAAACACTCGGCTGCGCGCCTGGCGGAGGATGAAATCGAACCCGATGACGATGCCCATCCCGATCACGAGTCCCTGCAAGGTCGTCATGCCGGAATGGAATACGACGCGGTCATAGACCTGTAGTACGAAAACCGGAATCGAAAGGACCAACAAATTGATAAACAAGGAGATCAGGACGAGATCGCGGAACGCGCCGCGGCTTTCCCGCAGCGCAAAACGCAGCCAACCCTGTCCTTCGTCACCTTGCAAAATCTTCCTCCATCGCGGGATTCTGGCCCTCGGAAGATGTATTTATGGTTAACTTCATTACACCGGCTGTTTTTATTTGTCATCCCTACTTCATTTAGGGGATGCTAGTGGATCGACTGTTAGGTTTGTGTTAAGGTGCGCGCTTGGGGCGCTGTTGTATTTGCCGTTGATCCGGGTAACCGGATCAGGCCGGCAAGAGGAGATGGGATGGCGCTTCGCGCTTCGGACAATGTAGGGGCTATTCCTGGCCCGTCGGGCGACGGTGGCGGCGCGATCGTGATCGACGCGACAGCCGGAGAACCGGTCGTCCTGCCGAACGGGCGATTTCTATCCGACGCCAGCTACC
>CAYLTU010000446.1:0-3612 GCA_964386465.1 uncultured Rhodospirillaceae bacterium
AACAACGCCCGCACCGGCGCGAAGGGTACCGGCGCGCCGCAAACTGCATCGCTGCCACCGTCAGCTATGAAGATTGAGGAAGTCGACGCGAGCTACGCCGCGCTGAAGACGGCGAATGTGCGGGCCAGACCGTCAACGTCTTCAGCAAAGCTCGGCACGCTGGCGCGGGATAGTGGCGTTACGGTGACGGGCAAGGTTTTGGGCAGCAAGTGGCTGCGGGTCGAGCGTGCAGGTGGTGGGACGGGGTATGTTTTCGGAACGCTGCTGGCGCCGGCCGACGCGGGTGAGGTCACCGCCTGGACGAAGGTCAGGGATGCGAAGACGGCGGGCCCTGTCGTGGCGTTCCTGCGGCGCTACCCGTTGGGCCATTTTGCGTACCGCGCTAAACGTCTGAAGGCGGCGCTGACGCCGCAGGTGGCTACGGTGACGCCGCCAAAGGTATCGGTAACGCCTCCAGCCAAGCCGGCGGTGGGCGTCTATCCGAAGAGGTACAAGCCGGGCGACGCCTTCACGGACTGCGACGGCTGCCCGGAGATGGTGGTGATCCCGTCGGGTTCATTCCGGATGGGGGATCTGAGCGGTAGCGGGGACTCTGACGAGAAGCCGGTGCACGAGGTTCGGATTGGTTACAGCTTTGCGGTGGGCAGATACGAGGTTACGCAGGATGAGTGGATTTCTGTGATGGGGTCGAACCCGAGTAGGTTCAAAGCCGGTCGCAATCCTGTGGAGGAGGTTTCGTGGAATGACACGATGCCGTTTGTGCGAAAGCTGAGTAAGAAGACGGATCAGGCGTATCGTCTTCTTTCGGAGTCGGAGTGGGAGTATGTGGCACGTTCGGGTAGAGCCCGACCGCGAGCGGGAATACCTGACGACGTGAAAAGCGAAACTGTTTCGTATTTGGCCCCGCTTCGGCGGGGTCTTTTTTCGTTCTAAAAATTAGCCCTGTGTTAGCCCAGGACGCGTTTTCAAAGGGAAAGGGGCTAGCTGATTAAGGCTAACCCCTTGTTTATTTGGTGAGCGCGACAGGATTCGAACCTGTGACCGTCTGATTAAAAGTCAGATGCTCTACCAACTGAGCTACGCGCCCATACGCTATGCCGCGCGGGCGGCGAGAAAATAGAAACACTACCGCATCAGGTCAATGATCGTTTGCGCTCTATCGCAATGAAACGATTTCCGTCTCAACGGTGAGTCCCAAACTATCGATCAAATGCTTCACCATGGCGCTACCGGCCCGGTAGCTGTCGCCACCGGCATCCGCCGCCCGGGCTATCCCATGCCATGCCGGTTTGCGTGCCGCCTCATCGAACGCCTTGATGACGACGCCGAAACCCTGTTTCGCCACCGCACCGCTCGATTTCGGGTTGAGCAGGCTGTTTCGCGAGGAAGACCAGAGCTTGAGGTTCAAATCGACCCCATCGCCGCGCGGACCGCCCGAATTGCCTTCCGGCCGTCCGATGCCGCTGCCCGCGCGAAGGCTGCCGATCGATCTGTCGGCAAGCGCACCCTGAAGCAACCGCTCCGATTCGAGTCTCAAGGTGAACGTGGCGCCCGTGTCGACGACGTCGTATCCGGCGCGCGTGAGCGCCTGTTTCGCGACGTCGCGGAGACGGAGATTGATGTCGCTATCGTCCGCCAATCGCAGTACGACTTTCGCCCCCTCGGGAATGGGGCGGAATCCGCTTGCCGTGAGGACGGCTTCGCCCGATCGCAGCGCTTGAGCCGAGGCTTTCTCGAAGACAGCCACCGACAAAAGAAGCGCGATAGAGACGATGAAAGCAAATGCATTTGGCAGCTTCGAACGGCGCGCCATGGGGAGCCTCAATCTTGCCGGTTTCACTGAAGATACTTGGTGTCGTTGTGACGGATGACGAGCCGCATGCGGCATGCCTATTCCATCTGGAATTGCTCGACCATCTCGCTGAGATGCGCCATATCTAGAATATGAAGCGCGTTCTTTTCGCGTTTCACAAGGCCTTTCCGAGCCAAGTCGTTCAGAACCCGCGCGACTGTTTCCCGCGTCGTGCTGACGCGGCTCGCGATGTCGCCATGGATCGGGATCGGCCGGATATTCGCCGTGTTGTCGTCCTTGACGTCGTCTTTCGCCAATCGAAGGATTTCGGCATAGACGCGGTTGTTTGCGCCCAACGTGCTGAGGTCCATGATCCGCTCGTTCGATGTCCGGATGATCGTCGCCATACGGACCATCAACGACAGGGCGACCTTCGGGTGTTCGATCAGCAGTCCGCGGAATGCCTCCGGCGACATGATCGCGACCGTCGTGCTTTCCAGCGAAACAACCGTTGCCGAACGCGGTTCGCCATCGATTGCCGCCGTTTCACCGAAATAGGCGCCTGCCGGAATCTCGTCGAACGCGACTTCGCGACCTGAAAGCGAGAAATTCACCACTCGGACTTTGCCCGTAACAATGAAATATACGTCACGGGTCGTGCTTTGGCGGTCGATGATCTGCTCTTGCGGCGCGTAGTTCCGCCACGAACAACGCTTCTTCAGTATCTCCAACGCATCTCTCGGAAGGTCGGAGAGCAACGCTATTTCTGAAAGTTTATAGGCCTGGTCGGCGGACATGCCGGACTCCGCTTTTGCACCCTGCAACCATGTTATCGCGGGAAGCAGCCTTTTGCGAGCCTGTTGTGTTTTTCGACCGTAGGTTCCGCCCACTCGTCGGTTTAATCCATCCGCGGACGACGCGAAGCCAAAGCCCTGTTCTCCGCCGGGATTCGAATTGCCATAAGCACGCCATTGCCAACCGAGAAGGCTACCGCGACAATCCAATCGAAAAACGCCAGGGGCAAAACCGCCAGTTCAAGCGCAACGATCACGTAGTTCGGATGCCGCAGCCAGCGATACGGCCCGCGTTTTACAAGCGGTGCATTCGGCAGCGTGATGACGCGGGTAGTCCAGTAGCGTCCAAGACTCACGATCACCCAAACGCGCGCAAGCTGAAACAGTAAAAACGCCGCAATAAGCCAATAGTTTGCCGGCGCGTCGGGCGGAACACGAACAAAGATCACGACCAACCACGAGAAGTGCAGTAAGACGATCGGGAGATAATGCCCGCGTCCGATTTCGGTGCCGCCTTCGGTCAACAGACGGGCCGTGTTCCGCCGGGCCACGACGAGTTCCGCGATTCTCTGCACCGCAACGGCAAGTACGAGCCATTGCGCCAAACCGATGCCCTCGAAACTCACGGCGCTTGTTCGAGGATCGAGAAAGCCGCCGTAAATCCGGGACCCAGTGCGGAAAGTAGCGATCGGCCGCGCGCGCCCTCCGCAAAGCTGCGTTCGAGGACGAAAAACACCGTCGCGGCCGACATATTGCCATAATCCCTGAGGACTTCTTCGGCATGCCGGAGCGCGCCTTGCGGCAGTGCCAGCGATTCCGACATGGCGGAGAGGACTTTCGCTCCGCCCGGGTGGGGCACGAAATGATCGATGGCGGCAAGATCGAGGCCGTTATCAGACAAGAATCCGAAAAGGACCGGTGGCAGCTGCGTCGTTACCAGTTCCGGGATATCGCGGCTGAACAGCACCCCAAAGCCGTCTTCCTGCATTCGCCATCCCATCACGTCGAGCGAATTCGGCCAGGTAT
>CAYLTU010000447.1:0-3606 GCA_964386465.1 uncultured Rhodospirillaceae bacterium
CATGAAGATTGACGGTGGCTGCCATTGCGGGGCCCTCACCTTCGAAGCGGAGATCGATCCGGACAAGGTTGCGGTATGCCATTGCACGGATTGCCAGAAAATGTCGGGTACGGCCTTTCGCACCGTGGTCCGGGCGGACGAGGGTGATTTCAAGATGCTCTCGGGCGAGGCGAAGGTCTACATCAAGACGGCGGAAAGCGGCGCGGCGCGGGCGATGGGTTTCTGCGAAAACTGCGGCACGCAGGTTTACGGCACCGGCGTCGGCGACGGACCGAAGGTCTACGGCATCCGGGCGGGGACCATCACGCAGAGCGCACAGCTGGCGCCAAAGCTACAGATTTGGGGCCGGTCCGCTCAGCCCTGGTTGTCGGAGCTGGGATCGCTGCCGATGAAAACGCAAGGTTGATCCGAGTCGCCGCCGCTGCACGCCGGGTCTAACCTGGCCTCGTTGGTCGGCCAAAAGGTGGCTCTTTCGCCATGATCGACAATCAAGGCATTCACGTTTTCGAACTCGTCGTCGGGCTCCTTATCGTCGCGGCGATGTTCCTGCGCGTCTGGTTCGGCCGGCTCGGGGCGCCGTCGCTGATCGGGTTCATCCTGCTCGGCTTTGTCGTCCGCCTAATCGATACCGCAGTGCCGTTCCTGACCGAGGCGAGCCACCATATTCTCGAATTCCTCGCAAGTATTGGCGTTTTCATCCTGCTCTTCCGCGTCGGTTTGGAAAGCAATTTGCACGGTCTCGTTTCGAAATTGCCGCGTGCGATGCCGATTTGGGTGGGCAACGTCGTGTTGAGCGGTTTGCCCGCCTATTTGCTCTGCCGTTGGGCCTTCGATCTCGCGCTGGTTCCGAGCATCTTCGTCGCCGTCGCCATGACAGCGACGAGCATCGCAGTATCGGCGGAAATGTGGCGTGACGCGGGAATGCTCGACAGCGCCGACGGCGAAACGCTGATCGACGTCGCCCAACTCGACGACGTGTCCGGCGTGGCCCTGATGTCCCTCGCGCTTGCCGTCGCACCGGCCCTGCAATTCGGTGGAAATGGCTCGCCGCTCGATCTCGCGACAGGCGTATTCTTCGAGTTTCTTCTCAAAGCCGCCTTGTTTGGCGGTTTCTGCCTCATTCTCGCGCGCTACGGCGAACGTCGCATCGTAACCGCCCTACGCGGCACCGGCGAGCCGGGCTCTGCGCTGATTCTCATCGGCATTGGATTGGTCATCGCGGCGGTTGCATCGCTATTCGGCTTTTCCATCGCGATCGGCGCCTTTTTCGCCGGACTGATCTTCAGTCGCGATCCGGAGGCGGTTAGGCTCGAAACCGGGTTCATGCCGTTGCACGCGTTCTTCGTGCCGTTTTTCTTCATCGCGATCGGCTTCCGGATCGAACCGCAATCGCTCGGCCTCGCGCTTGAATTCGGTGCACTCTTGCTCGCGGTCGCCGTCTTGGGAAAGGTTGTCGGGGCGGGCCTGCCGGCACTCATGACGACAAGTGGAGCCGGCGCGCTGTTGATCGGTGTCAGCATGGTGCCGCGCGCGGAGATCGCCATGATCATCGGTCAGCAGGCGCGTGAACTGGGCGATTGGGCGATGCCGCCGGTGGTATTTTCCGGGATCGCCTTCGTGTCGCTAGCGACCTGCTTGATCGCGCCTTTTGTCTTGCGCGCGATTTTAAAGCGCTGGCCGAGCGAATGAGCGTAGATTTGCATGACCGCGTTATCGCCTTATGGTGGGCCGCATGAGCTACGAACATCCTTATGAGGGACTAAAAGTCCTCGAAATCAGTCAGGGCTATGCGGCCCCTTACTGCGCCATGATGCTCGCCCAGTACGGGGCGGAAGTGATCAAGATCGAACCGCCGCATGGCGACTGGGTACGCGGTGTTGGCAAGTCCGTCGGCGATCATTCCTCGCTGTCAATCGTGCCCAATCTCGGCAAGAAGAACCTGGCGCTCGATCTGAAGTCGGACGAAGGCAAATCCATCGCTCACCGCCTGGCGGCGGAAGCCGACGTCATCGTCGAAGCTGGCAGGCCTGGCGTCACGGAGAGCCTTGGTCTGGGTTACAAGCATGTTCGGGCGGGCAATCCGGGCGTTATCTACGTCTCGGTCAGCGGTTTCGGGCAGACCGGACCTTATACAGACCGGCCGGTCACCGACACGGTAATGCAGAGCTTCTCCGGCCTGATGTCGGTCAACAAAGGTGTCGCCGACGGGATGCCCCACCGCGTCGGCGTCGTCGTCGTGGATCACGTAACCGGGGTCTACGCCTTCCAGTCCGTCGCCGCGGCGCTGTATGCCAGGCGCGACAATGAGGAAGGCCGCTTCATCGATGTCAGCCTGATGGCCGCCACCGCCGGGCTAATGGCACCAAAGCTGATCGAGCACACAATCCAGCCCGGCGAACAGAGCATCACCAACGCGCCCGCCGGTAGCTATCGGACGAAAGACGGCTGGATCGCGGTCACCCTGATCAAGGAAGCGCATTGGGCGAATATCTGCCGCTGTCTGGAACGCGAAGAGCTGGCAAGCGATCCGCGCTTTAACAGCTTCGGGGTCAGGGCAGAGAATCTGGACGAACTGCACGGCCTGATCCGGCCGGTGTTTCAGGGGCGCACGACGGCGGAATGGGCGGCGATCTTCCGCGACAACGACGTGCTGTCCAACCCGATCAACGATGTCGGCAGCTGGCTCGAAGACCCGCAAGTCCTGGCGTCCGACCTCGCGCCGTTGGTGACGCAGCCGCACGCCGGTCCGATGCCGATCGTGCACCTGCCCGGTACCGCGCCACCGCGCGACGGCGACCCGAAGTTCGAGGCACCGCTTACCGGCGCGCACAGCCGCGAAATTCTCGCGCGGCTCGGCTATTCGGACAAAGATATCGACGGACTGGCCGCCCAGGGCGTCACTAAACTCGCCGATTGAACGGAGATCCTCGATGGCTGAAGAAGTATTCTCACCGGAAAAACACGAGCCCGGCCTTGCCGCGACGTTCGACGAATTGGAAGTGGGACAGGAGTTCTACATCCCGTCGCGGACCATGACGGATGCGCTGTTCGCGGCGTTTCAACTGGCGTCAGGCGACAATCATCCGATCCATTACGACGTTGAATATTGCCGGCGGCACGGGCATGAAAACATGCTGGCGCACGGATTTCAGGTGGCAATCCAGTCGGCGGCGGGCGCCGGAATGTTCCCTTACGTCATTGGCGACCTGCTGATCGGATTCCTGGAACAGTCGTCGCGCTTCCTGAAGCCCGTCTACGCCGGGGACACGCTCTATCCGCTGCTGACGATCACGGAAAAGGTTCACCAGCGAACGACGGGCGTTTTGGTCGTTAAATCGACGATCCACAATCAGCGCGGTGAGCTGGTCATGGACGGAACTCAGAAGTATCTGCTGCGCTTGGAAAAGAACAGCGAATAGAGCGGTATTCCGCATAAACGCCCCGTTATCGTCGCAATTCGTCCGCATTTGACGGGTACCTCCTAAACGAAATTACGTTTGGAGAGTACGATGCGAATTCATTTGACCGCTGCGGTCATCCTTGCAGGTGCGCTCGCCGGCTGTACGTCGGCGCCGTTGAGCCAACTTCAGGAGACGACTCCGAAAG
>CAYLTU010000448.1:0-3601 GCA_964386465.1 uncultured Rhodospirillaceae bacterium
GCGACATCGACCCGGTCCTCGCCGCCAATGACCCCGACGCGCCTCTCTCCAAGGAGGAATTCCTCAAGGTTCTCGGCGCCGCCGCCGCCCACGGAATGACCGGTGCCCGCATCCCCGTATCGGCGGGCGGTACCGGCATCTCATTGCTCGAATTCGGCATCATGGCGGAGCAGGTCCCACCGGTCATGATGGTTGCCCTGGTCATCCAGGACGCCTGCATCACGCGGCTTCACGCCGAGGCGGCGCCGGAACTCCGCGAACGCCTGCTTCCCGACCTCATCGCCGGCCGCAAGATCGGCTGCACGGCGGCCACCGAACCCGCCGCCGGCTCCGATCCGCGGGGCGTGCAGACGCGTCTCACCCGGGACGGGGATGAGGTGCTCATCAACGGCCGCAAGCATTTCGTCACCGGCGTCAGCATCTGCGACCTGAGCATCGTCACCTGCAACGACGGGACCGACGAGGACGGCCGCAACCGCCTGGTCAAGGTGGTCGTCGAGCGCGACGTGTCGCCGTTCGAGGCACGCGAGATCGACGGCATGGGACTGTGCCAGGGCCACTGGGGTGAAGCCGTCTTCGACGACTGCCGGGTGCCGGCGGTCAATGTTCTCGACGATTCGTCCTCGTCCGTGCGCTCGCTGCACGACGTGTGGATCGGCAACCGTGCCGTCATCGGCCTGCTGGCCGTCCACATGGCCCAAAAGGCCCTCGACGCGACCCTCGAATTCGTCGGCCTGCACAAGCAATTCGGCAAGCTGATCGGCGGCCATCAACTGATTCAGAGGAACCTGTCGGATATGGCGACCGCACTCACGACGAGCCGCCTTCTCTGCTACTACGCCCTGTCGCAGGTCGACAAGGGCGAGCCCGCCGCCGGCGTCACCGCGATGGCGAAGCGCTACGCGGTAACGGCCTGCGAACAGGCTATTCGTCTGGCCATGGAGTGCCACGGCGGCATGGGGGTGAGTCGCGAAGCGGGGCTCGAGGGCCTGTTGCGCGACGTCCGCATGCTAACGCCGCCCGACGGCACCAACGAAATCCTGACCCTGATTCACGGCCTCGACCTGACCGGCCTCGCCGCCTTCCGCTGAGGCCATCGCGAGAAGGACGAGATGAATGCGGACAACGGACTTTCGATGATCATCACTCAAGTACGCACAAGAAACAACGCGCGCCCTTAAGTGTTCATACTGCTCGCCGAAGGTCCGTTCAGGATGAAAAACCCTCCTGAAATCACTTCATCCAGCGCGTCGGAAGATGAGTGACCAGCGGACATAAACAGCAAGAAAGCGGACGTCGCGCAGCGCTTGTCTCCACAATTTTCCATTACCTCCGGTATACGGCTCGATCTCGCTGCGTTTTCTGGGAAACGACCGTTAAACGAAATCCAGGTCCGCTTGTAGGGCCTTCTAACCAAAGCCGTGCGCGGAAGCGGTCAGGTTGCTCATCTTCCGCACCACGGTCGGCCGGTCCAGCATGGCGAGCCCGCAATCCGGTGCGGCAATCAGCCGGTCCGGATCGATGTGGTGGCGCGCATCGGATAGTCGTTCCGAAATCTCCTCCACTTCCTCGACACGCGTGTTGGCGATATCGACGCAGCCCAGGATGACAGTCGTTTTCGTGAACCGTTCCAGCAGCCTCAGGTCGTTGTGGCGGTGCGCGTCCTCGATCGACACCGCGTCGATTTTCGCTTCGTCGAGCGGCCCCGCCAAATCGAAATAAGCCTGCGGGTCCGCTTTCGGGTAGTCCGTCATGTTCAAACCCGACGGATAGCCGCAGCACATATGCATGACCCGGGTCACGGTCGGCGGCAGACCGTGGAAACACCGTTCGAGGCACTCGATGCCCCAATCCAGCGCAGCCTCCGGCCGACGGGCGAAAAGCGGTTCGTCGACCTGGATATGCCGGCAGCCGGCTTCGGCAAGACGGCGGATTTCGACATTGAGCGTATCCGCCAAGGCCCGCGCCAGCGTTCTCTCGTCGCCGTAATGCGCGTCGACCGTGGAATCGCCGATTGTCATCGGCCCCGGCACCGTCATCTTGACCGGCTTCTCGGTCGCGGCCTGCGCGTTGCGCCAATCCTTGACCAGGAAGGCGAAGCCGGGCCGCACCGCGTCGCGCAGCACCGGCACCCTGGGCGACCAGGCGCCGCCGCGCGATTCCCGTTCCGCCAGGTTCTCGAAGTCGTACCCATGAATATGACGGAGGTGGTAATAGACGTAGTGCTCGCGCGGTGCCTCGCCGTCCGTCGGAATGTCGATCCCGCACGAGACCTGCTCCCGGACGATCGCGCGCCCGCCTTCCAATGCCGCCTCGACATCCTCTTCGCTGCGCGTCTTCAGCCATTCGGTAAAGCGAGCGGTCGGGTTCGGGTGCTTGGCGATGAATCCCGGCAGGGTCATCGAGTCCGGCTTGGGATAGCTGCCGATCGTCGTCGTTTTCATCGCGCAGCCCCTGGGTCAACTCCCGATTTTTACCGGACTCACGAGCCCCCGCAAGGTCGCGATCACGCTTAGCGGCGTCAGAAGGCCGGTGGCCGGGTTGCCCGGCGACGGGATTCCCTCGATCGTCATGTCGAAGCGGGTCGAGCTGCAATCGACCTTGATGTTGTGCGTGTTGCGCTCCACCGCCGGATCGACCCAGATTTCGATCGTCGTCTTGTCGGGACCGATCCCGGCCATGCTCAGCGCCGCGGCGACATTGACGTTGGCGGGAAACGCCTTGGCGGCGGCACGGGTATTGCCCTCGAAGACCTTGAGCGGACCGTCCAGATTGTCGATCCGGATCTGGTTTTCAATCAGGTAGGGCGCGCCCGCGAGACTCTTTGGCGGCTTCCGCGTCACCATCTGCACCGAGTAGATCTCGCCTTCGCCCGCCGCGCGAACAGCGTCGAGGCCAACTAACGCGCCGGTCGGCACGATGATCCGACCGCCGGTTTCGGCCACTTTCTCGAAGAGATCGTCGCGCTCCAACAGCACGCCGCAGCTGAGCGGGATGAATATTCGGCCCGCCGCGACGGCTGGGTCGGCGACATCGCCGAATACGGCCGCAGGCGCGCATTCGACGACGATATCGGCCAGCGCTGCAAGCTCGGGCAAGGTCACGACCGGCGGCGGCGACTTCATGCCTGTCATCCGGTCCGCCGCCGCGTCCCGGTCGCGCGCGGAGACAGCGACCAGCTTCAGCCCCTCAATCCCCTCGTCAAGCGCCCTTGCCACCGTCTCGCCAATTGTGCCAAAACCGCCTACTCCAACGGTCAATACCCCGTTTACCGCCATTTTCTAACCCCACTTTCAACGTTTTAAAGCCTGTATTTCGCATAGTATGGCATTTGAAAGCGGAACGGCAGCGGGGATTGATCCTGCCGCATGACGTTCCGATATGTAATGACGCAACAAATCACGAGGATTTGCGCCATGAAACGTTCTTTGGCCGCTGGTATGGTCGCCCTTATGACACTAACCGCCGCGCCGGTCTGGGCTGGACCGCAGCAGGAAAAGGACCCGCACGCCTTGGCGAGCGACGGCATCCAGTCGCTTCTGAAGGCGATGGAGATGATGCTGCTGGCGATCCCGCAATACGAAGCGCCCTACGTCAACGA
>CAYLTU010000449.1:0-3586 GCA_964386465.1 uncultured Rhodospirillaceae bacterium
TCCGGGATCGCGCGAATGGTCGCCCGCGCGCCGCGTTCGCTGTAGTCGAGCAAGGCGTCGAACGAGCGTTCCAACTCGGCGACGCCGTAACGCGCGGCCAGGTCCTGCATCCCGCGTTCACCGATATCGCACGCGGCGAGCTGCGCGCGCACGTCGCCGAGCACGACTTCCGGCTGCCGCACATTGAGACCTATCATCCTGTAAAGCGTATCGTTGGCAACGCCCCGGTCGTAAAGCTTGACCACGGGGATGCGGAGCCCTTCCTGAAAAATCTCGGTCGAGTCGGCTGCGCTCGAGCCGGGTACGCGGCCGCCCATATCGTTGTGATGTGCGACGAGAACAGCGTAACCGAGCAAGTCGCCGTCAACGAAGACCGGTCTGAACATGAAGATGTCCGGCAGGTGCATGCCGCCGTGATAGGGGTCGTTCAGGACGTAGACATCGCCCTCTGCGATCGCGCCGCCGTATTCCGCCTGAACCGCTTCCATCGCATCGGGAATCGAACCCAGATGCAACGGCAGCGACAGCCCCTGCGCGATCATGCGGCCCTCGCGGTCGCAGAAGGCGCTCGAGAGGTCCATCGTGTCCTTCATGATCGAGGAATAGGCGATGCGCACCACGGTCAGCAGCATTTCATCGACGACCGATCCGATCGCGTTCTTGATCAGCTCCAGGCGGACCGGATCAAACGGCATATTTGCGCTCCATGTCGCGGATCGAAGCCATGTCGTTGATTTCCCACAGCTCGTCGAAGCCGATCATGCGTTCCTCGACTGCTTCGGCGCTGCCGTCCTTGCGGATATCGGCGAGGACCTCCTGCATGGTCTTGGCGGCGGCCATCAGCGACTGCACATAGAAACAACAGGTCTTGTAGCCAAGCGCTTCCACCTGCTTCGCGTTCAACCGCGGCACCATCGGGCTGGGGCTGTAATTCCAATGCAGCGGCACGCGGCCCTTGAAGTGGCCGGCGAGCGCTTCGACTACCTCCATCGAGTCGCGGACCTCGCAAAACAGCATGTCGGCCCCGGCCTCGATATAAGCGTCGCCGCGTTCGAGCACGTCTTCCAGCCCGTTGACCAGCATCGCGTCGCAGCGCGCGATGATAACGAAGTCGGGGTCTTCCCGCGCGTCCAGCGCCGCGCGAAGTTTCTGGCACATTTCTTCCTTCGGGATGACGATCTTACCGAACATGTGCCCGCAACGCTTGGGCCAAGTCTGATCTTCGAGATGAATGCCGGCGACACCAGCGTGTTCGAACTCGCGCACCGTGCGCACCACATTGATCGCGTTGCCGTAGCCGTTATCCGCGTCGACAATGACGGGA
Source organism: uncultured Rhodospirillaceae bacterium (assembly GCA_964386465.1). Classification (GTDB taxonomy): domain Bacteria; phylum Pseudomonadota; class Alphaproteobacteria; order UBA8366. The sequence continues at coordinate 1,325 of CAYLTU010000449.1, forward strand.
ATGCTGAGCGCATCGGCGATGTAACGGGCGTTTCGCGTCATCTCTTCGAGCGTGACCAGCCCAACGTCGGGATAACCGCGGCAGGCGGCCACTCCGGCGCCCGTGACGACGCAGAGTTCAAAGCCGGCCTGTTCGACGAGCCGGGCGCTAAAGGCATCGTGCGCGCCGCCGGCCAGAACAATGCCGTCGTCCGCGAGCAACTGTCGCAATCGCTTTGTCTTTCGCATGGTCTCTCTCCCAAATCCAAGCCTAGTGGGTGATTTAGCCGCCGATAGTTTAGCGGACATTTCCCAGATAGCCTTAATTTCGTAGGTCTATTATTCCATCTATTGAAACAACACGCGGCGAACGGTACTGCGGCGCGGCACCGCCTGTGGCAAACTCTAGCGCAGACAAGGGAAAGGGCGAAGCGATGCGGACCTATCACGGCACTTGCCATTGCGGCACGGTGACCTTCGAGGTCGATGCCGATCTTTCGAAGCTCGGCGATTGCAACTGTTCGATCTGCACCAAGAAAGGGTCGGTGCACCACCGGGTGCCGGAGGACCGTTTTCGGCTACTGACCGGTGCGGAGGCTTTAAAGGCCTACCAGTTCAACAAGAAGGTCGCGCGGCATTTCTTCTGCGGGAATTGCGGCATTCACACCTATTCGTATCCCCGGACAGCGCCCGATATGTTCAACGTCAATGTACGGTGCCTGGACGATTTCGACCTGCGGTCCGCCGACTACGAAATGACGACGTTCGACGGAAAAAACTGGGAAGAGGCCTTCAAGGCAATGCAGGAGAAACGCGGCTAGCCGCGCACGGTGAAACGGCTCACAGTGAAACGTTCGCAAAGTTCCAGCTCGGTCGGAAGCATGGACCCGACGGGAAACTTGCCGGCGGAAATATCGCCGAGCAGTTCCTCCGAGATCTTCTGGTAGCGCGGTTGCGGTTTCGTCACGGCGTGATCCTGCTTATTCCCGATCGCCAATCACGTCGAGTAACGCGTCGAAGCCGCGTAGATAGGAAGAAATGCCCAAGCCGTAAACAACGCCGTTCGCGGTTTCCGCCAGGACCGAACGCGTCCCGCGGCGCTCGATATTGGTGATATGCACTTCGACGTAGGGCAATGCGACGGCCTTGATGCAGTCGCGCAAGGCGAAACCCGCGTAGGTGAATCCGGCTGGGTTCATCAGCAAACCGTCGAAGCCGTCTTTCGCCGCCTGGTAGATGCGGTCGATCGCCTCGCCCTCAATATTGGCGTAGAAAATATCCAGTCCGACACCCAACGCATCCGCCCGATCCCGCATGAGCACATCCAGCTCATCGGCATTGGTGGTGCCGTAAAGCTCCGGCTCGCGCTTGCCGAGCCAGACCAAATTCGCGCCTTGCAACAGCAGTATCTTCGTCATTTAGGGGCCTGTCTGGACAAACCGTCCGCCGCCATGTTGGGATTGCATCACAATAACCGCATTGAAGGGGGTTAAAAAGGTGGAGAATTACGATGCCGGAGCCGTTCTCGCGGTCTGGACCGACGCCAAAGCCGACGCCGAGGCCGACTTCAACGAATGGTACAATCGGCAGCACGTCAACGAGCGCTGCGACGTACCCGGATTCCTGAGCGGGCGGCGCTACGGCGCCATTTCCGGGCGTCCCCGTTACATGGCGCTATACGAGACGACCAGCGCGGACATCCTTTCAAGCGCGCCCTACCGCAACGCGCTGGACAATCCGACACCATGGACCCGGCGTATAATGCCCGGCTTCCAAGGGTTGACGCGCGCCATCCTCGACGTCGAAGCCCGAAATGGCCGCGGTTACGGTGCGACGGTCGCATCCTTTCGCCCACGGCCAGGGATAACGGCGCCGGCGGCGCTGGTCGAATGGCTCACCCGGGTCGCGATGCCCGCGGTGCTCGAACTGCCTGGGATCACCGGGGCGCAATGGCTCCGCAGCGGGCAGAACAGGTCCGCAAACGACAGCGCGGAAGGTAAGCTGCGATCGGAGGCAGATTCCACCGTCGAGTGGGCATTCTTCGTCGAAGGAACGACGCCGGCGCAGGTTCGCGCCGCCTGCCGAACCGTTCTGCCGCAAGAGACGTTGCGCGAGCACGGCGCCGGAACCGTTTATCGGGGCCTGTACCGCTTCCTTTACGGCAACGATTCGCTCCGGAAGGAAACAGGGCGAACTGCATGAGTACGCTTCTGACACGGCACAATCCCAGCGAGGCGAAGCGCTACTACAAGGAAGGGCTTTGGCGAGCCGATACCTTCTACTC
>CAYLTU010000450.1:0-3558 GCA_964386465.1 uncultured Rhodospirillaceae bacterium
GCCGCCGAGAAGCTGCTGGAAATCCCGACCGACATTCTCCGCGATGCACTCCAGCAGGAACTCCAGGAAGAGACCGTCGTTGCCGACATCATGGGCGACCAGCATTGTATCTTCCTCGGTCATCTGTGGAGTGCCGAAAAACTCATTGCCGAGAGATTGAAGACGTTGGCGGCGGGCAAACCCTGCTGGCCCGAGGTTGATGCCACCAAGGCCATACCCTGGGTCGAGCGGAAGCTCGGCATTGCCCTGGCTGACAGTCAACGCGAGGCGGTCAAAGCAGCCCTCTCGTCCAAGGTCATGGTGATCACCGGCGGCCCCGGTGTGGGCAAGACAACGCTGGTCAATTCGATCCTCCGTATCCTGGTCGCCAAGGGTGTTGAGGTCGCCCTGGCAGCGCCGACGGGCAGAGCGGCGAAAAGGCTTTCGGAAACGACCGGCATGGAAGCCAAGACCATTCATCGCCTTCTCGAAGTCGATCCCAAACACGGGGGCTTCAAACGAAACGCCGAGCAACCGCTGGAATGCGAACTCCTGGTCATCGACGAAACATCGATGGTGGATGTGCCGCTGATGGCATCGGTGATGAAGGCGTTACCGGACAAGGCGGGATTGATCCTCGTCGGAGACGTTGACCAGCTTCCATCCGTCGGGCCGGGACAGGTGCTCGCGGATGTCATCGCCTCCGGGGCTGTTCCGGTCGCGAGATTGACCGAGATATTCCGGCAGGCCGCCCAGAGCCAGATCGTCACCAACGCGCATCGGATAAACGCAGGGCGTATGCCGAACCTCGAGGTCACGAAGGGTGCGGAGACAGACTTCTACTTCGTTGAAGCCGGCGAACCCGAGGACGCCGTTACCAAGATCATCGAGATCGTGAAGAACCGGCTGCCGAAGCGGTTCGGCTTCGATCCCATCCAGGAAGTCCAGGTGCTTTGCCCGATGAACCGCGGCGGCATCGGCGCGCGGTCCTTGAATGTCGAACTCCAGAAAGCGCTGAACCCACCCACCGACGACATTTTGATCGAGCGGTTCGGATACACATACCGTGTCGGCGACAAGGTGATGCAGACCGACAATGATTACGACAAGGAAGTCTTCAACGGCGATGTCGGCTACGTCCGCGGCATCGATAGTGAACTCCAGGAATTGATCATCGAGTTCGACGGGAAGGAGGTCGAGTACCAGTTCGGCGAACTCGATCAGGTCGCTCTCGCCTACGCCGTCAGTATCCACAAGTCACAGGGATCGGAGTATCCTGCAATCGTGATCCCGATGATGATGCAGCACTACATGATGCTGCGGCGGAACCTTCTCTACACCGGCATCACGAGGGGCAAGAGCATGGTCGTCCTGGTCGGCCAAAAGAAAGCCATCGGCATGGCGGTCAAGGGCAGGGTCGAAGGGCGCAGGTGGTCGAAGCTTGAGGAATGGCTCGTGTATCCAGCACTACCGGTCCGCGGCAGAGCAGGCATGCCGGATGCTCACATCCTTCGGCCCGGTGCGAGGAATGAACCGGACAGCAGGAAGGAGCTATAATGTCTGATCCGAAGGACAGTTCCGACAACGTACCCTTCCTGGCCGACTATTTGGCCAACTTGGTTCCGGCAGATGATCTGGAAGACCATTCCGACGACGTAGCTCCTCTGCCCCGTTTTGTCGAACACATATTCCCAACAGATGATCCGGACTATCAAAGAAAACTAGAATTGACGGGGTTGAACGAGCACTTGAAATACCCCCATGGGATCATGAAAGACGAGCCACTGTCGGCGGCAATTGTATCGCTCTTATCCGTTCTTAACTATCTCTCAAGATCTGGCATAGAACAAAAACTTCTACGGCCACTTACAGAACTTGAGAAGGCTTTGGACGATTTAAGCCATGGCATCAAGAATTCCCTTTTGGAGGTCCCCCTGACAAAAAGTGGCGATGGGCGGCCACCGGCGAACCGTCTGTCCCGCGAATATGCGAGCCAGATGGCCCTGGCGGCTGCCGCGATTACCCTGTCAGGCCAAGTTGAACCCAAGAAAAAGACAGAACAAAGGGCTGCAATGAAACTCCAAATATCGCAGAAAGTGCTGAAAGATTTTCGCCACAATATTGCATACCAAAATACTAAAGATGCCTGGGCGACATTTCTATACCGAGTCCAAGTTGACGCTGGCAAGAACGCTTCGCCGGAGTCTCGGATGGAAATAATTGAAAGTATATTGAAAAGTCTCCGCCCCTTCCGAACTGTGTAGAACCACCCGCGACCGTACACACTAACCCCATATACCGTCCGATCATTGCAATTAACGTGGTGATCGATATGTCGCATGAATACGCTTACTGGCGCTACCGTGACTTGAAAAGTCGGGGCATTGTCAACAATCGAATGACGCTCCATCTGTCAACGGCGGAGCAAAACCAGTCCAGAGGGCGGCGTAAAATTAGTCCACTTGACGTGATGCCGTACACGGTGTTGCGGGTTGTCCCGGTAGTCCATAGGAGGGACCCGCGCTGCTTCGTGTAGCGCTTTGCGTTACGCGAAGCGAAGCAGCGTGGGAGGTCCCTGTGGGCCCACCGGGTCAACCATTGCACCGGCGGTTAAGCAGGCATTTTTGGGGATTTGCGCTGTTTTCGGCTTTGGTTGAGACGATAGCTCTCGCCGTTCATTTCCAGGATATGGACATGGTGGGTGAGGCGGTCCAGCAACGCCCCGGTCAGGCGTTCGGAGCCGAACACCTCGGTCCACTCATCGAAGGGTAGATTGCTGGTCACCAGGGTCGAGCCACGCTCGTAGCGCTGGCTGAAGATCTCGAACAGCAGCTCGGCGCCGGTCTTGGACAGCGGCACGAAGCCGAGCTCGTCGATGATCAGAAGGTGATACTTCGCCAGTTGCTTCTGCAGGCGCAACAGGCGTTTTTCATCCCTGGCCTCCATCAGTTCATGAACCAGGGCGGCGGCCGTGATGAAGCCGACGGAGAGCCCCTTCCGGCATGCCGCCAGACCGAGGCCGAGGGCGATATGGGTCTTGCCGGTGCCTGAGTTGCCGAGCGCGATGACGTTTTCACGACGCTCGACGTATTCACATCGCGCCAGTTCCAGGACCAGCATCTTGTTGAGCGAGGCGATGGCCTTGAAGTCGAAGCTGTCGAGGCTTTTGACGGCGGGGAACCTGGCCTGTCTGATCCGCCGCTCGACCATGCGGCGTTCGCGGTCGATCAATTCCAGTTCGGTCAGGCGGACGAGATAGCGTACATGGTCGGCGCCCTCGGAGGCGCACTGGCGGGCCAGCTTGTCGTACTCGCGCAGGAAGGTCGGCAGCTTCAGGGTCTTGAGGTGATGCGCCAGCAACACTTGCGGCGTATCGCTCATGACGCGCCTCCACCCAACAAGCTCATATAACTGGCGGCGGCCGTGGTCGCCACGTTGGCCCGAGGCAGATAGGGATAGATATCCAGGTCGAGCCGGGGCGGGCGTCGCTCGATACGGCACAGCACCAGGTGCTTGACGGCATCGTAGCCGATCGCGCCCAGGCGCAGGGCGTCCTTCACCGCGCCGTGAAGCACCTCG
>CAYLTU010000451.1:0-3534 GCA_964386465.1 uncultured Rhodospirillaceae bacterium
GTTCCAGTACCATTCCGGATCGGCATCCGCCCGGTCGCACAACGCGTTGCGGTCGGCGAGCCCGACCCGGTCGAGAAACGCCTGCATCCGGCTTTCCCGCCGTAAGGTCTCCGACGGACGCCAGGCGATGTCGCCGTCCTGTCCATTCGTTGAATTCGGCATCGCCATCTCTCCCACTGTGGAACCGGAAGCATAACGAAACATATTGTTCGATGCGCCCCCCGCTTGGCTAAAATTCCGGTGACGAGATATAGACGCGTGAAAGGAACGAAGGGACGCCATGCACCATTTTCACGGCAGCTGCCATTGCGGCAATCTGGAGGTCGATTACAACACGACGGTCGCGGCGGAAAAGTCGGCGGTAAGGGCCTGCCAGTGCTCGTTCTGCCGCAAGCATGACGCACGGGCGATTTCCGACCCCGCCGGTTCGATCGAGATCACGGCGCATGACGCTACGCTGATGGAACGTTACCAATTCGGATTCAAGGCGATCGAGTTCCTGATCTGCCGCAGATGCGGCGTCTACGTGTCCGCCTACCGGCAGGACGGCGACGACGCCTACGCCAATGTAATGGTCAATGTCCTCGACGAACGGACGCGCTTTCCGCAACCGGCGCCCATCGATCTGGACGGCGAGAGCCGGGGTGACAAGGCCGACCGGCACCGCGCACGATGGACGCCGGCATCGCTTAAGTTGGGCGACGATTGAAAAAGCCTGTGTCGATGCTTCGCCGTGTGTCAGGGGCGCGGGTAAAACGACGAACGCCGACCGCCCCGACAAGTGTCGTCTTGGTCAAGGCGCATAGCGCCGCTGAGCCGGGAACCAGAATGCACAGGTTTGCGTATCCCGCCTGGACCCCGGATTGAATCCGGGGCGACGGTTTGGAGGCTACCCTACCCCTTCCGTTTTGCCTGCAACGCAGGCGCCGCCATCGTCGGCGTCATGGCCGGCGCGCCGAGGGAGACGAACAGGGCGTCGCCGTCGGCGCAGGCCTCTATCTCGCCGCGGTAGTCCGCATGCCGGCCGGCGAACAGCTTCGGGTCGGGCACGCCCCAATGCCAGAACGCGGTCACCACATCGCCGTCCGCATCGATGAACTGTCCGTCCGCCTGCAGTTCGTAGCCGCGCTCATGCATCATCCCCGCCAAGGTATAGATCTTCTTCCCCCGCCGGCTGCAAACCGTCCCCGCCCGCATCGGCGCGATCTGCGTCTGGCCGGTTGCGTCCTCGTAGCCGACCGGGATAATTTGGTCCTCCTTGGAGCCGACGGGCCAGCCGGTGCGGGCGCGCCGCTTGCCGCCATCCTCCCGCACGACGATGCCGTCGGCTTCGAGGATATCGGTGAGTTGCATGAACTCGCCGCCCTCGGTGAGGAAGACGTGGTCGGGCGTGGCTTGCGTGCCGTGGAAGTCGATGACTGTTTTGTTTGGCGTTACGCGCGTGTGGGAAACTCGATCCGAATTTAGGTCGGCAAGGCCATCTCGGTCGTTCTCGTCAAACGCGAGAACCCTATCACCTACTTTAACTAGTTCAATCGAAGTTTCAACACCATGCTCATTCTTAATCGGGGTACCAGCGACAAAACATGGACGTCCAAATATATCAAAGCTTTCGAATACTCGATTTACCTCTTGTTCATCAAATTCACTTGCAGAACGTTGCGTCCCGTCAGGCTCTATCACAATACCTTGCTGGTGTATCGTTTTTCCTACAAATGGGTTTTCACCAATCTGAATCCTGTATGAATCTGCGGAAACAATATCTGCCAATAAACCCATTTCCAAATTCAGAGAATCATTTAAAAACAATTCGTCTCCATCAAAAGTTACACCCCACTTTTGAGTACCTTCGAAACCAATCGCTACCCCTTGCACCTCACCTTTTGCGCCAAGAATAAGTTGAACGCCAATATCCGTGCTATGATTTAAAACTTCGCCAGTCACTAAGTCTATTTCTATGTTTGTATCAAATCCAATTCCAAAGGCTGTGCCCTTAACGTTTAGTTCAAAAACTTGTCTAGCCGTATCTAAGGCGACTTTAGCGCCCACACCAAAGAGCAGTATTCCAGCAGAGCCGGAAAGGCTTAATCTTGGCAGAAAATCGCGTTGATGCAAAATATCTTCAGCAAGTTTGAGCTGAATCGGCTTTCTCATAAAAATTTCTTGCGAAATTTCCGCTCCATTTGCTGTTATATGTTTTACTTGGTCATTAATCCAAATTACATCACTGGAGTCAGCGAAAACTTTAGTCATTATATTCTCTCTTACTCGTTATTGAAAGTGTCGATCATATCTTTCAATCTATAGCCTACAAATGAAAGCACTAACGGCATACCTAAAGTGTAAAGTACTAATACAGTGTAAGAAAAGGGAATAGTTGGGTGAAGAATCTTGGCGATTATTGCTGGAATTCCTCCGACTAAGAGTGTCAAAAATATAAAAAAGGGATACGGGTTAGATTTGAATCTTCTATTCAAATACAAACATAAATCTATATACCGTCGTATTGGATAAATAATCAGGTTCAATAAGCGCATTTCTTACAATGACTATTTTCGTTTAGCGGCAAGTATGAAAGTTCAGTGGCCACAGTACTTGTCTCTTCATTTTTTCCGTCCGCGATGCAAACTTCTCTATCTCATCATGTTACTTATGCAACAGTAACTCATAATCTAAAATTATCACGCGAATAATGCTGTCAGATGCACGGCGACACCATAGTCCGGATTTTAGGGACGCAATACTTATCTCTTCGTTCTACCGATCCTACAACCTCATCTTAGTCAATATCGCCTGCTTGCCTATGTAACCCAGAATGCAATGCCCATCGCCACAGGGCATCACCCTCATACAACATCCAAACACGGGGTACGAAACTAACGCGCGCGCTCCGATCCGAATAGCCCAAGGTGCAATATTTTTGCGCCAAACCTGTGGATAACTCGGTAAAATTGCGTAAATAGATCGATTCGGCCCAAAATAATCGCAAAAATATCATTCCAGGGTCTTTCGCTACCGTCAACCCTTTGTTAACTATAATTCGTCGTCGCCAATGCAACCGATGCCAGAGCATTGGGTTGCGGCGGTGCTCGATATCCGGTTGCGCGTTTCGATGCCGGCCGGAACAGGACAGGGAGGGCGCAGCGCATGGCGCTGTCATATGGTGGCAGGAGCGCCGAACCGATCGGCGGCTTGAGGGACGGTCCGATTTTCGACCCCCTGTCCGAGCCCTTCCGTACATCCGCACCGCCCGCTAAGGGCGTCTCGTCTCATTTTGCTGTGCGTTCGTGCCCTCAGGTGGCACGAATACCGGTCATCCCGGCAAAACCCCAAAGGCGAGGAGTACAAGACCATGGCTAACAAACCGCGCAAGAAACCGGCTCCGAAAACCGATGCCGCGGCGCCCGTCACGCCACCGGCGGCCGGCGCCCAGACCGCCGGTACGCAACCCGGCGAAACCGCCGCCGCCAATAGAATTTAGGGGACACGGTGTAATTGCGCTACGTTGGTCACTCTCCGGGTTTAAGTTTCGAG
>CAYLTU010000452.1:0-3531 GCA_964386465.1 uncultured Rhodospirillaceae bacterium
CCTCGATGCCAGTTACATACATCAGGGTGGACCACTTCAATGGGGGTGGATCAGGGCTCGATCTCTACCATTCCGCAATCGAGTTTCGGCTGTTATTCTAATTGCCAGTTAGTTCGCTACGGGAACGCGTCCTGCTTTGCCACTTGAACAGCTGACGGCAGTGTCAGAGCAAATTGGCTTGAGCGGAGCGGGGTCGGTCCGGGTACACTAGCGTTAGTAAGTGATTAACAATTATCGTTAATTATGAGAAGTTTATCGGCAGTAAATTGAATCGTCAGGGCCATATGTACGATCTAGCCGATCTTGAAATTAAGACTTCGACATACGATTGGTGTGTGAAGCTGTTTTCCGTGCTCGAGAGTCGGCTTGGGCTGAATATTAAGTTTCATCATGAAGATGGGCGTGTGGAAGACGGGCAGATTTTCCTGTTCAATCACTTCGCCCGCTTCGAGACCATTATCCCTCCCTATCTGCTGCACAAGGAAACCGGTGCCTATTGCCGGAGCATGGCGACGAAGGATTTGTTTGCGGGCGGCGGCGATCTCAGCCGCTTCCTGATGAATGTGGGTGCGGTTCCGAATGACCTTCCAGGGTTACTGCCGTTTCTTGCGGCGGAGACATTGCGCGGCCGCAAAGTGATCGTCTTTCCTGAAGGCGGCATGGTGAAGGATCGCCGCACAGTCGATCACAAGGGACAATTCGGTATCTATTCACGCACGGCCGGAATGTGGCGCAAACATCATGCGGGCGCTGCCGTCATCGCTCTGGTTTTGGAAATCTTAAAATCGCGAATTCTTTCAGTCCAAAAATCCGGCAATCAACCGCGGCTTGACCGGTGGGTAAAATCGCTTGGAATGGAAAATGTCGACGCCCTGCTGGAAGCCGCCGCGAAGCCGACACGGATTGTTCCCGCCAATATCACCTTCTACCCGATCCGAATTTCGGACAATGTGCTGAGGCGCGGCGTCGATTTTTTCGTTGGAAAATTGGGCAAGAAAGTCGAGGAGGAATTGCTGATTGAAGGGAATATCCTGTTGAAGAACACGGATATGGATATTCGCTGCGGCGCGCCGATCGCGCCGCATAAGTTTGAGCGTTGGTGGGAAGAGAAGGCGATTGACGTTTTGTTTGAGGGGATAGATTCACTCGACGATCTTTTTTCTCTCAACAAGGATTCCGGAAAGTGGATCGAGCGTTTCGTCTCGACAATTTTGCAGCGTAAGACTTCGCGGCTGCGGGATACTTACATGCGCGAAATATACGATGAGATAACGGTGAATTTAGCGCATTTGGCCTCCTCACTGATTCTAACCTATGTGGATCGCGGTCGGATGGAAGTGAGTCGCGCGGAGTTTCATCGCACGCTCTATCTCGCGATCAAATACGTGCAAGATGAAAGCTCCATTCATCTTCACCGCGTTCTGGAGAATCCCGAAGCTTACGAAGGCGTCGATATCGGTGCTGGTCGTGGGTTGGACGAATTCTGGGTGTCTGCGAGCTTTGCCGGTCTGGTCGAAAGATTGCCGGACACGTATCGTTTCTTGCCGAAGCTCTGCGATGAACACGGTTTCGATGAGATCCGCCTGGAGAACCTGATTGTCGTATACGCCAATGAAGTGGCACCGCTGAGAGAGATAGGCTTGGCGATAGGGCGAGCACTGGAGACAGCAGATATAATCGATGACCGAACCTATGCGGCCATGTATTTTGATGACGAAAAGAAACGCCATGCTTGGTGCCGCAAGACGTACCGCCAGCCGCGTTTCGCCGAGATCAACGCGGCGGAAACTGCCACTGTCGGTGGTGAGCCGTACTTCCTTGAGCCCGATCAGCCGAACGGTATGGGCGTCCTCTTGGTGCATGGATTTCTCTCCTCGCCGGCCGAATTACGGGAGCTGGGAGATAGGTTCTGCGCCGCCGGTTATACGGTCGTTGGTGCGCGCTTGGAAGGACATGGAACTTCACCTTGGGATCTGCGAGATCGAGAATGGGAAGATTGGCTGGAGTCGATCCGTCGGTGCTATCGGATTTTGATCCCCTATGTCGACCAAATCGGCCTCGTCGGGTTTTCGACGGGCGGTAGCTTGGTTTTACAGCTTGCGGCAGAGCAGCCAGAGAAATTAATCGGCGTGGCATCGATTTCCGCACCGGTGAAATTCCGCAATCGCAACCTGATTTTTGTCCCGTTATTGCACGGAGCCAATGCAATTGCGCGATGGATCCCGAGCCTTGAAGGGGTAATGCCGTTTCGACCGAACCTTTCCGAACATCCAGATGTAAATTACGGCAGCATTCCGATACGCGGTCTCTACGAATTGCGCCAAACCGTCGATGCGTTGTTGAAAGCATTGCCAACGGTAACGGCGCCGACATTGGTGGTCCACGGGAAGAATGATCCGGTCATCGATTCCTCAAGCGCCAGAACTATTTTGGAGGCGCTCGGATCAGAGGAGAAACAGCTGGAGTTGATTGAGTCGACCCGGCACGGAATCGCATACGAAAACATTGGCGATTGCCAGCAGATGGTACTGTCATTCGTTGAGGCCTTGCGCTCTGAAATCCCTCAAATAGCGCTTGTGACATGAAAGCCCGAAACACATTCGTGTGGGAGGGGGGACGATGAAGCCGGTGTTCGGCGCCCGTGAAAAAGACTTACTCAATAGGATTGGTGAGCGGTTCGGGTTTACGCCACGGCGGGAGGTAACTCCGGAGACGCCCTACCCCTGGCTCGCAAGTTATCCTGATAAGATCGATTGGTCTCAGACAATATCGCGCAAGCCGCTGCATCGTTTCATGGATGAAGCCGTCGAACGGTTTGGGGATAATCCGTCCGTTAATTCTCTCGGCAAATCCTATTCCTATCAGGAAATAGGCGATTTAGTGAATAAGGTGGCAAAGGGATTTAATCATCTCGGTTTAGAGCGCGGCGTAAAAGTTGGATTGTGCCTGCCGAACTGTCCCTATTCGATCATTTCTTACTATGCGGTGCTGAAGGCAGGTGGCACGGTGGTGAATTACAACCCGCTCTATGTGGAGCAAGAGCTTGCGGCACAGGTAGAAGATTCGAAAACGACGATCCTTGTCACGTTGGACCTGCAACAGCTTTATCCCAAGGCTTCCGCTCTGCTGGAGAGCAAAGGACTTCGCCAGATCATCGTCTGCCGGATGAGTGAAATTTTGCCGCCTCTCAAAGGTATTCTATTTTCGACGTTGAAGCGCAGCGAAATTTCAGAAATTCCGGAGGACGTTCAACACGTGTCCTTCGCCAATCTGATCAATAACGATGGAGAGATCGAATCGCCGGAAATCAATCTCGATGGCGATATCGCGCTACTGCAATATACTGGTGGCACCACGGGCACACCGAAGGGCGCGATGCTGACCCATGGTAATCTCTCCGCGAATATGGCGCAGGTGCTAGCGTGGGTCGGTGATTTGGAGCCGGGCCAAGAGAAGTTTTTCGGCGTGTTACCGTTTTTTTTATGTCTTCGGCATGACGCTGGTCATGAACCTTGGAATTGCGACGGGGTC
>CAYLTU010000453.1:0-3510 GCA_964386465.1 uncultured Rhodospirillaceae bacterium
ACTTGCGGATCATAGCGCACGAGCGTTCGGCTGACACGACGGCGCGCGCAATTAGGCGGTTGCTCCGGGGAAAAAGCGCAACTAAGCTTCAAGGCCTAAACGCCGCGAGCGAAAGAAAAACGCGAACTCTCCGGTGTACGCGGAGAGGAAGACCTGAGACATCCATGCGCGGCGCAACAGGGAGGAGATTCCATGAAACGCCGTAACTTCGTTAAAGCCGCAGCCGGCGCGGGTGTTGCCGCCGCCGCCGCGTCGTCACTGCCGGCCCCCGCCATTTCGCAAGGCCTGAAACAGTGGAAGCTGGCCATGTCCTGGCCGCTCAACTCGCCGGGGCTGGGCACGTCCGGACAGCGTATCGCCAAACGCATCACGCAACTGTCCGGCGGCAAGATTACCGTCAAAGTCTATGGCGGCGGCGAGCTGGTGCCGCCGTTCGGCGTCTTCGACGCCGTCAGCGCAGGCGACGCCGACATGTATCACTCGGCCGAATATTACTGGCAGGGCAAGCATAAGGCGTTCAACTATTTCACCGCGGTACCCTATGGCCTGACGGGCACCGAACATGCCGCATGGATGAATTATGGCGGCGGCCAGCAGCTCTGGGACGAGCTCGCGGCCCAGTTCAATCTCAAGGGATTTTTAGCGTCGAGCACCGGCACGCAGATGGGCGGCTGGTACCGCAAGCCGATCAATGTCCTGGACGATTTCAAGGGTTTGAAATTCCGCATGCCGGGCATCGGTGGCGAGGTCTTGCGCGCGCTTGGCGTCACCGTCGTCAATTTGCCGGTTGCGGAAATTTATCCGGCCCTGGCGTCGGGCGCGATCGACGCGGCCGAGTGGGTTGGCCCCTGGCACGATCTCGCATTCGGTTTCCACAAGATCACAAAGCATTATTACTATCCAGGCTTCCACGAACCCGGCACGACCAGTAGCTGCGTCATGAACAAGAAACTCTGGGACAGCCTCACCAAGGATGAACAGCTTCTGGTGCAGACCGTGATGGAAGCTGAATCCTATATCCAGTTCGCCGAGTTCAACGCGCGCAATCTAGGCTCGCTCAACGTGTTGCTGAACAAGCATGGCGTAAAGCTGCACAAATATCCGCAGGACATGCTGATCAGCATCGGCGAGATCGCCGGCCGCGTCGTCGCCGAAATCGGCCAAACCGATGCCATGACCAAGCGCGTGTATGAAAGCTTCATCGCCTACCGGAAGCAGGCCATCTCCTGGGCCAAGATCGGCGAGCAGGGCTACATGAATGCAAGGCTCCTGCCCTTCAAGTACGGCTGATCGCCGTCGGTATTCGCGCTGACGCGCTAATCAAGGGGCCCGCGCCGCAACGGGTGCGGGCCCCTTACTTTTCAAAAGGGAAACGTCTGTGAACGGACTCAGTGCTGTCGTCCGGGCGATCGACGCCCTGAACGAACATATCGGCCGGACCGTGGCCTGGTTCGCCCTGATCATGGTTCTGATGCAGTTCACCGTCGTACTGCTGCGCTACGTCTTCGGGCTGGGCTTCATTCCGATGCAGGAATCGATCCTGTTCATGCACTCCCTTCTCTTCCTCGTCGGCGCGGGATACACGCTGCTGCATGACGGCCATGTCCGGGTCGATATCTTCTACGGGTCGGCCAGCCGGGAGCGGAAGGCGCTGGTCGATTTCGTAGGCGTGTTCATATTCCTGTTGCCGCTCTGCTCCGTCATGACCTGGAAGGGGCTCACCTTCGTCGGACAATCGGTGCGCGTCTGGGAAGGCTCGCCCGAGGGCACCTTCATGCCGTTCTGGCTCCTGAAATCAATGCTTCTCGCCTTTCCCCTGCTGTTGACCCTGCAGGGTTTCTCGATGGCGGTGAAGGCGTACTTCGTCATGCGCGGCCTGGAGGCGCCCGACGACCCCGTCCATAGCGATGGGGGAACGACGGTATGACGACGAACGAAATTCTCGTCTGCTTCATGTTCGTCGGCGTCTGCGGCATGCTGATGGGCGGCTTTCCCGTCGCCTTCTCGCTCGCCGGCGTCGCGCTCATATTCGCGGGTATCAGCGCGCTGTTCGGCGTCTTCGACCCGGCGTTCCTGGGAATATTCCCGAACCGCGTGTTCGGCAATGCGATGACCAGCGAAATCCTGGTCGCGGTGCCGTTGTTCGTCTTCATGGGCGTCATGCTGGAACGCTCGAAGGTCGCCGAAGAACTGCTCGATACGATGGGCATGCTGTTCGGTTCGATCCGCGGCGGCCTCGGAATCTCGGTCTGCGTCGTCGGCGCATTGCTCGCCGCCTCGACCGGTATCGTCGGCGCGACCGTCGTGACGATGGGATTGTTGTCGCTGCCGACAATGATGCGCCGCGGCTACGACCCCGCGCTTGCCTGCGGAACGATCTGCGCGTCCGGAACCCTTGGACAAATCATCCCGCCATCGCTCGTCCTCGTCGTCTTGGGCGATCAAATCTCCGACGCCTACCAGGAGGCGCAGCGGAAACTGGACAACTTCGCGCCGGACCCGGTTTCCGTCGGCGACCTGTTCGCGGGCGCGTTGCTGCCGGGCTTGGCCCTGGTCGGCATGTACATCACCTATCAAATATTCATCGCCTATATCAGGCCGGAAACGTCGCCGCCGATTCCGCGCGATGAGCTGGTTCAGGGCGCGACCGGCCGCGAAATCGCGATGCGGGTCAGCCGCGCGCTTATCGCACCGATCATTCTCATCGTATCGGTGCTGGGCTCCATCCTGGCCGGGATCGCGACGCCGACCGAGGCGGCGTCCGTCGGCGCGATCGGGGCGACCTTGCTGGGCGGGCTGCGGATGAACCCGGATAACGGCAAACCGATCTATGCCGCGGCGATCGGGTTGGTCGTCGTGCTGTTCCTCACCGGGTCGATGGACCTCCGCGTTTCGCGGGACAACATTCCCGCCGCCGACATGGCCGGCATCGTCGTGGCCGTTCTCTGCTGCGCCGCCTTGGCCTGGGGCATTTGGGTAAGCCTCGCCCGCGTCTACGTAACCGGCGGTCTGCACGAGGTCATGCGGAGCACCACGCGCGTCAGCGCCATGGTGTTCGGCATCGTGATCGGCGCGCAGCTGTTCTCCTCCGTCTTCCGCGGCCTCGGCGGCGACGACCTCGTGCACGGCTTCCTGACGTCGCTGCCCGGCGGCGCCATCGGCGCGATGTTCGTCGTCATGGCGATCATGTTCCTGCTGGGCTTCGTGCTCGACTTCATCGAGATCACCTTCGTCGTCGTGCCCATCGTGGCGCCGATCCTGCTGCAGATGGACCTCAACCCGGTCTGGCTCGGCATCATGATCGCGTTGAATCTGCAGACCTCGTTCCTGACGCCGCCGTTCGGCTTCGCCCTGTTCTATCTGCGCGGCGTCGCGCCGCCCGAAGTGACCACGATGCAGATCTACAGGGGCGTCGCGCCGTTCGTGGCCATTCAGGTTTTCGCGCTGGGCGTCGTCGCGGTCTTCCCGGCGCTCACCACCTGGCTGCCCAGTATCGTGTTCGGCCCCTAG
>CAYLTU010000454.1:0-3461 GCA_964386465.1 uncultured Rhodospirillaceae bacterium
ATGACGTAGAGAATCTTTCACCAATCCGTTAAGCTCTCGTTTGCTGATGCTTTTGGGGGAAACAAGCATGGCGGTAGGGGATGTCACTCGTAGACTAACGACAATTGTCGCCGCTGACGTGGCAGCCTACTCGCGCCTAATGGCGGCGGACGAAGAAGGCGCGTTATCGGCCCTGCGCGCGCACCGGAGTGATTTGATCGACCCAAAGATAGCCGAATACCGGGGCCGGATAGCCAACACCGCTGGTGACAGCCTTCTGATCGAGTTCCCAAGCGTTGTCGAAGCGTTACGCTGTACGATTGATTTCCAACGCGGCATGGCTGAACGAAACCGGGAGACGCCCGAAGACCAGCGCATCATCTTCCGCGTCGGCATAAATGTTGGCGACGTAATGGAACAGGAGGGCGATTTGCTTGGCGACGGCGTCAATGTAGCGGCGAGGCTCGAAGGGCTGGCTGATCCGGGCGGCATCTATATTTCCCGAACGGCGCGGGACCAGGTGCGCGACCGTATGGAAATCGAACTTGAAGACAAGGGCGAAGTCGAGGTCAAAAATATCGCCCGACCGGTTCGGGTCTTTCGCGTGTTGCAAGACGGTCAAATCGCGAGCGCGCCGCGGCGTTTCGATTTTAGGAAACGCATGCCAGTGCTCGTTGCGGTATTGCTGCTTGCCGCAATTGGCGGCGTTGGCCTTTGGTTATGGCAACCGTGGATCGAACGGACCGAACCCGCCGAGCGGGCTAAAATGGCCTTTGCGCTTCCCGACCAGCCATCTATCGCGGTGTTGCCTCTGGATGATTTTGGGGCGCCGGATAAAGCGTCGGTCTTGGCCGCCGGTTTCAGCGAGCACATCATTAACACGCTCGCGCGAATTCCGGAGCTGTTTGTCGTCGCCAGGAACTCGACGTTTCGTTACAGGGGAAAGGCGGTCGAGGTTCGGCAAGTCGCCGAAGAACTGGGTGTGCGCCATGTCCTGGAGGGAAGTATTCAGTTGTCCGGAGACTCGATGCGGTTGACCGTACAATTGATCGACGCGCTGTCGGGCAAGCATATCTGGTCGCAACATTATGACCGGAAGTTGGAAGATCTTTTCGACGTTCAGGATGAGGTGACGCTGGCGATCGCGCGCGAACTTCAAGGAGCGCTAACTCACGGCCAGATGACCACGATGCGGCATCGCACTACGGAAAGCATTGAAGCGTGGACACGAGGGGTCAGGGCGAATGCCTTATTCAACCAAGCGAGCGTTCCCAATTGGCGAAAAGCGAGAAAGCTCGCCCATGAGGCGGTAGAGATCGACCCGGACTACGCGTGGCCGTGGACTCTTATCGCCTACACGCACCTTCTGGAAATTCGCTTTGGTGTGGCTAAGGACAAGAAACTGTCTTTCTCCAAAGCAGAACTTGCATTGAAAACGGCGAAAAAACTCGACCCTGAGCTCCTGGAGAGGTTGGCGGCAACCGGTTTTCTTCACTACGTCAAAGGCGATTTGGATTTGGCGGTACGCAACTTCGAGGAAGCGATAAACCTCGCCCCCGGCAACGCTGAAACTCTCGCCGCATATTCAGCCGTAACGATTGCCCGCGAGGATTGGTTGGAAACGCGGCGTCTGGTGGAAAAAGCCATGCGCTTACAGCCGAACTATCCTGTTTGGTATCTGGCCCACCTCGCGTTTGCGTACCGTCATCTCGGTATGGAGAAAGAAGCCATATGGGCGCACGAGGAGCGCGTCGCACGAAATGCGAAGATTCGAGGCAAGGCGAGCCCGTACCACATCGGTGAGTTGGCCATTACCTACGGATGGTTTGGACGGTGGGAGGATGCGCGGCAAACCGTCGAGCGGTTGTTGCGAGAATACCCTAAACACACCGCTGAGGCGGAGGCGCGAATACTCGGCAAAGCCTGGTATCGACGAAAGGAACTCGTTCAGAAAGATGTGGCGATTCTCATAAAGGCCGGGTTGCCGGAAAAACGTTAATTACTACGGGGCCACATCAAAAGCCTATATCGCCTTATGGCTAGGAATGCCAATCGAAACCATGACCGAAACACGTTCGCTATTCCCTCAGCTTGAAACATTCGGCGAATTGTTATCTGGTGGTTCCGGCGC
This sequence comes from uncultured Rhodospirillaceae bacterium, assembly GCA_964386465.1. Taxonomy (GTDB): domain Bacteria; phylum Pseudomonadota; class Alphaproteobacteria; order UBA8366. Next base: position 2,111 of record CAYLTU010000454.1, read on the forward strand.
ACAACGGCATATGCCCGGGACGATGATCCTGGGCCTTGCTCGCGGGATTTCGAATTTTTGCGCGATTGTCGCAGGTTTTCATATCTTTTCTGAAAATTAACTCAGCAAAATCAATTAGTTACGGTGTGGCTGTCCTGGCTTTCAAGATAAGGCCGTTTGGAGGAAACCCGCATGCTGTTCGCCTGTGAGAATATCGACCGGCTGCAATGCATGGAGTTGCAGGGCAGGGCGCTGCCGCGCGGTTTGAAGGCGGCGCTGTACGATCTGGCGCGCGCGGTGCATGACGAGCCGCTTGTATTGGCGGCGGGACGCATCCTGAACGAAGGACCGCGGCATATCGGGATCGTGACGGGCGCCGCGGTGCCCAATCATATGCCGGTTGGCGAGAACGACGGGCCGTATGGCGCGGTCGTGCTGGCGAAGGCGCTGATGCGGCTGGGTCATTGGGTTTCGGTCTATACCGACGATCCGGCCGCCGGGCCGGTCAAGGCGCTCATCGAGCGGTTGGAAATCGACGTGCCGGTCGTCGAGTTGGGGCTGAACGATATCGGCCAGCAGGACGCGATCGCCGAGGATATCGACGTGGCGGTTGCGATAGAGCGGCTGGGCGGCAACCCGAATGGCATCACCTACGGTGCTACCGGCGTATCGCGCGCCGACTTCCGTTGTTTCCCCAGTTTCAGACGTGCCGGACGATAACCGCGTTTTGGTAATTATTTTTCGTACTCCGACAAGGATCAAGACAAGTGCTCCGCCACCGTTACAAAGAGGCCAGAAACAAGGCACAGCTGTATTGATCTAATGAGAAATACCAAAAGGTCGATCACGATGTTTTCGGTCGTGCCGACAGAAGCTTGACGATGTCCTTGTACAGGAACCGCCGCTCCACCAATTCCAATTCGGCGGCTTCCAGATACTGCTCTGTATTGCGGTCGAACCCGGCACCATAGGCAAAACGCACCCAGGGCGCCCAAAGATTCATGATAAACCGCCGCAACGGATCTTCCGAAAAGGAGTATTCCAGAATGTGTATGGTGCCGTTGGGGCGGCAGACCCGACAAAGTTCCTCGAGTGCAGGTTGCTGATGCTCGGCATCGAGCACGCAAAATAGGAAGGTCGCGATAATGCCGTCGAAACAATCATCGGCAAAAGCCATCTCCATCACGTCCATTTCGCGCAGATCAACTGTCGTGCCGAGCTTTTCCCTGCGCCGCCGGGCGCGGTCCAACATGGCCGGGCTGAGGTCTATGCCGGTAACCCTGCAGCCGTCAGGGTAAAAGGGAAAATTTCGTCCGGTGCCGACCCCGACGTCGAGCAGAGCGCCATTCAGTTCGCCAAACAATACCCGGCG
>CAYLTU010000455.1:0-3441 GCA_964386465.1 uncultured Rhodospirillaceae bacterium
GCGGCAATGACGAGCGCGAGCAGACCCTGAACCAGTTGCTGGTGGAGATGGACGGCTTCGAGGCCAATGAAGGCGTCATCCTGATCGCCGCGACCAACCGTCCCGACGTTCTCGATCCGGCGCTGCTGCGGCCGGGTCGCTTCGACCGTCAGGTCGTCGTGCCGAATCCGGATATCCTCGGCCGCGAGAAAATCCTCAAGGTTCATATGCGCAAGGTGCCGTTGGCGCCGGATGTGGACGCCAAGGTGATCGCCCGCGGCACGCCGGGCTTCTCCGGCGCCGACCTCGCCAACCTGGTGAACGAGGCGGCGCTGCTGGCGGCGCGCAAGAACCGGCGCGTGGTTTCGATGCAGGAACTCGAGGAATCGAAGGACAAGGTCATGATGGGCGCCGAGCGGCGCTCCATGGTCATGACCGAGGAAGAAAAGGAAATGACGGCCTACCACGAAGGCGGCCACGCGCTCGTCATGATGTCCGCCAAGGGTCACGAGCCGCTGCACAAGGTGACGATTATCCCGCGCGGCCGCGCGCTGGGCGTGACCATGTGGTTGCCGGAGCGCGACAAATACGCCCACAGCTACACCGAGCTGAAGGCGCGGATCGCGAGTTCCTTTGGCGGCCGCGTCGCGGAAGAGATTATCTACGGCAAGGAAAACGTCACGACGGGCGCCGCGCAGGATATCCAGCAGGCGACGCAGATCGCCCGGGCAATGATCACGGAATACGGTTTCAGCGATGAGCTGGGACCGTTGCGTTATAGCGATAATGAAGAGGAAATTTTCCTCGGGCATTCGGTGACGCAGCGCAAGAACGTCTCCGAGTCGACGCTCAAGACTATCGACGAAGAGGTGCGCAAACTCGTCTACTGGGGCGAGAAGGCGGCCCGCGACATCCTGACGGAGCGGTTGGACGATCTGCACACCATCGCCAAAGGATTGCTTGAGTATGAGACGCTCTCGCGCGAGGAAGTCGACGCCCTGCTACGCGGCGAAGACATTTCCAAGGGTGGTGATGAAGACGAAACGCCGTCAAGCGGAATCCGTTCCTCAGTCCCGACCAGCGGTCCCGTCACGGAAATCGGTCCCGAGCCGCAGCCCGAGAGTTAGCAGCCCGTCCAAGTCAAAGCGCCATTACACTGCGCAGCCTTGGCGAATCTCGTATATTGCGCGTCGATAGTCCGGTGCGGACGCGCCGGATTTGAGTGATCGATCAGGAAACGAAATGACCCGGAAATACTTCGGCACCGACGGTATTCGCGGCCACGCCAACAGCGAGCCCATTACTCCCGCCACCGTTTTGCGCCTCGCCATGGCTGCCGGCAAACGCTTTCAGCGCGGCAACCACCGTCATCTCGTCGTCATCGGCAAGGACACGCGCCTTTCGGGCTATATGCTTGAACCGGCTTTAGCAGCCGGCTTTATTTCCATGGGCATGGACGTCGATCTTGTCGGGCCGATGCCGACACCGGCGGTCGCGATGCTGACACGTTCCTTGCGCGCCGACCTCGGTGTCGTGATTTCCGCCTCGCACAATCCCTATCAGGATAACGGCATCAAACTGTTCGGACCGGATGGCTACAAGCTGTCCGACGAAGAAGAATCCGCGATCGAAGCGCTGATGGAAGCGGATGGCGGCGAATACGCCGAAGCGGAGGCGCTTGGCCGCGCGACCCGCCTGGAAGATGCGCCGGGCCGGTATATCGAGTTCGTCAAACAGGCGTTCCCGCGCGGATTGCGTCTCGATGGACTAAAGATCGTCGTCGATTGCGCCAACGGCGCGGCTTACCGGGTCGCGCCCGCGGTTTTTTACGAGTTGGGCGCGGAGGTCGTGCCGATCGGAGTCCAACCGGACGGCACCAATATCAACCGCGATTGCGGCGCGACCAGCACCGCGCTGATGCGTGAACAGGTCGTCGTGCACGGCGCCGACGTGGGCATCGCGCTCGATGGCGATGCGGACCGCATGATCCTCGCCGACGAGTCCGGGGCGATCCTCGACGGCGATCAGATCATGGGCTTGATCGCGCGCTCCTGGCAGCAGGAAGAACGTCTGCGCGGCGGCGGTATCGTCGCGACGGTCATGTCGAATCTCGGACTGGAACGCTACCTCAACGGAATCGGTCTCGACCTGGTCAGAACCGCGGTCGGCGACCGCTACGTCGTCGAGCATATGATGGCGGAGGGCTACAATATAGGCGGCGAGCAATCAGGCCATATCATTCTAAGCGACTACGGCACCACCGGGGACGGTCTGGTCGCCGCGCTGCAAGTGCTCGCGGTTGTCGTGCAGCAGGAACGCAAGGTCAGCGACGTCTGTCACATTTTCGATCCGGTCCCGCAGTTGCTGCGCAACGTCCGCTTCAACGGGGGGGCGCCGCTGGAGGACAACAAGGTCATCGCGGCGATCCAGTCCGGCGAGGCCTCACTCGGCCAGTCCGGCCGCATCGTTATCCGGAAATCCGGCACCGAACCGGTCATCCGCGTGATGGCGGAAGGCGACGACGACACTTTGGTGACGGGTGTCGTCGACGATATCGTGACGACCATCGAGCAAGTCGCCGGCGAATGACCGGCAACGCCGTAAACGGCCGCGTTCTGATCGTCGCCGGATCGGATTCCGGCGGCGGCGCGGGCATCCAGGCGGATATCAAGACCGTCACCGCGCTCGGCGGCTACGCGATGACCGCCGTTACCGCCCTGACGGCGCAGAACACGCAAGGGGTCTTCGGCGTCGTCGGTATCGAGCCGGACTTCATCGTCCAGCAGATGCGCCTGGTGATCGAGGATATCGGCGCGGACGTGATCAAGACCGGCATGCTGCACAATGCGGCAGTCATCGAAGCGGTCTGCGATGTCGTCGAAGAATGCGGCCTGCCGCTCGTCGCGGACCCGGTCATGTACGCCAAAGGCGGACACACGCTGCTGGAACCCGAAGCGATGTCGTCCTTGCGGACCCGCCTTGTCCCCCTTGCCACGGTCCTGACGCCGAATCTTCCGGAAGCGGCGGCACTGATCGGAACCGAAATCGAAACCGTCGGGGATATGCAAGCGGCGGCGCAAGCCTTCGGTCACTTAGGCGCCGCGGCGGTCCTATTGAAAGGGGGCCATCTTTCCGGTGACATCTTGACCGACATCCTCTATTCGGACGCCGGAACGCGGCGTTGGGACGACACACGGATCGACACGCCGCACACGCACGGGACCGGCTGTACCTTGGCCTCGGCGGTCGCGACCGGGCTGGCGCAGGGGATGGCGCTGGAAGACGCCGTGGACCGCGCGCGGGCCTACGTGCGCGACGCGATCCTCGCGGCCCCCGGATACGGTCAGGGCCATGGGCCGCTCGGCCACGGCCACACGGTTTCGGCCTATCCCGAATAAGCGTTAGCGCTAGTGTCCTGATCGTGAAATTCAATGGATTGAATTTCGCGTGAATCAGCACACT
>CAYLTU010000456.1:0-3428 GCA_964386465.1 uncultured Rhodospirillaceae bacterium
CGCGTACCGTATCCCTGATACGGAACAGTTTACGATTGCATTTGCGGAATCCGCGCGGCCCGAAGCTGCCGATGGTGAAGGTCAGTTGGTCGAGTGTGGCGTACATCTTGGCCGACAGGGAAGTGTTGCAATAGCCCGACCGCATCGCGATCAGCGGCGCGAAATTTTTCCCTCCGCGCCGCGTAGAAGGACGCCGTCACCGTCGCCTCCCAGCATGTCGCGTTGACCGGCATCAGCAGGTACTTGAAGCCGCCCTCGTCCGCCGCCGCGACGACTTCCTCGAACATCTCGGGACTCTGCGCGATGCGCTGGTCCGGGTCGGCCAGGCAGGTGCTGTCGCCGCTGGTCGGCAGGAACCATCCAAAGGTCAGGTCGGTCATGGGCTAATCCTCTGTAACGGTGGCGGTTAGCCCAGCAGTCCCGACCGCCAGGGCAACAGGGCCGACAGAATAGGGCTCTGACCCCTTTACTGGACCCCTTTACTGGAATAGGGCTCTGACCCCTTTACCTTTACTCCCCTTTACTGCCGACTCTGGGAAACAAGGGTGGCTGGTCTTTCTCAACACCCTTTGTATTTCTTACCGAGACATTCGCGGGCGAGTTCTTGCGCGGTGGAAATCTCGGCCGGGTTCATCAGCTTCAAGACGTGATGTTGCACCTCGCGGCCGTATTTGTTTCCTCTGGCCGCCGCGAGATTCGCCCACATATAGGCGTAGACAATATCCTTTTCGATACCGCTTCCCGTGAAGTGCATCACGGCCAGATTGAACATGGCCTTGAGATATCCTTGTTCGGCGGCAAGCCGATACCACCTCACCGCGGTCTTGTCGTTCGGTGGAACTCCTTTTCCCTTCCGGTACATCCAGCCCAGACTGAATTGGGACGCGGCATATCCCTGTCCGGCGGCGCGGCGGTACCACTTCGCCGCGGTCTCGTAATTCCTAGAAACGGCCTGTCCCTTTTCATACATCTCACCCAGCTTGTGCTCGGCACGCGCATACCCCTGTTCGGCGGCGCGTTTCCACCATTTGAACGCACCCTCGAAACTCCGCGGAACGCCGCGTCCCTTGAAATGCATTTCACCCAGGTTGAATTGCGACTTCGCATACCCCCGGCCGGCGGCAAGCCTGTACCATTTCAACGCGGTCGCGCGATCCCAGGGAACGCCATGTCCATGGGTGTACATAAACCCCAGCCTGTCCTGGGCTTCGGCAAGCCCCTGTTTCGCGGCGCGTGTGTACCACGCCGCCGCGGCCTTATAACTCTGCGGGACGCCTTGTCCTTCTTCGTACAACGACCCCAATTCGAACTGGGCACGGGAAGCCCCCCGCTCGGCGGCTTCCAGTACCTTCTGGAAATCGGCACTCCAGGCCAGGCCCGCACTGCCAAGAAGCACGGCAACGGTCAGGCATATGGCGGCGGTCAGGATTCTCATAGGGTGAGTGTGACAGAAATGGTGGAGAATACGGAGTCGGGTCGACACGGGACCGGGCCGGGATGCGCGCTTCGGAATCAAAGGAACGTCATCCTAAATTCAAACGTCCCGCCGGCGCCGGCGATCCCTCCCAGCGACCGCCCCTACAGGAAATGCGGCATCACCTTCTCGGTGAAACGGATGAAGCTTTCGTGGCCCAGCGGCGCGATCATCAGATATTCGATCTTGTTGGTCTCGCGCAGCCGTTCGATGTCGTCGATTATCTTTTCCGGCGTACCGCACAGCGCGACCTGATTGACGTAGCGTTCGATCGGATCGACATTTTCGCGTTCGGCGGCGAGGACGGCATCGCTGACCTGCGTCTTGCCTTCCGCCGCCACTTTAGGCCCGCCACGAATGTTGCTGCTCTGCTTCAGATAGTTACCGAACATGAACTCCGCCCCGTGCCGACCCAGTTCGAAGCCTTCTTCCATGGTCTCGCCGATCGCGACGGTGCGGGTCACGGGGATTTCGCGTCCTTGAAACGAATGACCCGCCCCTTCCAGCTTGGCCTTGTAGAAATCCCATTTCTCGCGGGTTTCGGGATGGCTGGCGTGCGGCCCGAGCAGGATCGACAGCCCTTTTTCCGCCGCCCATTCGATCGATGAGTCGGAGCCCGCGGCCATCCTGCCAGGCCTTCAGGACCCGCGCTTTAGTTGTCCGTGGCATCTACGGTAACAGAGGAAGTTCAGCGCGACCGGAGAGGCGGGCGGGATGCGGTATGTACGAAGCTGCCGCGTCGAATCGTAGAGGGTCGCGCGCAGTCCCGGGTCCCAATGGGTTTAAAATTGCGATTCATCAGCGTTTTCCGTGGCTCACTGTATTACATTTAATTTTTGTAATTCTTTTTTTATACATTTTTATTGAGTTATTAGAGTTGAACTACTAAATACGGGTCATGAATGTGGAACACGGTACGCAAATCGTCGATATCGACGTCTCGACCCTCAGCGAGTGGATGCGGCGCGGCGAGGCGATTTTGATCGATGTCCGGGAACGGGAAGAGTTCGCCGAGGAGCGTATTCCCGGCGCGGTCCCGATTCCGTTGTCGGATTTCGATCCGGACACCCTTCCCCGATCGCCGGGAAAAAGGCTCGTCCTTTCCTGCTTTATCGGTGGCCGCTCCTACGAAGCCGCCGAGCGGACGTTGGCGGCCACGGATGCTGAGATATTCAACCTCGACGGCGGCCTGTTCGCCTGGAAGGAAGCCGGTTTAACGACCGACACCGGCCAGCCGCGAACCAACGCGGCCTGATAGCGCTTTTCAGCGCCAGGTCAACGCGTCTCCCGGACCTTCGGTCCCTCCTGGAAACCCTAATGAGACAGCGCTAGTCTTTCCGGCAGGGAGGATTGTGATGAAGCGCCTGCTCGCCGCCCTCGGCATCTGTCTGGCGTTCCCCGGTATGGCCGCCGAGCGCGCGGTCGATCTGGAGTTGGTGCTGGCCGCCGACATCTCCGGCAGCATGGACCCGGAAGAAGCCGCCTTGCAGCGGCAGGGCTTCGTCAACGCCCTGCGCCATCCAGAGGTCATCAAGGCGATCCGGGGCGGCATGCTCGGCCGCATCGCCGTCACCTATGTGGAATGGGCCGGCGAACACCATCAGCACACGCTCGTCGGCTGGACCGAGCTGTCGGACGCGGCCAGCGCCGCGGCCTTCGCCGATGCGGTGGCGCGGCCGGAAGTCACGACCGCACGCTACACATCGATCAGCACTGTGATCTCGGCGGCCGCCGAGAGCTTCGCGGGCAACGGGTTCGAAAGCACCAGGCGCGTCATCGACATCTCCGGCGACGGCCCGAACAACAAGGGCGCCTACGTGCTTCTCGCCCGCGACCGCGCGCTGGCGAACGGCCATATCATCAACGGCCTGCCGATCATCAACGACCGTCCCAGCCCGCGCGGCTATCCTTCGATGGCCAATCTGGACCTCTATTACGAGGACTGCGTCATCGG
>CAYLTU010000457.1:0-3426 GCA_964386465.1 uncultured Rhodospirillaceae bacterium
CTATGAGGGGGGATGGCGATGGATTACTACGACCTGGGTCCGTACAGCCGGACGATCACGACAAATTCCGAAGACGCGCAGCGCTGGTTCGACCGCGGTCTGAACGGGCTGTTCGGCTATAACCACGGCGAGGCCGTCACCTGTTTCAGAATGGCGCTCGAAGCCGATCCCGGATGCGCGATGGCGCATTGGGGCGGCGCCTACGCCACCGGCCCGAACTACAATCTGCCTTGGCACCTGTACGATCCGAAGGGCCGCGCGAGTGCGCTCGCCGAAGTACAGGTGCACGCGTCCTGCTATTGCCGGCAGCAGGCCGCCGCCTAGCCCGCGCAATCGCATGACGCTGATCCGGCCTTTTCGACTCGATATTCCCGACGCGACGCTCGACCGTATCCGCGCCCGCGTCGCCGACTACCCCTGGCACGAAATGCCCGACGACGGCGGCTGGGCATATGGCGCGAACCTGGAGTACATGAAGGAATTCTGCGCCTATTGGGTCGAGGAGTACGATTGGCGTAAGCACGAGGCGGCAATCAACCGCTTCGACCATTTCAAGGCGCCGGTCGACGGTATCGACATCCACTTCATCCATGAGAAGGGCAGCGGTCCATCCCCGATGCCGCTGATCATCAGTCACGGTTGGCCGGGAACGGTTGTCGAATTCCTCGATGTCATCGAACCGCTGGCGCACCCGGAACGCTTCGGCGGCGACGCGAAGGACGCCTTCGACGTGATAGCGCCTTCGCTGCCAGGTTTCGGCTTCTCGGGCCGGCCGCCGCGCCCTTACGGCCCGCGCAAGATCGCCGGCGTCTTCGGCAAACTGATGAAGGATGTGCTGGGCTATGAGGGTTACCTTGCGCAAGGCGGCGACTGGGGCGGCGGCATCTCGACATGGCTCGGCTTCGATCACGCACCGGCCTGCGAGGCGGTCCACCTCAACATCATGATGATGCGTCACCAGGACGACCCGCAGACACCGGAAGAAATTGAATGGGCGGCGCGCTTCGTGCGCGAACAGGAATTGGAGGAGGGCTACCGGACGATCCAGGGAACCAAACCGCAGACGCTGAGCTACGCCATGATGGACAGCCCGGTCGGCATCGCCGCCTGGATTCTGGAGAAGTTCAATTCCTGGTCCGATACGGTCGGCGACGATGTCGAGAGCGCCCATGGCAAGGATGTGCTGCTGACCAACATCATGGTCTACATCGTGACCCGCACCTTCAATACGGCGTCGTGGATCTATTACGGTCGGCGCGAGGAAGGCGGCCGCCTGTTCGATACCGGGGGCAGGCGCGTCGAGGTGCCAACCGCCTGCGCATTGTTCCCGAAGGAACTCCTGGCCTGGCCGCCGCGTTCCTATGTCGAGCGCCTGGTTAACGTGCAGCGCTGGACGGAAATGCCGCGCGGCGGTCATTTCGCGGCGCTCGAGGAACCTGAACTTCTGATCGACGACATCCGCGCTTTCGCGCGCGGTATCCGCCCGTAGATCAAAACCGTGGTGGTGGAAATTCCATCGAATTCTTACGTCCCGCCATTACGCGGTACCGATCCTATATGCTAGATATTGGTGATGCTGATCGCTCAGATTTCCGACTCCCATATCCTGGCGGACTCGTCGGACCTGCCCGAAGCCGGGCCGAGGGCCGAGGATTTGCGCCGCTGCGTCGCCGATATCGGCCGCCTCGATCCGCAGCCCGATATCGTGATTCACACCGGGGACACGGTACAGAACGGCGCGGCGGCGGACTATGAGCATCTGCGCAAACTGCTTTTGCCGCTCAAGCCGCGAGTCTACCCGACCCTCGGTAACCGCGATGAACAGACCAAATTTCGCGAGAGCTTCGGTATGGAGCATGGACCGTTTCTGCAATATGCGATCGAGGAATATCCAATCAGGTTGATCGCGCTCGATACCATCGAACCGTCGGAGAACAAAGGCGCGTTCTGTACCGACCGGCTGCGCTGGCTCGACGAAACCCTCGCTGCCGCGCCGGACCGGCCGACGATGTTGTTCATGCACCATCCGCCTTTCGACCTGGCGCCCTATTACCTAAGAGGATACCGGAATCCGGCGGACCGCGACGCGCTGGCGACAGTGATTTCGAGGCATCGTCAGGTGCGGCGCATCATCTGTGGCCATTGCCACTCGATCTCGCACACCGATTGGGCGGGAACGGAAGCGTCCACGACGGCGAGTATCGCGCGAGACGTCCGCAAGGGCGTCGACGAAAACCGATTCGGCGATATGCCGATCTATCAGCTCCATCACGTCGCCGGAGATGGCACCGTGACGACCGAGACCCGGTACGCCGGATCAGGTCTACGATCAGATCGCGAAAATCTATGATCTCACCCGCGGATTCGGGTACCTTCTGATGATGGGTCGGGGCGGTCGCCTGTCCCATGCTGAGAAAGTGGCGAATCCAACGATGTTCGCCAAAGAAGTTCAACCGCGGCTGCACGAACTGCACTCCCGGCCGCTCTCGGCGAACGCGTCGAAAATTCGGATATCGGTTCGGAACGGCGCCTGTGCTTTAGTCCAGAACGCTTGCGATCGAGATGTCGCCGCGCGCGACATTGACCAGTTGCGGCAGCAGTTCCAACCGCGAATAGCACAGGAATTGGCTCAATCCGTCCGGACCACCATCTTTCCCGGTCCGGAACCGCAGCGCTTTGTATGCGCCCGACGTGCTGGTCTGGCGCGTCTTGGTCATGAAGGCGGGGCTGCCGGAACCGAGCCGGATCGCGAGCGCGATCGTGACAAGCAAAGGCGCGCAAAAAATCAGCGCCAAAACGCCGGCACCTCGGTTCGTGCCCCTTTTAGGATCCAGGAAATAGTTCGCGAGCTTGCCCTCGATAACCATGTGAAACACCCCGAATAATTTGCCCTGTGAGACGGCATCCATTGCGGCCGTCTTGGCAAATAGAGCCTTAAAGCGGAGTTGTTTCGTCACCCATATGGGGGCGATGTTCGGTTTTTTGGTGTCAGAGGTCCGAATTAGCGCCTAAAAAGCGGTATTTTGACGCCTATTCAGTGCGTATTGTCGTGCCGCGTGACGTAGCAGCCGTTTTCGATGCCGGAGAACATTTCATTGACCTGCGGATGCAATACCGGCTCGCAGGTATCGTCGCACAGCAGATTTTGCTCGGAGACATAGGCGATATACGTCGTATCCGCGTTTTCCGCCAGCAAATGGTAGTAGGGCTGTTCTTTCTTCGGCCGGACGTTTTCCGGGATCGACTGCCACCATTCCTCGGTGTTGGCGAACTCCGGATCAACGTCGAATATCACACCGCGAAACGGATGCACGCGATGGCGAACGATCTGGCCGATGCCGAATTTGGCATTTATTATTGTCATCCAGGAGTTCCGCTGCAGGTTAATTCCAACCATTTTACCGAATTAGACACTGTCCGGCCACA
>CAYLTU010000458.1:0-3425 GCA_964386465.1 uncultured Rhodospirillaceae bacterium
CCACGCGATGTGGCGCGCACGATCGACCGGGTCCAGGCCGAGACCGTTCAGTTTCGCCGGGACCGCACTACCGCCGTGATCGCACGCGACGACCGCGTTGGACCGGCCCGCCGCATTCAGGACCGTCACCGGCGCAGGATCGTCGGCGCCTAAAAGCATGGAACGAAAAGCATCTGTTGCGGCCCGCGAAGACATGCGCCGCACTATAGCCAAAACCGATATTCAGGCCAGCCGCTTGCCTCGAATTGTCCGGCGAACGCCGTAAAATGGGCTGCGTCGCTGTGTCGGAAGGTTTAGTACTAAAGGCACGGCTCCCTGAATAGCCCGCGCCAGGTGAACAATGAGACGACTGCACAGAACCAAGATCGTCGCGACACTGGGTCCCGCAACGTCCTCGGCGGAAAAGATCGCGGAACTTTTCGAAGCCGGTGTCGACGTCTTCCGGCTGAATTTCAGCCACGGCTCGAAGGACGATCACAAGGCGAATTACGACGTCATCCGCGAGCTGGAATACCAGACCGGCCGGCCGATCGCGGTCCTGATGGACCTGCAGGGCCCGAAACTACGCATCGGCGCGTTCGCGGATGGACCCGTCGTGCTGGAGGAAGGCGCCTCGTTTCGCCTGGACAGGGATGACGCCGAAGGCGACGTGTCGCGCGTCTGCCTGCCGCATCCAGAGATCTACCGGGCGATCGAAGACGGCACGAACCTGCTGCTCGACGACGGCCGAATCCGCCTCGAAGTCGAGAAATGCGGCAGCGATTTCGCGGACTGTTCGGTCGTCACCGGCGGCGACCTGTCCGACCGCAAGGGCGTCAACGTGCCGGGCGTAGTGCTGCCCCTATCGCCGCTGACCCGCAAGGACCAGGACGATCTGCGCTTCGGCCTCGACCTCGGCGTCGACTGGGTCGGCCTCTCCTTCGTGCAACGCCCCGAAGATATCGCGGAGGCGCGGAAACTCATCGCGGCGCGCGCGGCGATCTGCGCCAAGCTCGAAAAACCGGCCGCCATCGAGCGGCTCGAAGAGATCATCGAGCTGAGCGATGCGGTCATGGTCGCGCGCGGCGATCTGGGCGTGGAGATGCCGCCGGAAGACGTGCCCGTGTTGCAGAAACGGATCATTCGGGCCTGCCGCCAGACCGGCAAGCCGGTCATCGTCGCCACCCAGATGCTCGAATCGATGATCGACGCGCCGACGCCGACACGGGCGGAGGCCTCCGATGTCGCGACCGCCGTCTATGACGGCGCGGACGCCGTCATGCTGTCCGCCGAAACCGCGATGGGCAATTATCCCGTCGAAGCCGCCTCAATGATGAATCGCATCATCGAACGGGTTGAGCGGGAACCGAACTACCGCCGTACGATCGATGCGGACGAGCTGGAACCCGAAGCGACCGCGGCCGACGCGATCAGCGCGGCGGCCCGCCAGGTCGCCCACACCCTGTCGGCCACCGCGATCGTCACCTTCACCACATCGGGCTCGACGACCCTGCGCGCGGCGCGGGAGCGGCCGGAGGTCCCGGTCATCGGGCTGACCCCAAACGTCAAGACGGCGCGGCGACTAACGGTCGTTTGGGGCGTGCACACGGTCCATTCCAGCGATGCGCGCGACTTCCAGGACATGGTGACGAAGGCCAACCATTTCGCCGTCGCCGACGGTTTCGCAAAGGAAAACGACCGGATCATCATCACCGCCGGCGTCCCCTTCGGTACGCCGGGCGCCACCAACGTGTTGCGGATCACGCGGGTCGAGATCGACTGACCGCATCCGAGAGTTCCAATCATGAAAACGGTCGATGCGCCGTCGCTCAAATCGATGATCAATGACGGTGCGGAGCTGGCACTGCTCGACGTCCGCGAGGACGGCCAGTTCGGCGAGGGCCATCTCCTGTTCGCCAATCCCCTGCCCTACAGCGTACTGGAATCCCGCGTCGACGCCCGCGTGCCGCGCCGCGGCACGCGCATCGTACTAGTCGACGCTGGCGACGGCGTGGCGGAGAATGCGGCCGCACGGCTTGACGCCTGCGGCTATACCGACATCGCAATGCTGGATGGCGGCACCACCGCGTGGGCCGATGCCGGCTATGAAATCTTCAAGGACGTCAACGTCCCCTGCAAGGCGTTCGGCGAGGTCGGTCTGACCGCGGACCTGCTGCGCGACGCCGACCGGTCCGTGGCGCTCGCCTACTGGGCGGCCGAAAGCGCCGATCAGGAGCGCGCGACCCGCGTTTCCGCCCTCGTTGGCCCCGACGGCAAGGTGCTGAAGACCTACGAAGATTCAGAAGGGGAAGCGCATACAAGCGAGGCGCTGGCGGATATTCCTTAGACGCGCCAAGACACGCCGGCCGGAGACTCTCCAGCTGGCGGTCAGTTCAAACAGGCCGAACGCAGCGCGCCGAAGGCTGCGTCGTCGAGCCCGATATGATCCTCCAAATAGGACTGGACCGTCCCGAAACGACCTTCGATCGACGAAAAGGCGGCTTCTAGGTATTCCGTCCGTGCGGAGAAGATACTGGCGACCGTTGCCGTATCCATGCCCGGCTTCTCGCGCCCGCCGCGGTCCCAATAGCGGTTGGTCAGTAAGTAGTCCTCGAATACCGTCTCGCGCGGCACGCCGAGCGCCATCAGCACGATCGCTGCAGCGGTTCCGGCGCGGTCCTTGCCCGCCGTGCAATGGACGACGACACACTCTCCCTCTACCAGCCGGCTGATCATCTCGCGATAGGCGTGCGCATAGAGAAACGGATAGTTGCCGTAATTCTCGGTCAGGTAGGTCCGCGCCGAATCGGCGGCATCCGGTGACGGTTCGAAGGAATCGAGAAACGATGCGCTTGGCCTCTCGTCCAAACCCAAGGCCAGTACTTCGACCTGGTCGTGGCCCAGAAACCGCGACGGCTCGCGCTGACGTTCGTCGGCATAGCGCAGATCGACCGCCGTCGTGAGGCCAAGGTCGCAGACAGTCGCCATATCCGCGTCGGTCAGACCGGAAAGCGTGTCGGACCGAAAGATGGTGCGCCATTTCACGCGATCTCCGGTTTCCGTCTCGTAACCGCCCAGATCGCGAAAATTCGTTAAGCCTTCGAGCTCGATCCGCCGCTCCATCGGGTCCGCCTCCTTTTGTTTCAAGGTATTTCAAGACGCGCGGCCATCGTTACAAATTTTCGACGGACGGACCACCGGAACGATTTGCGTGACCCTAGGGAAATTTCGATACTGGCAAGGACCACAGTATGGGAGACTAAAAATGCTGTTCGTGCCGATCGACGGCAGCTTCGCCCAAGAGGTGCGCGACCTACCGCTCTGGGAGCGCGTTAATCCAGACAACGCGGTTGCCATACGCGACGCTTTCCGAGAGTCCGGCCTGCTAGTATTTCGCCGCCAGTCGCTGTCGGAGACGGAACTGCTCTAATTCGGCAAGATGATCG
>CAYLTU010000459.1:0-3412 GCA_964386465.1 uncultured Rhodospirillaceae bacterium
ACTGTTACCCATGTCGCCGGTACAAACTGTTACCCATCTTCCCGGTCGGGCCGGATGGGGGGGAAAATGCTGTTGGGTTTCCTGTTTTACACAACGTTTTAAGGGGAAGGGCAAAGGGATGGATTTTGGGTTGAAGGGCAAAGCCGCCCTGGTGACCGGCGGCAGCCGTGGGATCGGCAAGGCAAGCGCCTTGGCTTTGGCGGAACATGGCGTCGACGTGGCGATCTGCGGCCGCACGCGGGAGACCCTCGACGAGGCCGTGGCGGAGATCGAAGCGAAGGGCGTCCGTGCCTGGGGTTTCGAAGCCGATGTTAGCCGCCTGGAGGACATCAAGCGCTTCGTGGGCGAGGCGACGGCGGCGGCCGGCGGGGCTGATATATTGGTCAACAACGCGGTCACCTCGATCCCGGCACCCTTCGACGAACAGACCGACGAGGACTGGCAGTACCACATCAACGTCAAGCTGATGGCCTATATCCGCTGCGCCCGCGAGGTGCTGCCGTATATGCGCGAGAAGCGCTGGGGCCGCATCGTCAATATCGGCGGCATGACCGCGCGCATCACCGCACCCTTGCGCGTCACCAACGGCATCGTCAACGCCGGCGTCGCCAATTTCACCAAGCAGCTGTCGGGCCAGGTGGCGGCGCAGAACATCACGGTCAATTGCGTCCATCCCGGCTCCACCCTGACCGAACGCATGTTGCGGAATTTCGAGCGCCGCGCGCGCGACGCCGGGGTAAGCCGTGACGACATCATCGCCGAAACGGTCGCCACCATCCCCATGGGCCGGCTGATCGCGCCGGAAGACTTGGCCGCGACGGTGCTGTATTTCTGCTCGCCGTTGGCCGACATCGTGACCGGCCAGGCGATTGCAGTGGATGGCGGTTCGGGCGAGTCGATCAACTACTAAGTTTAACGCGCAATGGGAATTCCCACGAAGGCATCGACCTCAACGCAATCGATTGTCCTCGCGAAGGACCTCAAGAAGCGGGGCTGCCACATTGACGGGCGGACCCGGGGCTTTCGTCAACGTGGCAGCCCAGCCTTGTAGAGGCCGTCCATGACGTGCGTCATCTCCGCGGAATCCTTGAACCGAAATATCTGCTCAAAAAACGCGGTGGACAAATCGGACTTAATTAGAAAGGCCTGGTCCAGGACTTCCTTCGCCTCGTCGATACGGCCGAGGTGAGCCAGCGGAATGACCGTAGTGAAATACGCCCAAACCGTTGCGCTCGGCCATTGCTGCGAACGTTTGGACCAAACCAGCGCTTCGTCGTAGCGGCGCAACAGGGTCAAGGCGAAGCTCTTGATCGCCATGAAAGCCCACAGCAAGGGGTCGTGCGGGCTCAAACGCTGCGCCTCATCCAATTCACGAATCGCTTCGTCCGGCTGCCCGGCGAAACACAGAGCAAAAGCCCGGCCATAATGGGCGTTTGCATAATTGGGATTGAGCGAAAGAGAGGTCTCGTGGGCGGCGATAGAGGCATCGTGCTCGCCGTTCAAGTGAAGGATTCGACCGAGCACTTCGTGGCCAAAAGCATCCCATTCGTCGGCGGCAATTGCTGCTCTCGCTTCTTGGAGCGCGCGTAACAATCTATCGCCGGGATCGCCGACCAAACCTCCAACGACTTCGTAATAAAGCGAAAACCCGAGCGCGGCATGCGGCGGCGCAAAATCCGGTTCCAGCTCGATGGCGCGGCGAAATAGTTCTTGCCCCTTGGCGCTGTCCTCGGCCGTGTGCCGGTAGAGGTGCCACAGACCGCGATGATAGCAGCTCCACGCATCCAGGTTGCCGGGCGGTTTGCGGTGGGCGCGCTCGCGTTCGACTTTACCCAGCTCAGGTTCGATTGCCGTGACGATAGCCTGGGTCACCTCGTCCTGGACGGCGAAGATGTCATCGAGATCGCGATCGTATCGCTCCGCCCACAGATGCGCGTCCTTCAAGGCGTCGATCAACTGTGCCGTGATGCGCAGCCGGTTGCCGGCCTTCCGAACGCTGCCCTCGACCACGTAGCGCACGCCCAGCCGTCGGCCGATCTCCTTCACTTCAACCGATTGTCCTTTGAAGCTGAAGGTAGAGTTGCGAGCGGTGACGAAGAGATTTTTGAACCGCGAGAGCTCGGTGATGATATCTTCGGCCATACCATCGGCGAAATATTCCTGATCCTTTTCGGCGCTCATATCCTCGAAGGGGAGGACGGCGATCGAGGGCTTGTCCGGCAGGGTGAGCGAGGCGTCTCCATAAGCCTGATCTTCTTTGTTTGGCGCTCCTAACTGGCCTGGAGACCATCGCCAAACGTGAATCGGGTCAGTCACGTTTTTCACGGTCTGCGCGCCGCCGTCGGCGAACACGGCGCCAACCTTACCGCTCACCTCGGCTCGCACCTTCTCAGAGATGCAGACGCCGCTCGGCTCGGCAATCTCCTGAAGCCGGGCCGCCAAATTCACGCCGTCGCCGTATATGTCGTCTCCATCGACGATGATGTCGCCGAGGTTGACGCCCACCCTGTAGTTGATCTGTTGTTCTTCGGGTTCGTCGGCGCTCAGCCCCGCCACCTCGGCTTGAATTTCGACGGCCCAATTCACCGCGTCGATGACGCTCGGGAATTCCGCCAACAGACCGTCTCCCATGAGCTTCACGACGCAACCGCCATGTTCCTTGACCTTGGGATCGATCAGTTTCTTGAAGCGATCTTTTAGGCGGGCATGGGTGCCGACTTCGTCGCGCTCCATGAGACGGGTAAACCCCACCACATCCGCGCTGACGATAGCGGCAAGTCGACGGTCAACCCGCTGTTCCACCAAAGAGCTTCCTCCACCCCTTCCGGCCGAGCACACGAGATATCTAAGCCGAAGAACTCGATCAACGCGACCAGTTGGCCCTATTTCAGTGATAAGAACAAATAACGCCGATCCACAATGATCTTGATCAATCGTCTCCTCGCGAGAAAGTGTCCGATCAAAGGTTCAAGTTCCGACGCAATTGTCGATTAAATTTTCCGAATTTCCCCAGCTCGCTATTTCTGGGCGGACAACACGGTAAATCCTTCGCCGACGATCGAGCGGAAAATCTCTCCCTTGAACCCTGCGCTCCGAAGCAGCTGCTCCTGCTCTTGGCGCGTCGGGAGGACATTGCCCCACGTCAATTCTTCGAAGCCGGTCTGAATGGGAAATAGAAATTCGAGCTGCCGTGATTCGGCCAGGGTGCTTGGGTAGGTCTCGTCGACTATAAGGAACCATCCGTCTGGGCGGAGCGCGCGATAACAGCCATCGATCACTTCCTGTCGTATCCCGGGCGAAATCTCGTGCAGGACCTCGATCATTACGACGGCGTCCACGGAAGCTTCGGGAACGGCGGTTCCAACCTCGCCCGCCACAAGGTCGACGCGGTCCGCGACGCCTGCATTTTCAA
>CAYLTU010000460.1:0-3390 GCA_964386465.1 uncultured Rhodospirillaceae bacterium
AGACGCCGAAATTCGCGCAATTGGCCTGAAAATCCGTATTCTTCACGACCGACTAGTTCAAATGGGAAAGCCTCAATTGATGGGCTGGGGCTGAACCGACCGGAAGTCCTCGAACGAAGACTGGAACGCCTCACCACGCTACGGCTAATCAAGACGCTTGCTGAGATGGCGGGACCAGAGAGCGCCGACGCGCAAGCCTATCTCGAAAAGGCGGTTAAAGACGATGCCGAATACGCATCGATGACTCGGGCGTTTCTAACCAACGCCGCCGACTAGACGACCCTACCGCATCCCCAGTGCAGCCTTGTAGGTGTCGAGAATCGCTTCCTGTTCCTGGCGGTCGGCGCTGTCCAGTTTTCGCAGGCGGACGATCTGTCGCAAGATCTTGACGTCGAAGCCGTTGCCCTTCGCTTCCGAATAGACCTCGCGGATATCCTCGGCCAACGCCGCCTTTTCCTCTTCCAGGCGCTCAACCCGCTCGATAATCGACCGCAACCGCTCGCCCGCGACGCCACCGGTGTCCGCCATGTTCTCTACACTCCCTATGTGATCGGTTTCCCGCGCCGCGATCGGGCGCTTGGCAAGCGCTTTAGTACAGCGGGTAGGCCGCGGGCAAGGATTTTTATTGTGCTGCCTTAAATGCCCTATCCGGTCGCCTCTTCGGGTTCGATAAAGATGTCCTCATCCAGCCTAACCCTACCGTCATAGAGCGTGAGAATATGGTCCACTGCTTCCACCGGATCGATGAAGCGCGCCGCGTCACCCTCTTCGTTCTCGACGATGAGCACGCCGTTATGGATGCGGACCGTGATCGGTGGCTCGTCGTCTTCGCCGACTTCCATCTCGTCCCAGTGCGATGTCTTGCGCAGCGCGACGCGCCATTGCCAGGGAACATCGACACGGTCGAGCTCTTCGCCGACGAAATCGATGATATCCCGGTCGCTCGCGCGAGGCAGGCCGAGCCGTCGCCGCTTACGGGCGACCCACAGTTTGGTCGCGTATCGATATAGAAGCGGGATGTAGAGCGGGAAGGCGAGGACAACCAGCCCGAACAGCTCGAACGCGCCCCATTGCGGTTGCACGGCCCAGAGCAAAGCCAAGGCGGCGGTGATCGCCGCCATCGCATATTGGTACAGACCAAACAGCATGCCGATCCGACGGGTCCGTCCTGCCGACGTCAGTCCGGGTGGCTGACTTTGTATTTCTCCAGCTGTTCCGGCGTCGCTTCCGACTGGTGTTTCGATTTCCATTCGCCGTAGGGCATGCCGTAGACGATCTCGCGGGCGTCCTCGAGTCCGATGTCCAGCCCTTTATCCTCGGCCGCGGCGACATACCATTTGGATAGGCAGTTGCGGCAGAAACCGGACAGGTTCATCAGGTCGATATTCTGCACGTCGGTCCGCTCGCGCAAATGCGAGACGAGTGTCCGGAAGGCCGCCGCCTCCAGTTCGGTGTGCGTTTGTTCGTCGATATCCGCCATCTGATCCATCTCCTCGAATTTCAAAACCGATGCGTCTTAATGTGGTTTCTTTTGTCCGGATTGCCAGCCCGTCAGCGGATGCCCTGCAAGGTTTCATCGATCAGCCAATCGACCACCGCATGCAGCGCTTCCTCGTCGCTGGCCCCTGCCGTCTTGGCCGCTTCGTAGACCGCGACCTGACGATGTGCGCTGGTGCCGCGCGTCAGGATGTTTCGCGCGTTTTCAATCTCGGCAACGCAGTCGAGCCGCTCCGCATCCTCGCGTACGAGTTCGATGACCTCCTCCAGCAGGTCGGAATATTCGACGATCGCCCCCTTGCCGAAATCGACCATCCCCTTGTTGAAACCGTAGCGCTGGGCGCGCCAGCGATTCTCCTGCACCAGCATGTTGGAATAGACCCGCCAGCGCTGATTGTCGCGCCGCAAGCGCAGCAGCATGGAAACGACGCACGCGAAGAGCGCCGCGACCGTAATCCCATCCTCGGCGCGCGTGCAGATATCGGCGATGCGCATTTCGATGGTCGGGAACTTCGCGCTCGCGCGGATGTCCCACCAGATCTTGCTGGCGTCCTCGATCAGACCGGCATCGACCAGCGCGGTGACGTGCCGCGTGTACTCCCCGTGACTGTCGAACCGCTCCGGCAATCCGGTTCGCGGCATCTCGTCGAATACGCTGAGCCGGTAGCACATCAGCCCCGTATTGCGGCCGTGCCAGAACGGCGAGGAAGTAGTGAGCGCCAGCAGATGCGGCAGGAAATAGGTGACCTGGTTGAGGATATCGTTGCGCAGTTCCGGGTCTTCGATCCCGATATGGACGTGCATGCCGCAGATCAGCAGCCGGTTCGCCAGATCCTGCATATCCTCCGCCAGAACGTTGTAGCGGTCCTTATCCGTATGGCGTTGGTTGATCCATTCCGCAAAGGGGTGCGTCGAGGCCGCTATCGGCCGCAACCCATGTCCCTCCGCCGCCGCGGCGACGCAGGACCGCAAATTCACGATCCGCTCGCGCGCCTCCGCTATGGAACGGCAGACCGGCGTCCCGACTTCGATCTGCGCGCGCAGAAACTCCGGAGTGACCATCCCGCAATCTTCGCCGATCAGGCGCTCGCAATCCTGTAGAATGGAGTCCGGCGGGTCTATGGCCAGATCGCGCGTCGCGGGATCGACCAGCAGATATTCCTCTTCGACGCCGATTGTCAGCGGTAGATGCCTGTTCATGGTCCCGTCTCCATCTCGTCAGACCGCAAAGGCCGGAATAATTCCGGATCGTCCAGGATAGGCGCCAGCACCTCGGCGATCAGCCCGGCCCAGTGTTCGGCGCCATGCCGCGTATCGATCAGATCCTGGCGGAATTCCAGCAGGACATTCGGATTTCCGTCGGGTATCGCATGCGTCTCGACCGTATAGCCGAAGAGATCGAAACCGGAATACGGCTTGTTGTCGCCCACGCAGATATCGGGATTTTCCGACAGCCCCGCGATCAGCCGTTTCGCGATCCGCGTATCCGGGCCATACAGCACGCCGATTTGCCACGGCCGCTCCGATCCCTGCATGACCGGCGTAAAACTGTGCACCGAGATCAGCGCCGGCGCCGCCACGCGTTCGGCGCTCCTGCCGATCGCGGCGGATACCGCATCGTGATAGGGCTCGAAGACCGCCTTCATCCGTTGCGCCACGTCTTCTACCGACAGGTTCCGGTTACCTGGTACAAGGACACCGTCGCTGATCTCGCAGATCGATGTCAGATCGTCAAGCTGCCGGTTAAGATCGATAACCAGCCGCGAATATCCGCTCAGCACGGCGGGCGCATCCAGGAGTTGGGCCAGGTGCCGCGCCGTTTTTGCCGCACCTATATCCCACGCGATGTGGCGCGCACGATCGACCGGGTCCAGGCCGAGACCGTTCAGTTTC
>CAYLTU010000461.1:0-3355 GCA_964386465.1 uncultured Rhodospirillaceae bacterium
CGGCGACGAACGGTTCATCATTCAGCGCGAGAACGGCCGCAGTTCGAGCTTCTGTTTTCCCATCGTCCTCAATCCGGCCTGCAATCCGGATCGGACGCGCGTCTTCGCGGCGCTGGAGGACGCGGACATCGGTTACCGCATCATCACCGGCGGCAGTTTCCCGAAACATGACGCGATCCGGCATTTCGACTTCGAACTGGTCGGCGGCGCGGTTGAAAACGCGAATACGGCGCACGATTTCGGTTTCTTCGTCGGCAACCATCCTTTCGACCTGACACCACAGATCGAAAGGGTTTACGACGTGCTCGACAAGACCTGCGACGGAGGCGGTTCATGAGCGATAAACCCTCGATCCTGGTGACCGGCGGGGCCGGCTATCTCGGCTCGACCCTGGTGCCGATGCTGCTCGCGGAAGGCCACAACGTCACCGTGCTGGACAGCTTCATGTTCCAGCAATCTTCGCTGAACCATGTCTGCGCCGATCCCAATCTGGAAATCGTCCGCGGCGATACGCGCGACACGGATATCGTGGCGCCGCTGCTCGCCAAAACCGATATCGTCATCCCGCTGGCCGCGCTGGTCGGGGCGCCGCTCTGCAAGCGCGACGCGGTGGGAGCGGAGACGATCAATCGCGATGCGGTCCGCATGCTGGCCGACAGGATGTCGCGCGATCAGTGGATGCTGACGCCGATCACCAACAGCGGTTACGGCGTCGGCGAGGCAGGCAAGTTCTGTACGGAGGAGACGCCGCTGCGGCCGATCTCGCTGTACGGCAGGACGAAGGTCGAGGCGGAAGAGGCGGCGCTGAGCCGCGAGAACGCGATCAGCTTCCGGCTCGCGACTGTGTTCGGCATGTCGCCCCGCATGCGGCTCGACCTGCTGGTCAACGATTTCGTCTACCGCGCCGTGAACGACCGGACCATCGTGCTGTTCGAAGCGCATTTCAAACGCAACTACATCCATGTGCGCGACGTGGCCCGCGTCTTCCTGCACGGGATAGCGAACTTCGAGAGCATGAAGAGCGAGCCGTATAATGTCGGGCTGTCCGACGCGAACCTCTCGAAGGCCGAATTGTGCGCGGTGATCCGTCAGCATCTGCCGAACTTCGTCGCGCTCGAGGCGCCGATCGGCGAGGACCCGGACAAGCGGGACTACATCGTATCCAACGACAAGGTGGAGGCGACCGGCTTCAAGCCGGCATTCACCCTCGACGACGGGATCCGAGAGCTGATCAAGGGCTATGTCATGCTGAACGACAGCCGGTACAGCAATGTCTGAAATGCCTTGCGCAAAATCGCCGCTGGACGATGTCGACGTGGTTGTCCTCGCGGGCGGACTCGGCACACGGTTGGCCGGGGTGCTGCAGGACACGCCGAAGATACTGGCGCCGGTCGATGGCGCGCCTTACATCCGGTTTCTGCTCGACTGGCTGGCACGCAGCGGCGTGCGTCGGGTGGTTTTTTGTCTGGGACATCTTGCTGAGAAGGTCGAGGCCTGGTTGGCGGAGAACGATATCGCGCCGCTGCAGGTCGAAACCGTCGTAGAGCCCGCGCCGGCGGGCACTGCGGGCGCGTTGCGCTACGCAAGGCCCAAGCTGGCGGGCGAGGCGGTCATGGTGATGAACGGCGATTCCTTCGTCGATGGCGATCTCGAGGCATTTCTGGCGGATTTCCGCTCTACAAACGCTCTGGCGTCGCTTATGTGCGTGGAAGTGCCGGATGTGTCCCGTTACGGCTGGGTTATCGTCAACGATGCCGGGTATGTAGAGCGTTTCGCGGAAAAGGATCCGGGCGTCACTGGGCTGGGATTTATCAACGCCGGGGTCTATCTATTCGCAAAATCGCTGCTCGACGCAATCGCCGAATCGCCGGCTGAATCCCTGGAACGCGAGGTCTTCGCGACGGCGGCGCCCGGTAGCATCCGCGCATTCCAGGTTCGCGGCGCGTTTCACGATATCGGAACGCCCGAGAGCCTGGCCGCGGCCGCCGCGGTTCTGGCGCCCTACCGCGCCGGTGCAGAGAGGAGCGTTGAATCATGATTATCTGCCGCACCCCGTTCCGGGTGTCGCTGTTCGGCGGCGGTACCGACCACCCGGCCTGGTATCTCGACCATGGCGGATCCGTGCTGGGCACGACGATCAACAAATATTGCTATCTGACGGTCCGCTCGCTGCCGCCCTTTTTCGAACACAAGCACCGTGTCGTCTATTCGAACATCGAACTGGTCAACGAAGTGTCCGAGATCGTGCATCCATCCGTGCGCGCATGCCTGGCGGAAATGGATATCAGCCAAGGCTTGGAGATCCACCATGACGGCGACCTGCCCGCGCGCTCCGGATTAGGGTCCAGTTCGTCTTTCACCGTCGGCTTGCTGAACGCCTTGTACGCCTATAGAGGTGAGATGGTGGCTTCCAAAATGCTGGCCAAGGAGGCTATCCGCATCGAGCAGGAGGTGATCCAGGAAGCGGTGGGATCGCAGGATCAGGTCTGGGCGGCCTATGGCGGGATCAACCGGATTAATTTCTCCCATGACGGAACCTTCGACGTGCAGCCGGTGGTCATCACGCCGGAGCGCCGCGCGGCGCTGAACGATCACATGATGCTGTTCTTCACCGGCTTCGCCCGTACGGCGTCGGTCGTCGAGGCGGAGAAGATCGCCAATCTGGGGAAGCACAAGACCCAGCTGCGCGCGCTCGGCGCGATGGTCGACGAGGGGATGCAGATCCTGCAGAGCCCGAACGGCGATGTCCGCGAAATCGGCGAGTTGCTGAACGAGGGCTGGCGGCTCAAGAAGGAAATGTCCGACAAGGTGACGACCGGCGCGATCGACGAGATCTACGACGCGGCGATGGAGGCCGGCGCGCTTGGCGGCAAGCTGCTCGGCGCCGGCGGCGGCGGGTTCCTGCTGATGTTCGTCGCCCCGGAGAACCAGGACGCGGTGCGCGAGCGGCTCGCCGATTTGACCCATGTGACGATCAAAATCGGCAGCCCGGGCAGCCGCATCGTCGTTTACGAACCGGAAGGGCTCGAAACCTACTGATCCGTTAGCGTATCCGTCTTGTTTGAGTTGCCGTTGGGCTAACCGCCATACAGCTTATCGGGATCCACTTCGACGTCGGCGATGGTGACAAGTTCGCCGTCCCGCACCGCGCGGAAGAAACAGTTGCGCCGGCCCGTGTGGCAGGCGACACCGGTCTGGTCGACGAGCAGCAGCAAGGTGTCGCCGTCGCAATCGAGGCGCATTTCGACCAGGTTCTGGACCTGCCCCGAACTCTCGCCCTTGCGCCACAGCGATTGCCGCGAGCGCGACCAGTAGCAGACGCGGCCGGTATCCAATGTTTCGGCGACCGCGTCGG
>CAYLTU010000462.1:0-3332 GCA_964386465.1 uncultured Rhodospirillaceae bacterium
TAGCCGAGCAGCAAGTTGAGGCTTATGGCCGCTATCGACAGGATCATCGCGCGCGAGATCAGCCCGATATAGAAGGGATGATCTGCCAGCGCGATCGGCAGCAGCGCAACGGCCACGAGAAACGCGCCCAGAAAGATACTGCGCCGGGACAGGGGCATCGCGATCAGCCGCCGCGCGGGGCGAACAGGCCCTGCGGCCGGAAAAACAACACCGTCGCCATCAGGATATAGACCAGCATGGCGGACAGGGCCGGCGCCGCGGTTTCCGCCGCGTTGCCCGAGATCAGCGTCTTCAGCAGCAGGTCAAGGAAGGAGCGGCCCATCGTGTCGATCAACCCGACGATGAGAGCGGCGACGAAGGCGCCGCGGATCGAACCGATGCCGCCGATCACGATGACGACGAAGGCGAGGATCAGAATTTCCTCGCCCATGCCGATATTCACTTCGATGATCGGTCCCGCCATCATGCCCGCCAATCCGGCGAGCGCCGCGCCGAGCCCGAAAATCAGGGTGAACAGCATTTTCACGTTCACGCCCAGCACGCCGACCATATCGCGGTCCGACGCGCCGGCGCGGATCAGCATACCGATGCGGGTCTTGGCAACCAGAAGGTAGAGGCCCAGCGCGACCGCCAGACCCACCGTGATAATCAGGATCCGGAAGGTCGGGTAGAACACGCCCGCCATGATCTCGAAATTGCCGTCGAGCCAGCCCGGCAGCGGGATGACAAGCCCCTCAGGCCCCCAGATGATGCGCGTCAGCTCGTTGAAGAACAGGATGATGCCGAACGTCGCCAGCACCTGATCCAGATGGTCGCGCGCATAGAGGGTCCTGAGCGTGACAATCTCGACGACGATTCCCAGCACCAGGGTCGCCGGCAGCGCCAGCAGCACGCCGAGCAGGAAGGACTCGGTCCAATCGGTGAAGGTCGCGCAGAAGAAGGCCCCCGCCATGTAGAGCGAGCCGTGCGCCAGATTGACCAGATCCATGATGCCGAAAACGAGCGTCAGCCCGGCGGCCAGCAGGAAAAGCAACACACCGAGCTGAAACCCGTTCAGTGTCTGTTCGAGCAGGAGGGCCCAGGTCATGACGTAATGTTGAAGGTTAGCGGTGTCCGTATACCGGCTTGAGCCGCCGTCCACCCCCATCCCAACCTTTCCCCCTCAAGGGGGAAGGGGCAGTACTCCGATGCAAAAACCTCCTCCCCCCTTGCGGGGGAGGATTGAGGTGGGGGGAGAAACACTGTCTTGGACAGAAAATGACTACATCTTGCAGTCCTTGGCGTAGCTGTCGGTGTGGTTCGCCAGCACGACCTTGCGCGCCGCCGTCGTCCAGACGCCGTCCTTGTCCTTGACCACTTCGCGCAGATAGAAATTCTGGATCGGGAAATGGTTCTTGCCGTATTTGAAGGGTCCGCGAACCGACGGGAAGTTGGCCTTCGCCATCGCCGCGCGCATGCCGTCCATGTCCTTCAGGTTGCCGTTGACCGCCTCGACCGCGCTCTTGATCAGGAACATGGTGTCATAGGTCTGCGCGGCGTAGAAGGACGGGTATCGGCCGTACTTCTTCTTGAAGCCCGAAACGAACTTCTTGCTCTGCGGCGTATCCAGATCGGGCGCCCAGAACTGCGTCATGAAGCTGCCCATGACACCGCTCAGATTGACCTTCTGGAACTTCGGCAAGCTGATCGAATCGACCGTGAAGACCGAATAGAGCGGAATTTTGCCGCTTAGACCCGCTTGCTGGTACTGTTTCATGAAGGCGCCGCCGGCCTTGCCGGGGTAGAAGATGAAGACGCCTTCGGCCTTCGACGCGCGCGCCTTGGCCAGCTCGGCCGAGAAGTCGAGCTGCGACGGCCACTTGGTCATGTCCTTGCCGACGATTTTGCCCTTGAAGGTGCGCTGCACGCCGGAAACCATGTTCTTGCCCGCCGCATAGTTCGGCGCGATCACGTAGAGCGACTTCACGCCGCGCTGGTTCAGCACCTCGCCCATCGCCATCGGCGTCTGGTCGTTCTGCCAGGAGGTCGAAAAGAAGTTCTTGTGGCACAGCTTGCCGGCCAACTGCGACGGCCCGGCATTGGAGCTGATCAGAAACTTGCCCGCGCCCAAAACCGATTTCCGCGAGGCGAGCAGCACGTGCGACCAGATATAGCCGGCGACGAAATCGACATCGTCCTTCTGCACCAGCTTGTCGGTCTTCTGCTTGCCGATCTCCGGCTTGAAGCCGTCGTCTTCGTAGATCACCTTGACGTCGAGATTGCCCATTTTGCCGCCGATATCACCGAGCGCCAGTTCGAAGGCGTCCTTCATGTCGCGGCCGATGACGCCGGCCGGCGTCGTCAGCGTGGTCACGAAGCCGATCTTGACTTCCGCCGCCTGCGCCGTCGCTCCAACCATCATGGCCGTCGCGACCAATCCGGCACCGAGTGCTTTCCGTAGCATGATGTTCCTCCCTATCATCGCACCGCGCGTTCCCGCGCGCGGGCTTGTTATTCCTAAGAGACTTTTACGCCCGTTTTCTTGTTCTGTGTCAAGGCGCAAGGGAGGCGAATGCTATGGCCTATAGCGAATTGCGCAATACGTTTTTGCGCACTTTTCCGACAGTTGTTTTCGGCAGCGCGGCGACGAACCGTACCGCAATGGGGATCTTGTGGCGGGCCAAGCGGTCGCGGCAGTAATCGATCAAGCCCGCTTCGTCCGAGCCCTCGCCCACGACGAAGGCAACCGGCACCTCGCCCAGCCGGTCGTCGGGCACGCCGATAACGGCGCATTCCGCGACCGCCGGATGGCCATACAGCACGTTTTCGATCTCACTGGGATAGATGTTCTCGCCGCCGCGGATGATCATATCGCGTAGTCGCTCGACAAGTGTGTAGAACCCGTCCGCGTCGCAAGTTGCCGCGTCGCCGGTGGCGACCCAGTCGCCGCCATATTTGTAGAGCGCTTGTGTCGCCTCCGGATCGCCGTCATAGCCCAGCAGCGCGTTCGGCCCGCGGCAGCACAATTCGCCGACCTCGCCGGTTGCGACCGGTTTGCCGTCCGGCCCCAGCACCGCCAGTTCCACGCCGTCGATCGCACGGCCGATGCTACCCGCCTTGGCCGGCAGGTCCGCGCCGCGCCGCACGGTGAGCGCGCCCAGTTCCGACTGGCCGTAGTTCTCGATGAACTCGACCCAGGGCAATCGCTCCATTAGTTCCGCCAGCACAGGCGCCGGCATCGGCGCGCCGGCATAGACGACACGTTGCAGGGAGGCCAACCGCTCCGGCCGGAAGGCCTCGTGCGCCAGGACATCGATCAGCTGCGTCGGCACCATCACCGTGGCGGTGATGCC
>CAYLTU010000463.1:0-3319 GCA_964386465.1 uncultured Rhodospirillaceae bacterium
AATTCGGCAATTTTGTCGCAGATCGCCGGATCGTCCGTCGGCGCATAACCGTCGAACTTGTTCGTCTTGACCCAGTTGACGATGTCCTCGTCGCGGCGGACGGACATCAGGTAACGCGCGGCGCCGACCCGGTCGAGATTGAGGCCCATGGCGCCGACTCGCCAACCTTCATTCTCCTTACCCAAGAGGCTGGAAGCTGGGATGCGCACCTCGTCGAAGAAGGTTTCATTGGTGCGCGAGGTGCCATAGGTGGTGCCGCTCGGCGCCCTGGGTTCGTTCTGGATGGTCCACAGCGGCCGGACGGTGATGCCGGGCGTGTCCATCGGGAACAGGAAAATCGAGATGCCGCGGTGCCTCGGCGCCTTCGGATCGGTTCGGGCCATCAGATAGATGTGCGTCGACATGTGCGCCGACGACGTGTACATCTTCTGGCCGTTGATCACATACTCGTCTCCGTCGCGCACCGCTCGGCATTGCAATGAAGCCAGGTCGGCGCCGGCGTGCGGTTCGGTGAAGCCCAAGGCGAAGGAATATTCACCGGTGATCAGCTTTGGAACGTAGTATCGCTTCTGCTCTTCCGTTCCGGCGGCCATGATCGCCGGCGCGCCGCTGCCGCCGAGACTAAGGCCGATATCGGCGCGCGCGAACTCCTCCTCGACGATGTACTGTGACATGCGGTCGCCGCCCTGGCCGCCATACTCCTTGGGATAACTGATGCCCAGCCAACCGCGCTCGCCGATCTTTTTGAAAAGCTGGTTCACCTGCGCGGTGTCTTTGCCGGCGGGCCTGACGCCGAAGCCCTCGTTTTGTCCCTCCATCTCCACGCGGACCTCATCGGTGATGTTTTCGGCAATGAAGGCGCGGACCTCTCGCCGCAGGGCCTCTTGCTCCTGTGTGTACCCGAAATCCATGCTCATAATTCTCCCATGATGAGGCGGCGGTTCCCGTTCGGCTTGAGCGCTCGGGAAGCGGGGGCTGCCCATTCAGGATAAACGATGTATGCCGGAAACGACATGCCCACTTCGCCACCCTTATGGATCTGTGCGTCGCGACCGTCACGCCATTCGCCCGGTCGGGCGCGCTGTTGCCATTATTAACGTTAGAAATAGTCAGGCATGGCAATCGGGGAGAGCATTGATCTGGATCAAAAAAAGGTCGGCTCCTCGCTGGTAACTACGTACTGGAAACAAAACCCAACCGAAAACACTTCCAATCCTTGATTGAGATCCATGCGGTTTCCGCAACGGCGGTGGGATGGATTCCAAGGTCAGGGTTCGCGAACCCCTGGCAACAGCTTCAACGAATTGACTTGCGGCGCCGCGGCGGGGTTACAACTCGGAGGAAATCGAATTGTCGAAACTGATACATGAAGGGGCCGTGGTATGAGCGGCCCTCTTGACGGCATCAAGGTCGTTGAGTTCAGCGTGGCCATGGCGGGACCGTATTGCGGCATGATGCTCGCGGACTACGGAGCCGAGGTCGTCAAGGTCGAACGTGTCGGCGTGGGCGACGACAGCCGAGCCTGGCCGCCTTTTTTCCATGACAAGGTGCCCTATTATTACGCCGCCGCGAACCGCAACAAGCTCGGCGTGGCGCTCGATCTGAAAAGCCCGGAAGGCCGCGAGGCCGCGCGCGCGCTGGTGCTCGACGCCGACGTGCTTTTGGGCAATTACCGGCTGGAGGCATTGCCGCGTGCCGGACTCGATTACGAGTCGCTGGCGGCCGACAATCCGGGCCTGATCTACTGCCTGATCAGCGGCTTTGGCGCCTCCGGGCCGCGCCGCGAGGAGGCAGCCAACGACCTGTTCATGCAGGCCTATACCGGCGGCATGAGCATCACCGGCGAGCCGGACCGCATGCCCTCGAAAATGGGATTGTCGGTGGCCGACATAGGCGCCGGTATGACCGCGGCGATCGGCATCCTGATGGCGCTGGAGGCGCGCCACCACACCGGCCGCGGGCAGCGTGTCGACACATCGCTGCTGGAGGGCCAGATGTCGATGCTGTCGTATCATCTCACACGGTATTTTGCGACGGGTGTCGCCCCGATGCGCGCCGGTAGCGGTGGCGGGGTCGGCGTGCCCTATCAGGCGTTCCGGGCCGCGGACGACTACATCGTCGTCGCCGCGTTCAACCCGCGCATGTGGCGCGACTTCTGCAGCGTGCTCGGCCATTCCGAATGGGACGAGGACCCGCGCTTCAACACCGCCGACGCGCGTGCCGAGAACCGCGATTTGCTGGTCGGCATGATCCACGAGGTAATGGGAAAACATCCCGTGAAATATTGGGAAGAACGGTTGCGTTCGGTCAGCGTACCCTCCACGCCGGTCAACAATATCGATCAGATCGTGGCCGAGGAGCAGGTGGCCGCGCGCGACATGGTCGTCGAGATAAATGTTCCCGGTGCGGGTCCGATTCGCATGGCCGGATTGCCGTTAAAATTTACCGAGACCCCGGGCGAGATCCGGATGCCGCCGCCACGGCTGGGCGAGCACACGGAAGCGGTGTTGCATCGCCTTGGCTACAGCTCCGAGACAATTGGCGATTTCGCGGAACGCGGCGTGATCGGCCTCGACGCGTCGGACAAAGCGGCCGATTAGGGGTGGACGCGCCATGAACGCCCCATGGGCGTTACCAGGTTGCACGCCCAATCGGCTAACCGTCAACGCGGCACGCCAATAGCGCGCCCGCGCCGCGACAAGGTTCACGCCGCGATCGGCTGTACCACCCAACCGTCGCCGGCACGCGGGAGGGGACGCTCCCGTTCACCACCTCGCCACACAACGGCGCCGTCCAT
This sequence comes from uncultured Rhodospirillaceae bacterium, assembly GCA_964386465.1. Lineage (GTDB taxonomy): Bacteria > Pseudomonadota > Alphaproteobacteria > UBA8366. The sequence continues at coordinate 2,798 of CAYLTU010000463.1, forward strand.
GCCGACTGCCCAGGCGTCACCGACGCCAAGAACGCGCAGCCCGTCAACCGCCTGGGCGTGCGATGTGATGTGATGATGACCGTGCACGATCAACCGGGCGCCCATCGCTCGGCCGAGATTGTCCAGAACGAGGCTGCCCTCCGGGTGGCTCGACGGCGCGTCATGGGTGACCAGGACATCGGCTTTTTGTGCGGCGAGCGCATCAACGTCTTCCGGCCAGATCGCCGTGGTGTTCAGAAAGTGCATGGTCATGCTGGCCTGATCGGGGCTTAGGCCGGGATGGTTGGCCGCGAGATCGGCGGCGAGTTGTTCCCGCCGGTGCAATCTGGGCGGTGCATTGCCGGCCCAGACATGAGGTAGGAATGTTCCGCCGAGGCCGGCGACGCGGACGCCATCGATCTCGACAACGCGTGTGTGCAAAGCGCCCGCCGCGGTCAGCGGATTGCGCTCGGGTTCCGCGAGATTGGCCCACATCTCGGGTCCGGAGTCGTGTTCGTGGTTGCCATGAATCCAATACACCGC
>CAYLTU010000464.1:0-3306 GCA_964386465.1 uncultured Rhodospirillaceae bacterium
ACGGGCTCGGCGTGCTATCTTTCTTCAATGCCGTAGTGCCGCGAGAGATCCGGTCGATCCTCGACGCCAACGGAATTGCCGTCGACGATATAGACGTCTTCGTCTTCCATCAGGCGAGTCGGATCGCCATGGACAGTTTGGTCAAATTGCTCGGCTTGCCCGAAGAAAAAGTCGTTTGCGAATTGGAGTCGGTGGGCAATCTGGTGTCGGCGTCGATCCCGCACGCGCTGCAGCAAGCGTTGGCGAAAGGGACGGCGAATCAGGGCGATCTGGCGGTGTTGTGCGGGTTCGGTGTCGGCCTCTCATGGGGAACCGCGATCGTGAGGCTTTGAGTCCGGTGTCCGGGATTGATCTCTTTCTCGACCGTCTGCGGGAATCAATCGGTAGGACGGTGTTGATCTGGCAGGACGAGGCCTATGACGGCGCCTGGCTGTTGAACGCGATCGAAGAGCATAGGCGGACCGTCGCGGAATTCGGGATTACCCCGGGTGGGATCGTCGCCTTGATCGGCGACTACACGCCATCGGCAATTGCGATGTTGCTGGCGCTGCTGGGCGAAGGGGCAATCGTCGCGCCCCTGCTGCCGGGAAGCCTGTTGCGGGCGCCGCAATTGCTCGATCTCGCCGATCCGGCATTCCGAATCGATATCGGCGAAGACGAAACGGCGAACATCGCCGCGGTCCAACAGGCGGCGCCGCCGCATCCGCTGGTGGAAACGCTGCGTCATCGATCCTTGCCGGGACTGATCCTATTTACCTCGGGCTCGACCGGCGAACCCAAGGGCGTCGTACATGATTTCTCGCGCCTCGCCGCGAAGTTCGCGCAACGCCGGCCGGCCTTCAGGATGATGTCGTTCCTGACATTCGACCATGCGGGCGGTATCAACACGCTGCTGCACGCGATTGCCACCGCGAGCCCGATCGTGCTGCTCGAGAAGCGGTCCGTCGATTATGTGTGCGGTCAGATCGAGCGCCACGCGCTGGAACTTCTTCCCACATCGCCGACGTTCCTCAATATGCTCCTGCTCGGCAATGCGCAGGCGAAATACGATCTGAGTTCGCTTCGGCTAATTACTTACGGTTCCGAGGCCATGCCGCCTTCCACCCTGGAAAATCTCGCGAAGGCGTTTCCCGACGCCGAATTGCGCCAGACCTACGGATCGATCGAGATCGGCGTGCTGCGTTGCCGATCACGCGCGGACGATTCACTGTGGATCACACTCGGCGGAAAAGGCGTCGAGACGCGAATTGTAGACGGCATGCTGGAAATCAAAACAGATACCGCCATGCTCGGCTATCTGAACGCGGAATCGCCCTTTACCGCAGACGGCTATTACAGGACCGGTGACCGGGTGGAGTGCGATGGTGACGCGTTGCGGATACTCGGGCGCGATTCCGACCTGATCAATGTCGGCGGTCAGAAGGTGTATCCGGCCGAAGTGTTGTCGGTCTTGCTGGAATGCGAGGATGTCGCCGATGCGGTGGTATTCGGCGAGCCAAACCCGATCATGGGGATGACGGTGGCGGCGAAGGTGCGATTGCAGGATCCGTCCCTCGATCCGCAGGCAGCCCGCAATCGCATCAAGCGTTTCTGTGGCGCGCGCCTCGATCCGTTCAAAATTCCCGTCCGCATAACCGTGTCGGAAGACATTCTGCACGGCGATCGCTTCAAGCGGCGGCAGTAAAGCAATTCGGCACAATTATGCGTTGGCCACCAAGTCCTCGGTCAGGCACGTCATGGGCGCGATCTTCGTCAAGATCGATGCGATCAACCGGCGGCGGTCTTCGAAGGACCAACGCATCGCGATCACCTTGCCTTCGAATTGTGCGATGTCGGGGTAATCCAGCATGTCGATCGCATGGAACAGATAAACGTGATGCCCCTTCATCCTGGAGAGCATATCCAGACCGAGCCGTCCATAGGCCGAGCCAAACTGATAGATGAAGGTTGTATGGATCGGCAGGCGCAGGAACGGGATGACCGATATCGGGATTTGCCAGATTGGGCTGTTCGGGCGCCGTTTCATGGTCGAGGACGCGAATAAATTCCGCAGGGGCGAGAAGGATTTTTCCTCGCTTCGATTACCATTGAGCATGAAAAACGCCGCCATCATAAGTGTGGCGGGTCCGGGCAAGGTCGATCCTTCGTATCTGTAACCAAGTTCCTGCAATACGTCATAGAGGGCCGGATCGTTCGCGTATCCGGGCGCGCGGAAGCCCGACAATGCCGTCGAGACACTGTCTGACAGCCGGGCGTGGGTTTCCTCGATTTCGGCCCGTTTCGCTGCGGCGTCGAACTTCCAGAAGCGCGGCGAATGCCGCAGACTGTGATTGCCGATGCGGTGTCCTTTTTCCACCGCATCACGCAGGAAGTCGACAAACGCGGGATTGTCCAGCTCCTGTCCGATGGCAAAGAAGGTCGCCTTGATTCGAAATTCCTCAAGCAACGCCAGCATTGCCGGCAGCGCCTGCCGGTAGATCAGGTCCTGTGCGTCGAGGTTTAGCCCATATTCGTTCGCGTAAACCCACAATGGATCGCAATCGACGTGAATGGCGAAGGAGCCGTCATCCGGCGACGGGATAAGTTGGGCTGGCTGAGACACAGAACGGCGCTTTCGTCGCGAACCTCGCTGCCTTTCAGTACAGGATATCGGTACCGGCTGCCAGACGCACGATCTCCACTTTGACTCCCGTTGGCAGTTTTTCGGTGCCGATCTGGGCGGCGCTGCCGTTACGGTTTAGGACGTCCCAGAACCAGACCCGGTCGAGTGACAGAAAGTAGGGGCTGGAACCGGACACAGCGATGAAGGTCGCGGCGAAATCGAGGCCGCTGGCCTTGAACGGGATCGTCAGTTTTTGGCGATCGTGGCGCGAGTCGGGTATCGAGATTTTCAGGAAGTTCTGGCACACCGCGTCGTGCGTACATTGGGAAAGCCGGTCCGCTGTGGAGGCGCGCGGAAAATGGCCAAATGCGATGGAACTACCGAGTTTGTCGCGCCAGAAGGCAGCGGCGACCGGCTCATCCGGTTTGCGGCGGCGCATCAATTCGAGCACACCGATCGTCTCCAGCGGGACATAATGTTCGATGACATGGTTGAACGTCAGCGGCGTCCGGATCATCACCTGGAAGGTGTCGAACATCAGCTTCTTCGGATCGACAACCGCGAATTGCGGTTTATAGTCCTTCAGCCACGCTAGGACTTTACGCTGCTCGTAAAGCGGCGAGCTGTTGTAGATATTCGAGTGGTAGGGCGGTTTATGCCCCAGCAGAATGTAGATCACCTGATTGTCGGTGAGCATGAAGGTG
>CAYLTU010000465.1:0-3222 GCA_964386465.1 uncultured Rhodospirillaceae bacterium
GGGTATGTCGGCTTGCCGGTCGCGCTCGCGTTCGCGCGAAAGTTCCCCGGCGTTTTGGGCTTCGACATCGACAAGGCCCGCGTCGAAGCGCTCGAGGCCGGGAACGATTGGACCGGCGAGTGCGATCGGTGCGCGATTGAGGCGTCGACCCTCCGCTTTACAGCCGATCCCGCGGACATGAAGCAATCGAATTTCTATATCGTCGCCGTCCCCACGCCGATAGACGGCGACCGCCAGCCGGACCTCGACGCCATCGAAAGCGCGAGCCGCACGGTCGGCGCAGCGCTCGGCACGGGCGACGTGGTGGTCTACGAATCGACGGTCTATCCGGGCGTAACGGAAGAAGTTTGCGGTCCGATCCTATCGGATAGCTCCGGGCTCGTCGCCGGCCGGGATTTCCATCTGGGGTATTCGCCGGAACGGATCAATCCGGGCGACGCCGAGCATACGATCGAACGGATCGTCAAGATCGTCTCCGCCGACGACGCGGCAACGCTGGAGCGGGTCGCGGCGGCTTATGGCGCCGTCGTCGAGGCCGGCATTCACCGGGCGCCTTCGATCAAGGTGGCGGAAGCCGCGAAGGTCATCGAGAACACGCAGCGGGATCTCAACATCGCGCTCATGAACGAGTTGGCGCTGATATTCGACCGCCTCAACATCCGCACCCGGGACGTGCTCGCCGCCGCCGGCACGAAATGGAACTTCCTGCCTTTCACGCCCGGGCTCGTCGGTGGACATTGCATCGGCGTCGATCCCTATTACCTGACCGCGAAGGCGCAGGAAGTGGGTTACCAGCCAGAAGTCATCCTGGCGGGCCGGCGGATCAACGATACGATGGCGGCCTATATAGGCCAACGCATGGTCAAGCTTCTGAAAGAGCGCGAAGCGGGCATGCAGAACGCACGGGTCGGTATCCTCGGGCTGACTTTCAAGGAAAACATTCCAGACCTGCGCAACAGCATGGTCCCGAAGATCGCCGAAGCGCTTCGGGAAGCCGAGATCGACATTCTGATCCACGACCCGATGGCCGACGACGAGGACACGCGGGAGGCATTCGGGCTGACGTTGAGCGCGCTCGACTCGTTCGACGCGCTCGATGGGTTGATCCTCGCCGTCGCGCACGACGAATACCGCCAACGCCCGGCCGGCGCGCTGACGGCAATGCTGCGCCCGGGCGGTGTCCTGATCGACGTGAAATCGATGTTGAACGAGGGCGACGTGCCCGAGGGCGTGATTTATTGGAGCCTCTGAGGCTGAACCAAAAAGCGAGAAAGAGAGACAGTCAACGATGCTCGAAGCCACACCCAGCGACGGCGTTCATCTGGTAACCGGAACGGCCGGTTTCATCGGATTTCACCTGGCAGAGCGGCTGCTGCAGGATGGCCGCCGGGTCGTCGGCGTCGACAATGTGAACGACTATTACGACCCTTCGCTCAAGGAGGCTCGGCTGCAGCGGCTGGGCAACCATAGAGGGTTCGTCAACCACCGCATCGGCCTGCAGGACCGGGACGCCCTGATGGCCGTCTTCGACGACTGCAAACCAAGCGCTGTCATGAACCTCGCGGCACAGGCCGGCGTGCGCTATTCGCTGGAAAATCCGCAAGCCTATATCGACAGCAACATCGTCGGCTTCGCCAACATCCTGGAAGCCTGCCGCAAGCACGAGGTCGGGCACCTGGTCTACGCGTCGTCGAGCAGCGTCTATGGCCTCAACACCAAGATGCCGTTCTCCGTCGGCGACACGGTCGACCATCCGATCAGCCTCTACGCCGCCTCGAAGAAATCGAACGAACTGATGGCGCACACCTACAGCCATCTCTACGGCATTCCGACGACGGGCCTGCGCTTCTTCACCGTCTACGGCCCCTGGGGCCGCCCCGACATGGCGCTGTTCCTGTTCACGCGCGCCATCCTGGCGGGCGAACCGATCAAGGTCTTCAACAACGGCCAGATGCGGCGCGACTTCACCTATGTCGACGACATCGTCGAGGGCGTGATCCGCGTCACCGACCGCCCCGCGCGCTCCGATCCGAATTGGTCCAGCGGCCACCCGCACCCGGCCAGCTCCAGCGCGCCCTACCGGCTGCAGAATATCGGCAACAACAACCCGGTCGAGCTGATGCACCTGATCGCGGTGCTCGAAGACGCGCTAGGCAAGAAGGCGAAGAAGGAGATGCTGCCAATCCAGCCCGGCGACGTGCTGGCGACCTACGCCGACATCGACCCGCTGATCGCCGACGTCGGCTTCAAGCCGGAAACGAGCATCGAGGACGGCGTGGCGAAATTCGTGGAATGGTACCGGGGGTATTACGGAGGTTAATCGGAAACAAAATAGGGATGGTTACCGAGACAAAGCTGGAGAGACTTCCGCGTATGGCCGATTTTGCCCTGTGGGCGACAGCCTGCGAGACCGCGATTTGGGAAGAGGGAACGTTCTGGCGGGCCTATACCGGAAACCGTGACGACGCAGTCGACAGCGTCATCGAGGCCGACCCGGTCGGCTCGGCAATTCGTTCCCTGATGGATTCGCAGACGGAGTGGACGGGAACGGCTTCGGATCTTCTGGGCGCCCTTTCCGGGGAGGTTGGTGAGCGGATCGCCAAGACCAAGACCTGGCCGGCAACTGCCCGGGCGCTGTCCGGTCGCCTCCGTCGTGCTGCGACCTTCCTGCGCAAGGTTGGAATCGACATCGAGTTCAACAAAGAAGGCCGAGCGCGGACCCGGATCATTCGGATTTCCTGCGCGGCAGATAGTGCGGGGACGGCACCGTCCCGATCGTCTGCACCGTCCGCGGAAATAGTCGGTGTCGCGCACAGCAGCGATTGCGAGGAAACGCAGGTGCGGACGGTATCGCCGCCTGCAGACGCAAACGGGAAGAGTACGGAGCGCCCAACCGTCCGCGAAAACACAGGAAATGAGGTGATTGCGGACGATGCGGACGATATGGACGTAAACAACGGAGAAAGATCTGTTGGTTGGAGGGCGCGGCTTTGACAAACACGGCGCAGTCGAACTCACCGAATGCGAATCCGAAGCCATAACCATGTGAATCAGAGAGAGAACGAACAAAACCAAACTTGGAAGCGAGACCGAAAATGACAGAGAAGCAATCAACAGTAACAGACGGCACCGAGGATGATCTTTCACTGGATCAATGGCTGAAAATCCGAGCTATGTCTGAATCTTGGTGATGGATGAATTGGGTGGCGTATCCTGGCGTTG
>CAYLTU010000466.1:0-3201 GCA_964386465.1 uncultured Rhodospirillaceae bacterium
TGCGAGGACTGATGTCCGGCCGTTACTTGACCGCACAGACGAAGCGGCCGAATTCTTCGTAATTGTTCGAAGCGTAATGCGGCCTCGCATTGTTGGCCCCTTTGGCGCAAAGTTTTCCGACGACCACCCGCGAGGCATCGCGAAGGACCCGTTGGCGGTCCAACGGATCCGTGTCGGAGCGCGTCGTATGCCGGATGCGGGCTTGATAGTCGTAGCTGTCTTTTCCGTCGCCCAACACCCGCAAGGTTACGCGGTCGCCTCTACCGGTCTTTACATTGTAGGTCGTCGATTTCGACCAATCCAGTCCACCGCTTTCCGTCCCGTCGGCAGCGCAGGCCGCCGCCAGTGGCAACAGCAACGCAAATGCAGCATTTTTCAAGTATTTCGCCAATCGAACAGGCCTTTCTAGCGTATTTCGATACCGCAAAGGCATTGCGGGACCGGTCAGTTCCGCAAATATGTGGGGACCGCTGAACCGCTAGAATCTGCTAGCCCATAACTGTCCACGAAACCGGGGGAACTCCAATGCTTGACTACGGCTCGGCTCGCGCTCCTCTCAGTGGCGGAGCCTGTAGAGGTCTTGGCGATCCGAGGGAATATATAGGGTCGTTGCGTTCGAAGCCGAAAGTGAAGAAATATGGTGGCGTGCCCGTGAAGTCGTGGCGGCGTAGTGTGTCGTAAAAGCGCAGCGCATCCTTTGCCGTCACAGGTCCGATGGTTTCGGGTAGTCCGAATTGCGGCGTCAGGTAGGCGGAGAAGATGCAACCGGTCAGACAATCGGGCCACGGGTTTGACATTCTCGATATGATCCGCCGCAGCTCGATGAGGCCAGCGTCTTCGGTCTCAACCGGCGGGAAGTTCGGCGTGAACCGGGCCGGGCATTGAAAGGCCCCGGCGATGGTGATCATGATGTCACCGGCTGCCTTCATGCGCTCGACGGCCTTGCGGGCGTTATATCCCAGGGGAAAGGAATCATCGACGATCAGCGTTCCCGGAACCAAGGCGTCGACGTCGATGACCTCCGGGCCGGAAGTCGCCGAAAGGATCAGGCTGATCTCCGGGTAGAGGTCGGTGGGCAGGCTCTGATGCGCATCGACGGTGATGACGTCAATGCCCGTGGCGGGGAGGTCGTATTCACGCGTCAGGTCTGACTTGAGCCGCTCCAGCAGGTCTTTCTTCGCGGTCACGTCGATCAGATATATTTGCCGGGGCGCCGGTCTGGCGGCCATCAGCCTGGCAATGCCTTCGCCGATCGAGCCCAGGCCTACGAAGGCAACCCGCTCATCCTGGTAGGTCCGGCCGGCGAAATTGAGCAGGCGCTCAATGTTGAAGGCGAATGCCGCCACCACCGAAGCATGGCCCGAGGTAAGCTGCAATGCATCCAGCGCCGGGTTCTCGCCGGTGTGCCGGCGCACGGCGGCGGCGATGTCCCCGGCATAGTCGGTGGCGGCCGGGATCATGCCGGTAAAGGAGACGCATTTGGCGCCGCTTTCTGCCGCCAGTTCGACCCCTTTGAGGACGGCGGCCAAGGTCCGCTGCTTGTCCTTGAAGAGGTCGATATCAGCGACCGGGATGAGAATGATGCCGAGACGGCCGAACTCCGACTCCAGCGTATGGCTGAGAAGGGCTTCGCCGCCAAGCGCCTGTTCGCATATTCGGTCGGCGGCGTACGCCATGCCGGGCTGCAGCGCAGCCGTGGGCGAAGATCCCGGTACGGCCACCAGGGATGCGGCATCAAGGGCCGGGACGGTTGAGTCCAACTGACGTTTCCTATTGTTTGCGCGGCGGGTTGGCTCCACGCCGTTCCGGTTTTTTGTTTCGTTCAATACCGGGACGGCGGCGAACCATCGTCGATATCGCGGAAAAAGGTAGGTCAGCCTCTTAACATTCGCAACCGTCGACCTCAGTCACCGGACGGAAGCCTCTTCAATCTAGAACCTCAGCCTGTACAGTTTCTACGTCGGATTATTTGTATCTGGAAAACTTGGCGGAGCCCGGATCGTAGCCGAGTATTCGCCATATTAGATGCCCCAAAAGTAAACGCCCAAATTTGAAGGTACAGCGGACATCTCATTGAGCGAAGACGGTGTCGGCGTAACCGTCTGGCGATCCCGCCCTACCGTGTAACGGATTGGCCTGTTACGCTGAAGTTTCAGCGTAACGCCAAGGTATAAGTTCGTCGAGTTTTGTGATCTTGTGGTCGGCGATGCGGCCAAGCGTGTCGGTGAGCTAGGCTTGTGGGTCGACGCCGTTGAGTTTCGCCGTCTCCACCAGGGTGTAGGCGATGGCCGCCAGTAAGCGTGATCTCGATCTCGCCTTCGTCCGCAACAGGACGCTCAGCTTCGTGTTCGACGTGACGCACAATCTCAACCGGCAGGAAACAGGCGGCGTCATCGACCTCCTTATTTACCGCAAAGCGAGGGTCCTTCAGCCAGTTGAATATCTGATTGGTGTTCACATCGTAGCGCCGCGCAACCTGTGAAACCGAAACGCCCGCAAACCGCGTCTGTGCGCAAATCATCTGCTTCTCGTCTGCACTCCAGCGCCGACGCTTGCCCTGCTTCGCCACACCCTGATCCCCGTTAGTGTCCACCTAAACAAGCGGACACTAAACCTCACTAACGATCTATGGCAGAGCGGTCAGGCCGGACGCTTACCGCCGTCTTGGCACGGTCCGAGACGGAGTTTACCACCATGCCGTCCGTCGGCGTTCGGATGCAGGAGGCGGTCAGCACTCGCTCACCCTCAATCTCGACCATGCAGGCGCGACAGTTGCCGTCTGGCCAGTAACCCGGTTCCTTATCGTAGATATTCCGTGTCTTATCGTTTAAAATATGCTCTATTTGATGATTAAAATTGAACGTATTCCCATAGCTATTTTGTTTTCTGGCTGTAGCGATAAAACTTTATTTATATAGGTTAAAGCCAAATCTTTCATGCCTAAAATGTTATGAGCTTCTGCCATCATTAAAAGACTTGGAATATAGCTTCCTCGAATTTTAAGAGATTGATTGAGTGTTTTGATGCAATTTTCAATATCCCCGATAGATTTTAATAACCGCGCTTTGTAATAATAATAACGTTCTTTTTTGTAAGTTGAAGTTTCTATCGCGCGATCATAATTTTTCATTGCTAATTTAAATTCTTTTCTTTTCGAATGTATTTTGGCTTTCCAAGCGTATCCAGCGGTATATTCTTTAT
>CAYLTU010000467.1:0-3188 GCA_964386465.1 uncultured Rhodospirillaceae bacterium
CCGTCGCGGTCTACAATCGCACCGACACCGGATAACCGGCAGGCCAAAGGAGCGATATTCCATGAATAGCGATATCTGGGCCCTTTCCATCGCGGAGACCGCAAGCCAGGTCGAAAATGGCGGATTGTCGCCTGTCGCAATCGTCGAAGCCTGCTTGCAGCGAATCGACTCGGTCGGTTCCAGTCTCGATGCGTTTATCACGCTCACCGCGGAGCGGGCGATGTCGCAGGCGCGCGAAGCGGAAGACGAGATCGCCGCGGGCAATTATCGGGGTCCTCTGCACGGCATCCCCTTCGGTCTGAAGGACATCTACAACACAGCAGGCATCCTGACTTCGGCCCACTCCCGGATCCTGATCGACAACATCCCCGGCCGGGACGCAACGACGACGGCGAAGCTATACGAGGCTGGCGGAATATTGCTCGGCAAGCTCGCCACGCACGAGTTCGCCCATGGCGGCCCGTCCTTCGACTTGCCCTGGCCGATGGCGCGCAATCCCTGGAATCCCGACCATGCGACCGGCGGTTCGTCCAGCGGATCCGGCGCCGCCGTCGCCGCCGGCATGGTCAAAGGAGCGATGGGATCGGACACGGGCGGATCGATCCGCAACCCTTCCTGCCTGTGCGGCATCGTGGGGATCAAGCCGACATACGGATTGGTCAGCCGCGCCGGCGTCATCGCCAATTCCTACACATTCGATCATTGCGGACCGATGACCTGGACGGTCGAGGATTGCGCGATCATGCTGCAGGCGCTCGCCGGCCACGATCCCACCGACCCGGCGAGCGCATCGGTCGCGGTGCCGGACTACCGAGCGGCCCTGACAGGCGATATTCGGGACCTGCGGATCGGCGTGATCCGCCACTTCTGGGAAGAAGATCAGCAAGCGAGTGACGAAGTGCGCGACGCGATGGAGGCGGCGCTCGACGTGCTGCGCGGGCTGGGAGCATCGGTCGAAGACGCGCGCATGCGCCCGATGCAGGATTACTACGACGTCAAGGTGACGATCGCCGAGTCGGAGTTGTTCGCCATTCACGCCGATCAACTACGCGCGCGACCGCAGGATTTCGGCGGCGACTTCCGCGGCAGGGTCCTACCGGCCTGCCTGATGGCCGGATCGGACTACGTCAACGCACAGCGCGAACGCCGCACGATGCTGGAAGAGATGGCGCCGCTGTACGAGAAGTTCGATCTGCTGGTGACGGCGGGCGTCGCTCCGGCGGGCCGTCTCGGGTCTCATCAGACGGTATCGTTCTGGCAGAAACCCTCGATCGCGACGCCGTTCAACGTGACCGGCGGTCCAGCGCTGGCCCAATGCGTCGGGTTTACCGAGGGCGGCTTGCCTCTCTCGATGCAGATCGTCGGCCGCCCGTTCGACGAGGCGACGGTATTCAGTGCCGCACACGCCTACGAAGAGGCGACACCCTGGCGGGACAAACGCCCCGACGTCGCCGGCGCGAACCCGTTGGTGCGATCACCGCCCCCGCCGCCGGCCCTCGACGAATCGTTCCGCGACAAGGTGGCCGCGGCCGTCGCGCAAGCGGGCCTGACGCTGTCGGACGACGATTTCGCACAAGTCCTGGCGGCGGCGCCGCATGTCTATGACATGGTCGGCCGGTTGCGGCGCGAACGCGCTTACGGCGAGGAGCCCGGTAATACGTTCAGCTTCGGTCCGCGGTAACCGGCAGCCCACAAAGCGCTTCGGAGCCAAAGGCTCCGAAGCATTGCACGATTCCTGTATGCATCAGGTCGCGCGGCCGCTTAACCCTGCCGCCAGGCAGCCGTCGCTTTGCACTTTTTGCAAACCCGCTCGCCGGCCCACTCGCTTTCGAAGTGAGTGCTGCACAGCAGGCATTTACGAACCCTTTGGGTTTGCGGATGGATAAGGTGCTCTTCGTCTTTGGTCGGTAATGCTATATCGCTCATATTTTTCTTCGGAGACTTCCCGCCGTTACAGCAAGTTCATCCCCTTCAACTCCCTAAGTTTAAGTCCGTGTTACGGTTTGGTGCCCCTTAGCCTGTACGCCGCAGCAAGTGGTAGCCGAATGCCGTCGTCACCACGTCGCTATCCGCGCCTACCTCAAGCTGGAAGGCCACTTCATCGAACTCCGGCACCATTGCGCCCGGTGAGAATGATCCGAGCTCCCCGCCATCCCTGCCGGAGGGGCAATCGGAATGCGACGCGGCCAGCGACGCGAAATCCTCACCGTTAGCGATTTTCTCCTTGATGCCGCCGATTTCCGACAAGGCCTCTTCCTTCGACCGCGTCGCGGTCGATCGCTCGGACCCTTCATACATCAAAAGAATATGCGACACGCGGACTTGACCCGCCATACTGCCTCTCCCGTCAATGAGAACCTGGCAGAAGGTTGAAGTCTTACCCGGTCCGGTGCGTCGATGAATGTATGGACAAATTTAGCATAAATGCCGTGAAAATCCAGTTTTTTGTGATTATCAGGCCTGCAACGCAAGGGAAAAGTCGTAATATTTCAAGATTTTACAAATTTAGAACGATATATTGAGAAAATATCAACTCGGTTTTCCCGAATCGCAACGCCGGCCAGCAAGTGTGGTATTTTGTTTCAAGTCAACGCGCCGGAGCGGTGTACGTCAGGCCGCTTTCGGCTGCTTGCCGGCCTGCGCGACGACATAGGTGTTCCTGTCGGCGTTGTAGTGGTGCCGGGGCGGGCTGTAGTTGCCGCCGACGACCGTGCAGATGAAAGTTTCCGCCTCCAGCGCTTCGAAGCTGTGGATCTCGGCCGGCGGCACGACCAGCCCCCTGCGACAGTTGGTCGATGGTGATCGAGAGCTCGCCGTCGTAATAGACGTATTTCGAATTATCGATGTGATTGCCCGGACGCCTGACGCCGAGCGAGAACAGGCCGGGCCGTTCAACGAAGGGCCCGAGGGCGTCGAGCAGTCCCGCGCGGCGCGACTCCGGATCGCCATTGTCGCGCCCGATCGCCGCGATGACCGCCTGCGCGCTTTCCCGTATCGAAGGATAATCGTTCGTCGCCATCGTAACTTTTCTCCCGCACCCCTACGCGTTGCCGCCCGTTCAAGCGCATCTTTCGCACCGACGCCAACCCTAGGAGCTCAGGCGATCGCCTGTCTATAATCCTGGTCGAAACATTGAATTTGGGAAGTCTCTGCGAAATAGCGAGGGTCATCGCCGTCCACCCCCACCC
>CAYLTU010000468.1:0-3188 GCA_964386465.1 uncultured Rhodospirillaceae bacterium
CCACCGGCATTGCCGCCGCCGGAATTCGCCGCGCTGTTCCCACCGGTATTGCCGCCGCTGGAATTCGCCGCGCTGTTCCCACCGGAATTGCCGCCGCCGGAATTCGCCGCGCTGCTCCCACCGGAATTGCCGCCACTGGAATTCGCTGCGCCGTTTCCGCCGGAATTACCGTTACCGCCGGTGTTGCCTTTGCTCCCAGAATTACCGTTGCCTTCGCCGTTACCGTTGCCACCGGCATTGCCGTTACCGTTGTCGTTTCCATTGCTCCCGCCTTTGCCATTTCCACCAGCATTGGCGTTTTCGTTGGCGTTATTGACGTTGTTGCCATTTCCGTTGTCGTTGGAATCCTCGAGTTTTTTCGCCTCGCCAGCGGGCGTGCCAGCGTTCACACCGGAGCCTTTATCCGCTTTGATGAAGCCGTTCGTTACGGCGGAGATATTGATTTTCGTCACGCCGATTGCGGAGACGATCGCGAAGCCTTTCGCGCCTTTCGCCTTGGCGGGTTTCGAATTCTTCGCCGCAACACCCTTCCTGATTTTCAGGGCGGTAGATATTTTCTCGGCGGATTTTGGAGATGCCTTTTTGCCGGACGCGTTGCCGCGACCGGTGTCCGTTTTGGTAACCTTCTTCTTCTCGGCCTTGGCCTTTGCTTTCGCGTGCTTCGTGCCCTGTTTCGCGCGGCCGCCGCTGATCTTCAGGCCGCCGCCGGGCTTGGAGGTGACGATGCCGGTGCGGCCGGGATGGACCAGGCCGCTCTGACCGGAAAGAAGGTCGTTGACCTGCACCAGGCCGGTGACGACATGAACGGCGCTGCCGCCCTTATCGACGCTGACCGTGAAGGTCGTGCCTTTGACGACCGCGGCCAGATACGGGGTTTTGACCTCGAAATGCTGTTCGGGCTTCTTGTCCACGTTCAGCAGCAGCGTGCCCAAATTCTGAACGATCCGGGTCAGCATGCCGCCGGTTTCCGCCGGAATGGCGATTTCGCCTTTCGGCGCCAGGGTCATGGACTCGGAACCGCGGGTCAGGACGACGCGCGCGTTCGGGCCGGTCGTCACTTTCCCGCCGACGCCAACCTCGTCACCGACCGCAAGCGTGGCGGGCGCGCCGCCATCCTGGCTGTGCCGGACGTCGCCATTGACGGTCGACACGGTCCAAGCAGCCTGCCCCTGGGCAACCGCGTTGTTCTGAAAGGAGACCAGTGCGAGGACGGTCAGAACGATCGAAGTGATTATGGCCCTGAGAAGAATCATTTGCGTATTCCCGTATCCGGTAGCGCTTTTCATCTTGTGCTAATTATTGTCTAAATTCGTCGTATTATTCGTCACCCAAACGAAGGAGAAAATAGAGATAAGGTGCTGAAAAAAATAAATAAAATGAAATTAATGTAGATAAAATTTTAGCTAATTCCGGTCCAAAATATTGTGATAATGCATTTAGTGAAGTTGCGTTATAACCAATTGATCTATAAAGATTCACGGTATGCAGGTGGAGCCGAGGAATTGTTACAATTTATGGTAGTGTAGTAATGGCAAATAAAACGTGGGTCGAAAAACGGCTCCAAAGGAGGTAGCATAGGCAGTTACTTCAACCTGGGGCCGCAGATACTTATTGCGACTTGTCTGCTTGTTTTCACGGGTTCGTTTGCTGTCAAGGCGCAGCAGTCGGCTGACCCGGCGCAAATCGAACGACGGATCGAGCAAACCAAACCGAAGCTGAAGCGCGCCGATCCGGAGATTGGCGCGCCGAAGGAAGCCCCTGCTGCACCCGAAAAACTGGATGCTGCGCGGTTCATCCTTGCCGCTGTCGTCATCGAGGGTGCGACCGTGTTCGACCCCGTGAAGTTCGCGCCGTTTTACGAAAAGTTGCTGGCGCGGGAGATATCGCTCAACGATGTCGAGATAATCCTCGCCAAGATCACCAAGCTTTACACGGACGACGGGTACATCCTGTCGCGCGCGGTTGCGCCGCCACAGGAACTTTCCGCCGGCGTTCTGCGCATCGACGTCGTCGAAGGATATATCGACGACGTCGTTTTCAAAGGCGACAAAGACCAGGGTCCGCTGCTTGAGCCCTATTTGAACCGCATCAAGGCCGATCGTCCGCTGCGACTTGCGACCCTGGAACGGAACATCCTGCTGATCAACGACGTAAGCGGAATTGGGATCGATCCGCGGTTGCGGCCTTTGAACGAGGCGGAAGGACGTTACGCGCTCGTCCTGAATACCACCTACAAGTTGGTCGATGGGCTGGCCTACCTGAACAATCGCGGCACGCCGTCGGCGGGCCGGTTGCAGGGTTGGGTTAGCGCGGGACTGAATTCAGGTCTTGGGCTGCGCGAGCGTATTCAGCTGGGATTCTTTACGATTCCGACACAGCCAGAGGAATTGCTGTATTTCGAAGGAAGCTATGCGCAACCAATCGGAAGCGATGGGTTTCACGTCTCCGTGCTGGCATCCACGAGCGATCTGGATTCCGGGTCCGAACTGGACGCCACCGATATCGAGAGCGGCGCATCGCGCGCTCAGTTGCGCGCCTGGTACCCAGTTATCCGTTCGAGCAAACAGAATTTGTGGCTTACCGGAACCCTGCACTACCAGGATTTCCGCGAGACGTCCTTCGACCGGACGACTACCGCCGACCGTCTGAGAGTCGCACGCGTCGGGTTCAACTACTGGCTGTCTCATCACAAGGGGTCGACCAGCATCTCTTTCGAGGGCAGCCAAGGGTTCAATGTCCTGGATGCCACGGAAAAGGGCGAGGATAATCTTTCGCGCTTCGACGGGCGCAGCGACTTCACCAAAGCAACGCTTTATCTGTCGCGGACGCAGGGGATCGGGTCGAATTTCGGACTGCAGGCGAACGTGAACGCGCAATGGTCGGCACAGCCTCTCCTGTCGTCGGAAGAATTCGCTCTCGGCGGCACCGGGTTTGGCCGGGGCTATGATTTCTCCGAGGTAACAGGCGATACGGGCGTCGCCGCCTCGGTCGAATTTCGCTACGGTAAGAATGTCGGTAAACCGTGGTTCAATGCCTTCCAGGTTTACACGTTCTACGATATCGGATCGGTTTGGAATAGCATCTCGGGCGTCGGAAGCCTTCGTGACTCGATATCGTCAACCGGGGTCGGCACTGGACTGCACCCCCGTAGTGAGACAAAGAAACTAGGGACAAGTGGTTAGCAAGTC
>CAYLTU010000469.1:0-3179 GCA_964386465.1 uncultured Rhodospirillaceae bacterium
GCCCAGAACATGTCGGACGTGTTGTTGGCGGCTGTCGCCTGCAGGTATTTGATGCCGGCTGTGGTCTTCTTTTTCAGCATCTCGACCTCGATGCCGGTGGCTTTCGTGAACGCTTTCCCGACGGTGACGGTGGTGTCGGGCGGATATGACGTAACGATAACCAGCTTTTCGGCCGCCATCGCCTGTATAGGAACCGTAATGGCCGCCACGGCCAGGACGGCGCCGACAATGCCGTGTTTTGCATGGATGATTGTCATGGAATGGTCTCCCTTGGGTAACCCCCGTTGAACATAATTATTCTGTCTTAGTTTAACCCGGAAAAATCAAACCGAGTCCGATGAAAACAAATCACGCTAATCGGGCCTAAAACCTGGGTCAACAGCAAAGACCCGTCGGCTTCGTCGTCCCGAGCGCATCGACAAGTTGGTCGAGAGCACAAACCTAGCGATGCAGCACCGTCAAAAAATCCCTTGCCAACAGGGAGCCGTCCACACATGGCAAAAATCTCCGTCGCGACCATGACCGATAGCCCGTCCGGTTCGCGGCCCCGTTCGCAGACGCGGCACGCTATCCGCCGGCAAACCGCATCGCCCTCGCGCCGGATCTCCTCTAGAATGCGCAAACGAAAATCAGGCAGGGAGAAAATTTCGATGGCGATCGACTACGACCACATCATGTCGCTGAAGACCGAGAACCAGGAATTCAGCTACGGCGACCGAGAGACCATGCTGTACGCGCTGGGCGTTGGCATGGGCCGCGATCCGATGGACGACACCGAGCTTGCCTACACTTTCGAGCGCGAGACCCTGAAGACGGTCCCGACCATGGCCGCCGTGCTGACCCGCATCCCGCTGCTGAAGGATTGCGGCTACGACTATTCCAAGGTGCTGCATGGCGAGATGGGTCTGACCCTGCACCGGCCGCTGGCGCCGGAAGGCGAATTGCTGGCCGACGCGAGGGTGGTCGAGGCCTACGACAAGGGCGACGGCAAGGGCGCGCTGATCCTCTCCGAGACGGTGGCGCGCGACAAGGCGGACGGCACGCCCCTGTTCACGGCGCGCAGCGCCACCTTCGCGCGCGGCGACGGCGGCTTCGGCGGCTGCACCGATCCCAGCCCGGAACCGCACAAGGTGCCGGACCGCGATCCGGACGCATCCTGCGCGCTACAGACGCGCGCGGACCAGGCGCTGCTCTACCGCCTGAACGGCGACCGCAACCCGCTGCACGCCGATCCGGCGCTGGCGCAGCGGGTCGGCTTCCCGGTGCCTATCCTGCACGGGCTGTGCACCTACGGCACCGCCTGCCTGGCGATCCTCAAGACGCTGTGCGACTACGACCACACCAAGATCACCGGCTTCGACGTGCGCTTCTCCGCGCCGGTCTATCCCGGCGAGACCATCGTCACGGACATGTGGCGCGAAGGAAACATCGTGTCGTTCCAGTGCCGCCTGGAAGAACGCAACGTCACGGTCATCCGCAACGGTAAGTGCACGCTCGCGGCCTGATGTCGGCCACTTACATTCTCGGCGACCGGGAGGTCGTCGGGGCCGAACTCGACGACCGCGTGGCGCGCGCGGCCACGGGACTGCACGAACACGGCGTCGGTCCCGGCGATGCCGTCGCGTGGATGCTGCGCAACGATATCCCGGTCTTCGAAGCGACCGCCGCCATTCAGCTTTTGGGCGCCTATGTGGTCCCGATCAACTGGCATTTCTCGGCCGAAGAGGTCGCCTACATCGTCCGGGACAGCGGCGCCAAGGCGCTGATCGTCCACGCCGACCTGCTGCCCGAGATCGGGCCGGAACTGCCGGACGATTTGCTCGTCCTGGCCGTGACGCCGCCGCAACCAGTCGCCGCGGCCTATAACCTGTCACCCGAGGATTGTGCGCCGCCCGCCGGCGCGGCGGTCTGGTCCGACTGGCTGGCAGGGTTCGCGCCGCGGCGGGAACCGGCGCCCGGTGTGGCGAGCCGTATGCTCTACACCTCGGGCACCACGGGCCGGCCGAAGGGCGTCCGGCGGCCGCCCGCGACCGAGGAACAGATCAAGCGCGTGCAGGCTCGGGCGCGCACTGTCATGGGCCACCGGCCCGGCATGCGCACGGTCGTCTGCGGCCCGGCCTACCACTCTGCCCCCTACAGCTACGCGCTGCTCGCCGTGGCGTTCGGCGGGACCGTCGTGATCCAGCCCCGTTTCGACGCTGAGGAACTGCTGGCGCTGATCGAGAAACACCGCATCACCGGCATGTTCATGGCGCCGATCATGTTCGTGCGCCTGCTGCGCCTGCCCGAAGAGGTCCGCCGGCGCTACGATCTGTCGAGCCTGGAGCACATCATCCACGCCGGTTCGACCTGCCCGCCCAAGGTGAAGCGGCAAATGATCGACTGGTGGGGGCCGATCATCCACGAATTCTACGGCAGCACCGAGAGCGGCATGATCACCCATTGCGACAGCGCGGACTGGCTGTCCCATCCGGGCACCGCCGGCAAGCCTGTCGCCTCGGCGACGGTGCGGATCTACCGCGAGGACGGCGGCGAGGCGGACGTCGGCGAGGCCGGCGAAATCTACATGGCCTGCACCGACTATCAGGACTTCACCTATCACAACGACCCGCAGAAGCGGGCTGAGATCGGCCGCGACGGGCTGATCACCAACGGCGATGTCGGCTATCTCGACGCGGACGGCTTCCTCCATATCTGCGACCGGGTGCGCGACATGGTGATCTCCGGCGGGGTAAACATCTATCCGGCGGAGATCGAAGCCGCGATCATCGACTTTCCGGGCGTGAAGGACTGCGTCGTATTCGGCATCCCCGACGACGAGTACGGCGAGGCCGTCGCCGCGCTGGTCGAACCGCAGGACGGCGGCGCGGTTTCGGAACCCGACCTCCGCGCCCATCTCGCCCAGTACCTCGCCAAGTTCAAGGTCCCGCGCCTGATCGAATTCCGCCGCGACCTGCCGCGCGAGGACACCGGCAAGATATTCAAACGCAAGCTACGCGAGCCCTATTGGGCCAATGCCGGACGGCGGATTTAACGCGCTGCGCCGGGAGCCACTCTCGAGCAGCCGAATGTCCATTCCGTCCTGGACCGTATCGTCGTGGTCGTGGCGCATTTCGCGTAGCCGTGGCCCGACCGGGAAGATAGGTAACAGTTTGTACCGGCGACATGGGTAACAGTTT
>CAYLTU010000470.1:0-3157 GCA_964386465.1 uncultured Rhodospirillaceae bacterium
ACGCATTGCAATCCCTCAGATCGCCTTGACCCTTTTACACTACAATCTGAAAACGATGCCGGTCACCCCGCGAACCGGCGTTTGAGGACCGGATAAATCGGCAAACACAGCAAAACGATCGCGGCGACGGAAATTACGCCGGCAATCGGCCGCGTGAAGAAAATCGACATCTCGCCGCCCGACATCAGCAATGACTGACGCAATGCCGGTTCGGCCAACGGCCCGAGTACGATCGCGAGGACAGCCGGCGCCATCGGATAGTCGAGCTTGCGCATGAGATAACCGACGATCCCGAAGATCAACATCAGCCAGACGTCATGCATGTCGAGCGTCGGTACGAAGCCGCCGACAATGCACAAGATGAAGATGATGGGGGCCAGGATCGTGAAGGGCATCTTCAGGACCCAGATAAAGGCGGGTATCAGCGCGACGTTCAGCAGCAACGATATGAGGTTGGCCGCGTACAGGCTGGCGATCAGCCCCCAGACGAACTGCTGCTGGTCGATGAACAGCATCGGTCCCGGTTCCAACCCCCAGATAACGATCCCGCCAAGCAGGATCGCCGTCGTGGGCGAACCCGGAATGCCCAGGGTCAGCATCGGCAGCATGGCGCCGGTGCTCGCGGCGTTGTTCGCCGCCTCCGGCGCCGCGACCCCGTCGATGTTGCCCTTGCCGTATGTCTCCGGCGATTTGGATAACTGTTTGGCGGTTCCATAGGCCATCAAGGATCCCGGCGTCGCCCCGGCGGCCGGCAGTATTCCGACAAAGAAACCGAGGAACGACCCCATGAGCATCGACTTCCAACACCCAACCATTTCACGCAGCGAACTCAAAAAGCTCCGGAAACTAATCGTCGCCTGGCTGATCATGGCGTCGCCCTTGGTGGATTCGATGGTCCACAGCATCTCGCAAATGCCGTAGATACCGATCGCAAGGACGAGGAAATTGATGCCGTGCATGAAGCCGATGATATCGCCGAAGATCAGTCGCGGCTGTCCGCTGACGATGTCGAGACCGACGGCGCCGAAGACCAGGCCGATGAAGATCGAGAAGAGCGTCTTGGGAATATCGTCGCCGCCAAGTCCGACGAATGTCGCGAAGGCGAGCAGCATGAGGGCGAAAATCTCGGGCGAGCCGAAGACCAGCGCAAACTCAGCGAGCGGCGGCGCGAAGGCGGTGAACAGAACGACTGAAATCGTGCCACCGACAAAGGACGCCGTCGCCGCGGCGATGAGCGCCTTGTCCGCTTTGCCCTGCAACGCGAGCGGCCGGCCGTCGAAGGTCGTGGCGACCGCGGTCGACGCCCCAGGGATGCCCAGCATGATCGAACTGATGGCGCCGCCATACATGGCGCCGTAATAGATCGCCGCCAGAAAGATGATCGCCCCGGTCGGCGGCACCAGGAAGGTCACCGGCAATAGGATCGCCACGCCGTTTACGGATCCCAGCCCCGGCATCGCGCCGATGAACAGGCCAACCGCGCAGCCGACCACGATAAGCGCCAAATTGACCGGCTGGAACGCGACTGCGAATCCGTCGAATAAAAGGTTTAGGACTTCCATTGTTTTGCCTATCGCGCGATCAAAACACGATCGCGTAGATGGGCTCGAACCAGGGCTCGGTATAGCCTTTGGGCAGCGCCTTCAGGAGCGCGACCTCGAAAAACAGAAACGTCACGATAGGGGTAAGCACCGCAAAAAGGCCTGTCGTCCGCCAGGAGTGGCTACCGAGAAACCGCAAATAGAAAATCAGGAACAGCGGAATCGCCAGATAGGCGCCGATGATATGGAACAGCGCAATCGTCACGGTCAGCGCGCCCGCATTGAGGACGAAGAGCTTCGCCGCGCGGCGATCCATGTAGGGCTCTTCCGAACGCGAAGGCGGGCTCGACCGTCGCACCCAGCGGATTGCGATCCACACGCAACAGGCCAGCATACCGGCGGACAGCCAGAACGGCCAGAACCCGCCGCCCGGACCCTCGCCTTCCTCCCAGCCGATCGGCAACTCGCTGCTTTTCCACATCAGGTAAAGGGAGAAAGCCCCCATGACGACGGCCATGACAAGTTCCGCACGGCGCATGGCGCGGGCCTCCTCCCAATCCCCGATATTAACGAAACGATGCTAGACCAGTTACTTGATCTCGCCCATCTTCTTCAGCATCGCCTTATGAATGGATTTCTCGCGCGCCCAATAGGCTTTCAAGCGCTTGCCCGTGAGGAAACCGCCGTAAAGGCTTTTCTTCTGCATATAGGCCTGCCATTCGTCACTGGCATACACGCGCGCGAATACGCCACGATAAAAGGACTCGGCTTCCGCGCTCATGCCCGGCGCGCCAACGACGCTTCGCTGCATGAAATAGACGAAATCCTTACCGAGTTCCTTAAAGGTCGGCGAACCCGAGAACAGCTCCAGACGCGCCGGCGTGAATGCCGCAAGAGGCACCGTCTTACCGGCCTGATAGAATCCAAGTTGTTCCGAAGGGTTGTTGACCGTCGAGTTGGCGTTGTTGCCCGCAAGTTCCTTGGCCACGCGCCCGCCGCCCTTATAGGGCACGTACTTCATGCTGAGGCCGTATGCTTTGTTCAGGAAATCGGTCAACAGTTGATCTTCCTGACCCTTGCCCGTACCGGCCATGATCCATTTATCGCCGGCTTTTTTCGCCGCAGCGACAAACCCGCCCACGTCCGTTATTCCGCTGTCTTTGTTCACCCATAGCAGGAACGTGTCTTCGGCCATTCGCGCGATCGGGGCGAATTTAGAGATATCGACATTGATCCCCGGCTGACGCATCGGCGTGGTGTAGAAACTGTTCAGCGTTACCATAATGGTATGGTTGGGATCCTTCGCGGTGTTGGCAAAGACAAGCGCTTCGGCGCCGGACCCGCCAGGCTTGTTGATCGGCGTAAACGGTTTCGAGGCCAGCTTGTATTTTGCGATAATCGATTGAATGAGTCTGGCCAGCTTGTCGGCACCACCGCCCTTGCCCGCCATAACGACGAACTGGACGGGCTTCTTGGGCTCCCACGCCGCCGTCGCGGAGTCGGAATTCATCGAAACCGACGCACCGAAGGCCAAGCCGAACCCGGCGCCCAGCAACGTCAATTTTTGAAATGTATTGATTGTTTCCATTGTTTCCTCCCTAGCTATTTGTTCATCT
>CAYLTU010000471.1:0-3148 GCA_964386465.1 uncultured Rhodospirillaceae bacterium
ACTGTTACCCATGTCGCCGGTACAAACTGTTACCCATCTTCCCGGTCGGGCCGGAAGGGGGGTCCACCGCCTTCGGAATCTACCCGATCCCATTGATCCGCGCCTCGGTCGCGACCTTGCCATCCTTGGCGAGGCAGATCGCCGTCCACGTCCCGGAACGGTCGTCGACCATCACCGACAATCGGTCGTCCCAGAAGACCGGCCGCCGGAAATAGATGTCGAGATCGAGGAATTGCGGATTGAATTCGCGCCAGATCGCGGCGGCAAGGTAATGCACGCCCATGCCGCCACCAATAATTGGCGCGCGGAACCCCGCGGCCTTCGCGGCATCGGGATCGAAATGGATCCGGTTGCCGGTCGAGCGGTAGCCCGTGACGCGATCCGGCGTCATTTCGACATCGTCCAGCTTGCGCAGTTGCGCCACGTCCTCGACCACGGGCGCCGGACGGTCCCCCGCGCCGCGCGCACCGGTCTTCGCCGGGTCGGGCCGCAGCGAGCGCCGCTTGGCGGTAATCGCGGTCTTGCCGTCGGTGCCGGCGAAATGCACCTCGCTGGTGACCGCCTTGCCGCGCGGCACCTCTTCGACGCCGACGACCTTGCCGGAGATAGCGATTTCCCGGTCGAGGTCGAGCGGGCCGTGTTGCACCAGGCTCTGCACCATGTTGACGCTGCCGTCCGAGGAGATGCCGCTTTCGACGCCGGCATGGATCGCGATACCGATGAAGAAGGACGGATCGACCGCGCCGCCGAACACCGCCGGGTCTATGCCGCACACGTCGAGGGCGCGGGTCTGCTCGGCGCTTGCGACGACGGCCGTCTGTGCCTTATAGGCGAACCCTTCATAGGGCTCGATCCATTCGATATCGGCCGATTGTTCCCACATGGCGGCCTACAGATCCCGGTACTTGTCGATGGTGTCGGCCCAGGGCGCTACCTCCTCGACGCTGTTGATGATGCCCGGCACGCCGAGCATCGGCAGCACCGGCACCAGCAGCCGGCCGACGCCGCGCGCGGCCAATTCCGGGATCTCGTCGAGGTCATCCGGCAGGCTCGCGGTGATCTCGATCGAATCCGGGTCGCGGCCGTGTTCCTCCGCCGTCCTGCGCACCAGGTCGATCAGTTCCGGCGCCGCGCCGCGCGCCGGAAAGAACCCGTGCCCAAGCCGCCCGGCGCGCCGCGCCGCCGCCTTGGAATGGCCGCCGACGATGATCGGCACCTTGCCGTCGACCGGTTTCGGCTGGCTGTGCACGGCGTCGAACCGGGTGAACTCGCCGTCGAAGCTCGACTGGTCGGTGGCCCAGAGCGCCTGCATCGTCGCGACGTATTCGTCGGTGCGGCGGCCGCGGTCGCCGAAGGGCACGCCGATGGCGTTGAACTCCTCCTCCAGCCAACCGACGCCGATGCCGAGCAGCACCCGGCCGCCGGACATCAGATCCAGCGTGGCGATCTGCTTCGCGGCGACGACGGGATTGCGCTGCGGCACGATCAGGATGCCGGTCGCCAGATTGATCTTCGACGTCGCGGCGGCGGCGTAGGCCATCCAGATCAGCGGGTCGGGAATCGGCATGTCGTTCTTGCCGCCGGCCATCTTGCCGTCGTCGGAATAGGGATAGGCCGATTGATAGCCCTCCGGCACGACCACGTGATCCACCGTCCAAGCCGACTCGAAGCCCGCCGCCTCACCCGCCTGCACCAGCTCGACCGCGTTCGCCGGATAGACGTATCGGCCGGCATTGCAGTACCGCAAACCGAATTTCATGAAACGATCCTCCCTGTATCCTGTCGTGCCATTATAGGCTTTTGGAGACGCTGGCGCGAAACGTCACCCTGTCGCCCGCGCGACCTTGCCGGGTGGCGGGACCTTCTTCATCAGACGCGCCATCATCATCGCCGGCATGATTGCGGCGAAGGCCATGATGGCCAGCACCGTGAAGGCGTCCTGGAAACCGCGCGTGCTGGCCTGGGCCAGGATCACTTCGCCCATGAACTGCAGCGCGCCGGGCTCGCGCGCGGCTTCCGGCACGCCGGCCTCGGTGAACAGGCGGACGATCACCTCGCGCAGCTCTCGGCTGGTCTGGTTGACGTTGGTCTGCATCGCGGTGAAGGCGTCGCCGTGGAAGGGGATGCGCAGTTCCAGGAACACGATGACGGCGTTGGCCCCGACCGCGCCGCCCAGCTTGCGGGTGAAGTTGAGCGAGCTCGACCCCTGATGCACCTGATCGCGCGGCAGCGAGCTGAGCGCGGTGGCATTGGTGACCGGCCGCGTGAAGGCGGAGCCGGCCCGCATGAAGAGCGTGAACATGACCACGGTCCAGAACGGCGTGTTCACGTCCATCCCCGCCATCAGGGCGAAGGACAGCGAATAGCTTAGCAACCCGGCATATACCAAATATTGCGGCGGCAGCAGATCGCCGAGCCGACCCGACAACGGGAACAGGACCAGCATCAGCAGGCCCGACGGCACCAGCAGCAGGCCGGAATAGAGCGGCGTGAAACCCTGGATCTGCTGCACGAACAGCGGCAGCATGATGGTCGAGGACAGGAAGGCGCATTCGGTGAAGAAGGCGATCAGCGACGCCGCGGTGAACTGCAAGTTGCGGAACAGCTTCAAATTCACCAGCGGCTCGGCGATTGTCAGCTGGCGGTAGATGAAGCCGGCGCAGCACACCGTGCCGACCACGAACAGCGTCAGAATATCGCTCGACGTCCAGCCGAGCCGCTGGCCGTAGCTGAAGCCGAGCAACAACCCGGTCAGGGCCGTGGCGAGCAGGCCGACGCCGAGAAAATCGAACTTTGGCAGGAAGCGGGGAATCGGGCGGCTCGGCAGGAAGAAGCCGCTGAGGATCAACGCCATGATAGTCGTCGGCAGGGTCAGCAGGAAGATGTAGCGCCAGTTGAACAGGTCTATCGCCAGCCCGCCCATGGTCGGGCCGAGGGTCGGCGCGATCACCATGCCCATGGCGAAGATACCCATCGACAGGCTCTTGCGGCCCTCGGGAAACACCGAGAAAACCACGGCCATGCCGAGCGGCTGCAGGATGCCCGCCGACACGCCTTGGGTGACGCGACCGACGATCAGGGTCGCCGGATCGAAGGCCAAGCCGCTCATCGCCGCGCCCACGGTGAACAGGCTCAAGGCGACGATATT
>CAYLTU010000472.1:0-3142 GCA_964386465.1 uncultured Rhodospirillaceae bacterium
CGCGCATCGCCAACTACCTGCTGGCCCGCCGAACCGGCAGGCTCACGCCAGCCGCACTCGGCATAACCGTAAATTAGACAGACCTTCGCGGCTCTCTTTTCAGCGTTCACCATTGTTTTTAAGATCGGCCGCAGTGGCTTGATTGCGAGCAAGGGCGGTTGCCGATGAACAGTTGCCTATTTGGCTGTCGCCAAATCTTGATAACCGCTTTTTCAGCGGTGGCGTTTCTGCTTTCCGGATGCGGTGATATTCCAGGCCTCGATACCGTCACCGGCCTCTTTTCATCGTCGGACGAGAAAGACACATCTTCGTTCGGCGACCGCAAACGAAAAACTAAACCGGAGGGTCCGGTAAAATTCACCTTGGGCGATCGCTATACGTTCGATAACCCGGTCGAACGCTGGGAGATCGTCGCCATAAAAGGCGAGAAAGTCTATTGGCGCAGCGATTTGGGAGAACGCCGGATCACGGGGTTCGACCCGCTTCTGCCGCCGCAGGAATGGTATGGCCGCTCGAACGGCAAGGGCCGGCGACTGATCCGAGACAAGGAAGGCGCGCTTTTCCCCCCTCGGATCGGCGCCTCGCTGAAATTCAGGGCCACCGTGACAACCGACAAGCCGCCATTTGGCTGGGAACACAACTGGGAGTGCCGCGTCACCGACGAGGAAACCCTGGATACGCTTGGCGGCCCGTTCAAGACCTATATCGTTAAATGCGGTCATGAAGGCGCCAGCGAGATCACTTATCACTATGCACCGAAGGTGGGGAACTACCTGGTACGACGCACGAAGCGGCTGGACGGCAAGCCGGATTCCGTGCGCAACCTACTCTCGTTCGAACGCGCGGACGGCACGGTGGTTGCCGGAATCGTTGCGGACCGGCGCGCGGCGCGCCCGAAACGCCCTGCAGCGCTAAAGCCTACGGCTCCAAAGAAGGTATCCAAGCCGAAGCCAGCCGGTACAAAGCCATTGCCGCCGAAAGTTAAACTACCGAAGGAGGGGTCACCGGCGCGGGCGGTCAATCCGCGACCCGGCGTGGCGCCGAAAACGACGGTTCCCGATGCGATCGCCTCGTTGGGACTGACGGAACCGATATTCGGCGGTCGTGCGACGCCGCCACGGCCGGATGCTGCGAATGTTCCGAAAACCGGCGCCCGCGTCGCGCCGCAGAGTGCGACAGCGCGAAAGCCTGAACCGCCGCCCGCGCCCGCGGCCAAGCCGAAAATTGCGGCTCCGTCGCCGAAAAAGCCTCAAACGGCAAAACGGGCGAGCAGGGTACCACCGGCGCCGGTCCTCGGCCCGAGGGCGACAGCGCCTTCAGTGAAATTCGCGCCGCGGGCCCGCGTTCCGGTGCCACCGCCGCCGCCGTTGACCAAGAAATCCGCGTTGCCCGCGCCGGCGGCCGCGAAACCGCGAGTCCCGCCGCCGCCCACGACCAAGAAAACCGCGGCGCCCTCTCCGGCGCTCCGGAATTCGCGAGTTCCGCCGCCGCCGATCGCAGTAAGGGCGCCACCCACCGTTCCGAAGGCGCCTGTCGCTGCGCCGGCTATCCCGTCACCGCCTCGGGCGCCGCCCGGTGATTCGATCCACCTTGCATCCTATCGCAGCGAGGCGGCGGCGAAACAAGGCTGGGAGACGTTAGTGAGCAAGAATGACGACTTGCTCGGGGCGCTAAAGCGGGAAATTCGCAAGGTCGCGGTGGCGGGAAAGGGCACATACTTCCGGCTTTATGCCGGGCCGGTCGCATCGTCATCGATCGCCGGATTGTGCCGCAAACTTAACAGCCGCGGTGTCTTCTGCTCGCCAGCCAGTTGATCCCTTATGGCGTTTCGTCAAGTTCGAACATGACCAGCAATGTCCGTTGCAAGCTGGAGAAATTGTCGTCCGATAGGAGGTAGATTAGCGTTTCGCCATTTTCGCCGCGCCGCGCGCTGATACCTTCGAAATTGTCGATCGTCAGGGTGCCTGATAGATGCGCCAGTTCCTCAGGTTCCACGATGGCGTTTGCATGAATAGCGCTCGCTCGAACGCGAGACAAACGGATGTCCAGCCCGGCAATTAAACTGAAGCTGCGCTCGACGAATATTACGTCGCAGTTCGGAAGGGTTGCGGCGCCGGTGGGCAATAGCGCGGCTTTCGTTTGATAGCGAAACGGCGACCAGCCAGCGTCGGACTGGATCCAACCGCCGACATTTTTGCGGCGATCCGTGCTTTTCTCGGCGACGACAACCAGGCGGCCGCCGCATAGGCGGGTCATGGCTTCGATGCCGCCATTGTCGGAAAGATCCCGTAATCCGGCCGGTGCGTTCAGCGGAACAGGCCGGCTGAGTGACCTGTCGGGATGGCTTTTATAGCGCCAAAGTCTGTGGCGCCGCTCGAAGGAGACGATAAACTCATCATCGTCCAATAGGGCGAGGGATTCCGCGTCGGCTTCTCTTCCTCTGACGCGGCCGCCTTTCCTTCCGAGCAACGGTCCGATCTCGAATTCGCGAACGTTGACGATGTCGCCGTCCCTATATTCCAACGAAGCCGAGAGCCAGTTCCCGCGATCCGAGATCGCGAACATTCGCTTGCCGTCTTCGCTTACATGGAGCGCCGACAGGCCGCCGAACCGGCTATCGTTTCCGTCTAAAACGATGCCGCCGCGCCATAGCAACCGGCCTACCGATGTGCGTTCGGGATTATTCTCGTCAAGCATGATCGTCGCGACTTCGTAGTCGGCCGCACAGACGGATGCCGCGGCGATGCAAGCGGAGAAGAAAATCACGAGGAGTGTTTTGTAACTGATGAAAATTGGCCGCTTCATTCGGTCGGTCTTTCAGAAGATACCAAGGTTCGACGGAATTTTTTCATCCGGCGGAACCGATGGGGCCGAATACTTAGTTCAGTTGGTTGACAATATCGAGTTCGAACGCACGTCCAATCACATCCAGTTGACCAAACCCGACAAGCTTGCTCCGCTCAATTAGGTTGGCGTACGATCCGCATGCTCAAGGTTGCAAGGGTTACCGGTAAGACGCTTTCAGCATAGTGTGGGCAACGAACCAATCGCACAGAATTGGTCAAACGTGGCGAGAGTACAAACGCCAGATGAACAAATAGCTAGGGAGGAAACAATGGAAACAATCAATACATTTCAAAAA
>CAYLTU010000473.1:0-3130 GCA_964386465.1 uncultured Rhodospirillaceae bacterium
ATTTCGACAATTCCGAACTGGCGTCGGTCGGCGTGCCGAAGGGCGACGTCCTCGCGATATTGGAAAAGTATCGCGGCAGGATACCGGACGAGGTCTTCACGAAATCCTACGAGCCACCGAAAACGGACGGTTCGGGCAATATGCGCCGAAATCTGCGTGCGGCGTTGGCCTTGTTAAAAAAGGCCGGATGGACGGTCGATCCCAAGAATAAGAAACTCACCAATGGCAAAACAGGCGAGACAATGTCGTTCGAGGTCCTGCTGATCAGCCCGTTGTTCGAGCGGATCGTGTTGCCCTATATCCGAAATTTGAAGCGTCTGGGCGTCGAAGCGCGCGTTCGTACGGTCGAGTCGGCGCAATACAAGGAGCGGCTCGATAATTTCGATTTCGACGTGATCGTGACCGGATGGGGCCAATCGGCATCGCCCGGCAACGAACAGCGGAGTTACTGGGGAACCGAAGCCGCGGCGCGCAAGGCGAGCCGTAACCTTTCAGGGGTCAAGGACCCGGTGCTCGAGGAATTGATCGAGTTGATCATATCGGCGCCTGACCGCAAGAGGCTCGTAACCAGGGTGCGGGCGCTCGATGCAGTGTTGCAATGGAAGCACCTCGTCGTGCCGCACTGGCATATTCCGTACGATCGGCTGGTATTCTGGAATCGGTTCGGCCAGCCGGCGAAGACGCCCGATCAGGGAACGCAGTTCCTGTTGTGGTGGATCGACCCGGAGAAGGATTCTAACTTGGCGAAGTACCGCCGCTCCGCGACGAAAAACAACTAAAATATTCACGCCATGCTGCCCTATATCATTCGGCGATTGCTACTGGTCGTCCCAACGCTGTTCGCGATCATGGCGATCAATTTTGGCATCGTGCAGTTCGCGCCGGGCGGGCCTGTCGAACAGCTGCTGGCTGAGATTGAAGGTACGGCACTCGATGCTACGGCGCGGGTCAGCGGCCAAGCCGGTTCGGAAGTCGGCGGCGGACCGCAGGCGCGGCCGGGCAGCGGCGAGGGACCGGGCGGCGAAAGCACCTATCGCGGCGCGCAAGGGCTCGACCCGGAATTCATCGCCGAGATTGAAAAGCAATTCGGTTTCGACAAGCCGCCGCTCGAACGTTTCGTTCTGATGCTTGGCAATTACGCCACGTTCGATTTCGGCGAGAGCTATTTTCGCGACGAAACCGTCGTCAACCTGGTGCTGGAGAAGATGCCGGTTTCGATCTCGCTGGGACTGTGGACGACATTGCTGGTCTACCTGATTTCGATACCGTTGGGGGTCGGCAAGGCGGTTCGCGACGGCTCCAAGTTCGACGTCTGGACCAGCATGGTCGTCATCGTCGGCAATGCCGTGCCGTCCTTCCTGTTTGCGATTCTGCTGATCGTCCTGTTCGCGGGCGGCCAATATTTCGACTGGTTCCCGCTGCGTGGTCTGGCGTCGGACAATTGGGACGAGCTCTCCTGGTTTGCCAAGGTCACTGACTATTTCTGGCATCTGGCCTTGCCATTGACGGCGATGCTGATCGGCTCCTTCGCCACCTTGACCCTGCTGACCAAGAACTCGTTCCTGGAGGAGATCAACAAGCAGTTCGTCGTGACCGCCCGCGCCAAGGGGCTGACCGAACATCGCGTCCTTTACGGCCATGTCTTCCGCAATGCCATGCTGATCGTCATCGCCGGTTTCCCTTCCGCCTTCATCGGTATCCTGTTCACCAGCACTTTGCTGATCGAAATCATTTTCTCGTTAGACGGACTGGGTCTGCTCGGCTTCGAGGCGGTGATCAACCGTGACTATCCGGTGATGTTCGCGACCCTGTACTTCTTCACCTTGCTGGGTCTGACCATGGGCATCGTCAGCGATGTGATGTACATGCTGATCGACCCCCGTATCGACTTCGAAAGTCGCGGTAGATGACGGACGCGGCTGTGAAACAGGACCGGTTCCTGGGGTTCTCGATCCGTCCGCTGACGCGGCGGCGCATTGAGAACTTCAAGGCCAACCGGCGTGGCTTCTGGTCGCTATGGCTGTTTCTGTTCCTGTTCTTCGTATCTCTGTTCGCCGACGTGATCGCCAACGATCGGCCCATGCTGATCGGCTACGATGGCGGTCTTTTCGCGCCGGTTTTGTTTTCGTACGCGGAGACGGAGTTTGGCGGCGAGTTTCCGACCGAAGCCGATTACACCGACCCTTTCGTGGTCGAGTTGATCGATAAAAAGGGTTGGATCCTGTGGCCGCTGATCCGCTTCCGCTACGACACCAACATCACCGATCTGGGCGTGCCGGCGCCCTCGCCCCCGACGGCGCGCAACTGGCTCGGCACAGACGACCAGGCGCGCGATGTCGTGGCGCGGATGATCTACGGCTTTCGCATCTCGGTCGCGTTCGGCCTGATCCTGACCGTCCTAAGTTCGATCGTCGGCATCGCGGCGGGCGCGCTGCAGGGCTATTTCGGCGGACTGCTCGACCTGCTGGGGCAACGGGTGATCGAGATTTGGGCCGGCATGCCGGTGCTGTACATCCTGATCATCCTGGCCAGCATCGTGACGCCGAATTTCTGGTGGCTGCTCGGCTTGATGCTTCTGTTCAGCTGGACGGCGCTGGTCGGGCTGGTGCGCGCCGAGGTTCTGCGGGCGCGCAATTTCGAGTACGTCAAGGCGGCAAAGGCGCTCGGCGTCTCCGATCGTAAGATCATGTTCCGGCACGTGCTGCCGAACGCGATGGTCGCGACACTGACCTTTCTGCCCTTCATCACCTCCGGTGCGCTGGTCACCCTGACCTCGCTCGATTTTCTCGGATTCGGCCTGCCGCCGGGATCGCCGTCGCTGGGCGAGCTGTTGAAGCAGGGCAAGGACAATTTGCAGGCGCCCTGGCTCGGGATTGCGGGATTCATAATTATCAGCGTAATGCTCACTTTGCTGGTCTTCGTGGGTGAAGCGGTGCGCGACGCGTTCGATCCGCGCAAGGCACAGCGCTAGGGAGATTTTTGCGAAACAATGCCTGCGACACCGTTTCCACCCCCCCATCCTAACCTTCCCCCGCAGGGGGGGAAGGGAAGAATATTTGTTATCGGAAGTGTATCCCCTCCCCCATCGAGGGGGAGGGGAATTAGGTCCGAACCGGCGACATAGGTAACA
>CAYLTU010000474.1:0-3128 GCA_964386465.1 uncultured Rhodospirillaceae bacterium
CCCCCGCAACCAAAGATTTCGTACAGCCCGGATCCCCCCGTGGATCCGGGCTTCTTTGCGTCTGTGGTGTGGGCGAAGCCGATCAAATTGGCGAGCTCACCCTTGAGGTTAATCGATCGCTTACTACCGATGAGATGCAGAACGGTTCCCTGAGAATCTTGGTAGCTTCATCTCGCATTTCGTCGTCGTTGAGGGCATCACGTAGCGTGTTCACCTTCGAGACATAGTTCTCAGAGGCGTTCGGCAGGAGTTTTACAGGCTCGGGAGACGTGTCCGCGAGGCTGTTCTTAAGTTGTTGCTTCTCGGTCTCGAGCACCTTGAGCCGCTCGAGGAGAGCCGGGCGGGCCTCGCCGGCAGCAACGGTATCGACGATATTGTCGATCTGTGTTCGGCCTTGGCGCCGGGCCTGTGGTACGATTTCCACGAATATGAGTGGCATCTGGGAAATGTCGGATGGAGAAAGTAGACCCGCGATGAGTCAATTGTTCACCGGCGCCCGGCAGCGCCTCGAAGAGGCGGCGCACTATCTCGACGTTCACGACGACGTCATGGAACAACTGCGTTACCCCAAGGAGACCTTGGCCGCAACGCTGCACGTGCGCATGGACGATGGCTCCACTCGCTCGTTTAAGGCCTGGCGCTGCCGCTACAATGACACCCGCGGGCCGACCAAGGGGGGCATCCGCTTTCATCCCGATGTCAATATCGACGAAGTGATGACGCTTGCCTTCTGGATGACATTGAAATGCGCCGTGGCCAATATTCCCTACGGCGGTGGAAAAGGTGGCGTGGCAGTTGATGCCAGGGCGCTTTCGCGCACCGAACTGGAGCGTTTGAGCCGCGCCTATGTGCAGGCATTTGCTCGCTTCATCGGGCCTGAGCGCGACGTGCCGGCTCCCGACATGTACACCAACGGCATCGTCATGGCCTGGATGGCCGACGAGTACAGCAAGATGGTGGATGCGCCGACGCCGGCGGTGATCACTGGCAAGCCGCTGGCGCTCGGCGGCTCGCTGGGCCGAGATGACGCCACCGGGCGCGGCGGTTTTATCGTGCTCAAGCGTCTGGAGAAAGAGCTGGGGCTTGCGCCCGGCAAGACGCGCGTGGCTTTACAGGGCTTCGGCAATGCCTCTTTTCACTGCGCACGTCTCTTGCACGATGACGGCTATCGCATCGTCGGGCTCTCGGACTCGCGTGCCGCCGTGCTTGATGCCGACGGCATCGATCCCTACGCCGCGATGGCGCACAAAACTGAGACTGGCGGCCTTGCCAGCTTGGCGACGAGCGCGGGTCGCGAAACTGACAATACCGGCCTGCTCACTTGCGATTGCGATGTGCTGATCCCGGCGGCGTTGGAAAACCAGATCACCGCCGAGAACGCCGATTCCGTTCAAGCTTCGGTGATTCTCGAGCTTGCCAATGGACCGACGGCGCCGGAAGCCGACAAACGGCTCGCGGCGGCTGGCAAGGTCGTGGTTCCGGACATTCTCGCTAATGCCGGCGGCGTCACGGTGTCCTATTTCGAGTGGGTGCAGAACAAATCCGGCTTCTATTGGAACCTAGCGGAGGTGCAGCGCCGCCTCGCCGAGGTCCTAGAGCCAGAGGCCGAGCGTATCTGGGCGCTGCGCAAAGACAAAGGAATCGACATGCGCACCGCGGCCTATGTGCACGCGCTCGGCCGCCTCGCCGACGCTATCGATGCCCGCGGCACCAAGGATTACTTCAATCCCGGCCGGTGAGGGGGCACGGGAAAAAAAGCGGAACGATCCTCAAGCCCAATCTCCTCTGACTGGGCCTCGGTATGGCGTAGCAGCTCGGCAAATAAGGCTCACCAAGCCGACGAAGGACTAACCTTCGAGAGCAGCACGACACGGGGACAGGCCAATGAAGAACAAATTCCACCCGCACGTAGTCTTTCGCCGCGGCGAGTTCCTATTGAATTCCACAAAATTCACACCACCTTACTAGTCTCAACAGGCAAAATTTTCTGACTAGTAAATAGTGGGCGCTGCCGCGTCCGCCACCCATCCATGCCGATCTCTGGGTAGGGGTAGTTGGGTTTTTGGATACAAACAGCAGGAGGAATTGAATGAATCGAATTAGAGTTGCCATCGCTGGTGTTGGCAACTGCGCGAGTTCGCTAGTCCAGGGGTTGGAATACTACAAGGGACAAAACGAGGAATCGATTTCAGGGCTCATGCATACCCGGATCGGTAATTGGCGGCCGAGCGATATCGAGATCGTGGCCGCCTTCGATATTGATCGGCGCAAGGTGGGCAAGCGGGTGGAAGAGGCGATTTTTGCCAAACCCAACTGCACGAAGGTTTTCCAGCGCGTCCTGCCGATATCGGACGTCGTGGTGCGGATGGGGCCAGTTCTTGACGGTGTTGCAGCTCACATGGCGGACTATCCCGACGACGAAGCTTTTCGGCCCTCAGACGAGGAACCGGTCGACGTAGTCCAGGTTCTCAAGGACGCCAAGGCGGAAGTTCTGGTCTGCTATATGCCGGTTGGCTCGGAAGAAGCGGGTCGGCACTATGCCCGGGCCTGCCTAAAGGCCGGTGTGGCTATGGTCAACTGCGTCCCGGTGTTTATCGCCTCAGATCCCGAATGGGCTATTAAATTTCGTGACGCCAACCTTCCCATCATCGGGGACGATATTAAAAGCCAAGTCGGCGCCACCATCGTGCATCGAACCCTTACCCGCCTATTCGGCGACAGGGGTGTCCCCCTGAACCGGACTTATCAGCTGAACACGGGCGGCAACACGGACTTTCTCAATATGAAAGCCCTCGACCGCTTGAAATCCAAAAAGGTCTCCAAGACGGAATCCGTGCAGTCGCAGTTAGACGAACGGCTGGATTCCCGGAGCATCCACATCGGGCCATCTGATTACGTTCCGTGGCAGGACGACAACAAGGTCGCCTTCATCCGGATGGAAGGCCGCGGCTTCGGGGACGTACCGTTGGAACTAGAACTCAGGTTGTCGGTCCAGGATTCCCCCAACAGCGCGGGCGTGGTTATCGACGCGATCCGTTGCGCCAAGCTGGGGTTGGAACGCGGCATCGGCGGCCCGTTGGAGGCGGCCTCCGCCTATTACATGAAGAGCCCGCCAAAGCAAATGCGCG
>CAYLTU010000475.1:0-735 GCA_964386465.1 uncultured Rhodospirillaceae bacterium
CGCGCCAGACTCTCTCATAGGAGATGGACCACTTCGTGGGGGCAGGTCACTCGGCCGCTGCAAGACTTCCGCTGCTGCCCGCATCAAGGTGTCCGACGGGCGTTGATATCAGACACTGGACATATCTAACGATTTACGCGTAGCATTATCACCGGCAGTTGGCGAAGCACGGGAATATGAACCTGGGAGTGGTGGCTTGTATCGGTACATCGGTGTGTAGAGAGAAGTCCGAACGTATTGACGATAGTTCAAATCGCTTGTGACTGGAGAAGTAATAATAACTTATACATAATCGGAAGACCCAGATACTCAACCGCCATCCGGCGAAGTTGATGATAGTTCAAACCACTTGTGATTGGAGAAACGATAATGACTGATATTTCATCGGAAGACCCAGGTGTTCAACCGCCACCTGGCGAAGTAGATATTGGTCAAATAGGGCAAGCAGCGTTTGGCGAGGCGCACGCCAATGGCCTGGAGCCGCAAGAAGCATTTGACGCGGCTGCCGGCGCGATCAGAGAAGCCGGCGCTGAAGCTGGTGTCCCGCCAGAGGTGGTTGAGGCAGGCATCAGCGCTGCTCACGAAGCCTTTTTACAGAACATGAGCGAGGGTGGCGATCCGGTGGAGGCCTTCGAAGCTGCTAGGCAAGCCGGCGACGAGGCAGCAGACGACGGGTTCGAAGAGATGGCCGAAGGCCCGCCGCCGCCAGGCGGAGAGATGGCCGAGGGCGCTGCG
>CAYLTU010000475.1:835-3128 GCA_964386465.1 uncultured Rhodospirillaceae bacterium
GCGACTGGGCGACGCCCGAAGGTGACATGCCGCCGCCCGAAGGAGAGATGGCCGAAGGCCCGCCGCCGCCAGGCGGAGAGATGGCCGAGGGCGCTGCGCCCGTAGATGGCGAAGGCGACTGGGCGACGCCCGAAGGTGACATGCCGCCGCCCGAAGGAGAGATGGCCGAGGGCGCTGCGCCCGTAGATGGCGAAGGCGACATGCTCGACGCGGCCATGTCATCGGAAGGCAGCGAGCCGCCGACCGGTGAGAGCAGCGATCCCAACAGTGCTGACCTGGCCTTGGAACAAGCGGTTAGTGAAAGCGAGGCCGATCAGGCGCAGCAACAACCTGCTGATGGGTTCGCCGACCATTCTCATGACGATTTAGCCGAAGGAGATGTTCAGCCGGACGAAGCAGTGGACGAATCTATCGAGTCCGCCGAAATAATGAACAGCGCCTGAACATCGTTCGTGTTTCAAAACCTAAGTGCGGCGCCTTCTCTGAAGGCGCCGCACTTTTTTCTGACAAAAATTCCTCTTTTTGCGCTTAAATCGCGTTCACCGCCGCGAAGAAATGCCCCGGTCGAGTTCAGCCCGTGATGTTTAGCGACAAGCACAGTCGCCGAACTCGAAACACATGCACCGTTGAGCACTGATTTCAGTCTGGTTCGCGAAAGGCCTGCGAGAAATTTTTGGTGATGGGGTAGGTAAAGTAAGTTACCAATCTTCGCTCGCTCACCTTGAGATCAGCCGAGGCGAGCATGCCCGGTGTCAACTGAAAGCCTTCCGGGAGTCGGGTGAAGGCAGAATCCTCAATCTCCACCCTCCCTCGGTAGAACGCACCTTTTTCGCCCGAAAGTGATTCGGACATGGTGTCGCTGGAGACAAACATAAGATTGCCCGGCAGATCGCCGAACTGTTGGAATGGTAGCGCGTCGAGCTTGATCTTGACCGGCGATCCAACCTTCACGTCGCTGACATCCTTGGGATCGATATCGACTTCCAGGGCGATCGGGACGTTCGACCGCACAAGGGTCATGATGGGTTCCCCTTCGCGCACGATGGAACCCTCCGAAATCGTGGGCAGTTCAAGTATGGTGCCATCGACCGGAGAGCGGATGATCAGATCCTTCGACTGACGCTCCAACTTCACCAGCTCTTCGCTGAGCAAATATTGGGTTTCTTCTTGCGTGGCCAGTTGGTCGGACAGGGCGGAGGACCATCGTGCGACAAAAGCCTGGCGCTCAGCCTCTATCACCGAAAGCTCGGTCGCGAGCGTTCCCCTTTCGTCGATGGCCTCCGTGTGGCGCGACGCCGCACTCAAGGTATCGTCGGTCGCAATCAGGTAAGTCAGGAGCGACCCGATATGTCTGTCGTACAAACCCTTGCGCACGCCTTCTATGCGCTGCTTGGAATCCAATTGCTTGCGCGTGATCTCGATTTTTTTGTCCGCGGAACCGATCTCCTGGGTCAGCTTAGACTTTCTCGCGGCGAACGCCCGCAAGCGCGAGCGGTACTCGTCGAGACGCTTGGTCAGGATGTCCCGGTTGGCGGCACTGAGGACGAGGTCTTCGGGAACGCTCTCTTGGGTGCCGGTCAAGTAG
This sequence comes from uncultured Rhodospirillaceae bacterium, assembly GCA_964386465.1. Taxonomy (GTDB): domain Bacteria; phylum Pseudomonadota; class Alphaproteobacteria; order UBA8366. The sequence continues at coordinate 2,421 of CAYLTU010000475.1, forward strand.
CGTTCGGTCTCGAGGCGTACGATGCGTTGATCCACGGCGGCTAACTTCTTCCGCACGACATTGCGGTTCGCCACGATGTAGGTTCCGTCCAGCCTGGCGATGACCTCACCCTTGGCCACGAACTGGCCGCGTTGCACCAGCAGCGCCTCGATCACGGCGCTCGTTGTCGCTTGGATTTTGACGTTGGGAACCTTGGTGGTCATCTTGCCGCGAACCGAGACCGTGGTGTCGATGAAACTCAGCGAAACGAAAAGGACCGCGACGATGAAGAAGGCAAGCACCGCTCCGTTGACCAGCATCAGCACGCGTGCCGGACGCGCGTCATAAACCGCGTCGGTGTCGTCAATCGCCTCCGAGATGGCGCCGGAGCTGCTACGCGAGAAGACAAGCTCGTCGGCGGCGTCCGGCTTTTCCGCCCCGGATACCGCCAAAAGGCTCTCCGCCGAGCGAAGATTGGCCGAGCGCACATAGTTCGAAAGCCGCTTCATCAGGGATAAGGTAGTCTCCGGATTCTTGGAGATATGGGCGAGAAAGCTTTTCTTGTCGATCTCGGTTACCACCGCGTCGCTGCGCGCCCGGGCGCTGGCGCTACGCGATCCGCCGTCGATAATCGCCATTTCGCCAAACAAGGTGCCGGGCGCGATCTCACTTATGACTATCGTACCCTCGTCGCCGGTTTTGACGATTTCCACGACACCTTCGTTCAGG
>CAYLTU010000476.1:0-3094 GCA_964386465.1 uncultured Rhodospirillaceae bacterium
GCGCTGATGATCGACCTCTTCCAGCGAAATTTGAAAAACTTCTTTTCCGGCGCGGAGCTGGTCACGCCCATACCGGAAATGGTGAAACAATAAATTTAACGACCGATCTCTGCACAGCCGCGCGATAGAAACGGGAGCGATATGGATAAAAGATACATCGGAGGGAACGACGGTTTGGATGTCTCCCTCATCGGCCTCGGATGCAATGCCTTTGGGCGGCGCGTGGATGAAAAAGGCACGCACACCGTCATGGACGCGGCAATCGACGCGGGCATCGACTTCTTCGATACGGCGGAAACCTATGGCGACGGAAACTCGGAAATCTTCATGGGAAGCGGACTCAAGGGAAAGCGAGACAAGATCTTTCTCGCGACGAAGTTCGGCTTCGACACATCGCATGTCGATGGGAAGAACAAAGGCTCGCCTGAGAACATCCGGTTTGCGCTCGACCAAAGTCTCAAGAAACTTCAGACCGATTGGATCGACCTCTATCAAATGCATCGACCGGACCCAGACACGCCCGTCGGCGAAACGATGGGAGCGCTCGAAGACCTCGTGACCGCGGGGAAGATCCGCTACTACGGATGCTCCAACTTTACCGGAGCGGAAATGCGGGACGCCGTCGATGAGGCGAAGCGCGTGGGTTTGAAGGGATTCGTCACCGCCCAGAATGCCTGGAACGTTCTCGAACGAGACATCGAGGCAGATCTCATTCCGGTATGCGAGCCGAATGGAATCGGCCTCCTGCCCTACTACCCGATCGCCAGGGGAATGCTCACCGGGAAATATCGGCGGAACGCGACCGCACCGGCGGGCAGCCGCCTGGCCGGCGATGCGAATTTGGCGAACGCCGACTTCGATCTTCTGGAACGGCTGGAATCCTATGCCCGCGATCACGGATACGATTTGCTAACCTTGGCGATTTCCTGGCTCGCCGCGCAGCCGTCCATCGCGAGCATCATTTCCGGCGCCTCCCGACCGGAGCAGCTGGCTGCGAATGCCGCGGCGGCGCGGTGGCCCCTGTTGCCAAAAAACCTTCAGGAGATCGATACTATCTTGACCGTTTAGAGGGCATAGTTATTTCGTAACCGATCGATAATGTTTGCCGCAGGCTCTTGAGTCGATTGCGTCTACTTGGTCCCACGCGGTCTAGCCGACCCATTTCCACCGAAACACAGGTGCCCCTATGGACAGTCTCCTTTTTTCGCCGTTAAAGTTGCGCGAAGTCCAGCTGCGAAACCGCGTTGTGGTTTCGCCGATGCTGACCTATGCGGCCGAAAACGGTTACGCACGGGACCTGCACGCGCTTCATTACGGCAAATTGGCCTATGGCGGCGCAGGTCTTGTGATCGTCGAATCGACCAAAGCAGATCCGCGCGGCGCCAGCACCCCGCGAGATCTCGGCATCTGGAAGGACGACTTCATTCCCGGTCTGGCGAAACTGGCCTCCACGATCAAGGAATACGGCGCCGTGGCCGGCATTCAGATCGGCCATTCCGGTCGCAAGGCGCGCCGGGCGGTTCCCTGGGAAGGGCGCGGCCCCTTGGCCAGCCATCCGGGCCTCGATCACGGCGAGGAATGGGAATTGGTCGCCCCCAGCGCCGTCGCGCACTCGAATGCCTTCGCCGTCCCGCGCGCGCTGTCTATTGCCGACATAGAAGAATTGATAGACGGGTATGGCGACGCGGTGGAACGCGTAAAGAAGGCGGGATTCGACGTGTTGGAAATCCACGGCGCCCATGGGTATCTGATCCACCAGTTCCTATCCCCGGCCGCGAACCAGCGCACCGACAGGTATGGCGGGTCGATGGAAAACCGCATGCGGTTCGCGCTCGACGTGGTCGACCGCGTGCGCCAATCCTGGCCGGAGGACAAACCGCTCTTTATGCGCCTTTCCGCGGTTGACGAAGCCGGCTGGCGAGTGGAAGACAGCGCAGAGGTGGCCCGGGCGCTCAAGGCGCACGGCGTCGACGTCATCGATTGCAGCAGCGGTGGCATGACCGGCGGCTCCATCGCCTCCTCCGGCGACCCGGCCCAATACGGCTATCAGGTTCCTCTGGCCGAAGGAGTCCGAAGATTGGCCGACATCATGACCATGGCCGTGGGCCTGATCATTCATGCCGATCAGGCGGAAGACATCCTGCAATCCGGCAAGGCGGACCTGGTCGCCCTTGGCCGTGAATTGCTCAACAACCCGAATTGGCCCATGGACGCCGCCACGAAGCTCGGCATCGACGATCCATTTTCCATGGTGCCGCCGCTCTACGGCTTCTATCTCGAGAAACGCGTCGAAGCCGATTTCGGCGGCCGTCCGTCGACGTGGCGGACCGGAATCGAGGCCCCTTGGAAGGCGCCCGAATAGCCCCCTTCGAGGCGTTACGGTCGATACGGTGTCTGGGGTCAGGTTGAGCTAACCCGGGTTTGCCGGACACCTTTAAAAGGAGACATTTTCCCCTTGAGAGGTGCCTTATGAACGAACGACGTCATTACAGTAACGCGTTCAAGTTGGAAGCGGTTCGGCTATTGGCGCTAGGCGCGGCGACCTCGATCGAGGACGCCGCGGTCATCGCGCGCTGCCTGGACGGAGTCGAGCAAGACGGAATCGGGATGGCATTGCAACAATACGAAGAACATCGAAAACCTCGAACGGCCCGTATACAACAAATCTCTAGACTCAATGACATGGACAAAATCAAAGCGGAAATGGCACACGTATTCAGCTACGACGGGTGGCGGGCGGTGCTGCCATGGGAGACCTCTGCGAAGTAGTACAATCTTGGTCGTTTCTCCCCCCATCCTAACCCTGAAATGCCTGTGATGGACATTTCAGCCCGCAAGGGGGGAAGGGAAATCAAATCAAAGAGTTATTCCCTCCCACTTGATGGGGGAGGGCTAGTGTGGGGATGGACGGCGACCACTTTCGCCCATTGGCAGCGGTCTCCATAGAGCGCATCGAAAGGGTTCATTACAACGTGCTGGGCCATTCGTGCTAAACAGGTTCGGCGTTGCATACAGCGACGCCAACCGACTGGAGACGGCAATGGAACTCATCACCGAATTCACGATCTTCGTTTTCGCCTGCGTCATCCTCGCC
>CAYLTU010000477.1:0-3093 GCA_964386465.1 uncultured Rhodospirillaceae bacterium
GCGTTCGACGATGCGTTCGACGATGCGTTCCGCGACGATGGGCGCGGCGGCAGCGCGCGGCGCGTCCGCGATTTCTTCGACCAAGGCTTCCTCGTCTTCGAGCAAGGCGGCTTGCAACGGCTGGCTGAGTTTGGAGCCGTCGCGATAGAGCGCGTTGGCTTTCAGACAAAGCCGCCAGGACAGTTCGTAGGCGTCCTTGCAATCCTCCACGGTCGCGTCGTTCGGCATGTTGATGGTCTTCGAGATCGCGCCGGTTATGAAAGGCTGCGCGGCGGCCATCATCCGGATGTGGCTTTCCGCGGACAGATAGCGCTTGCCGATGCGGCCGCAGGGGTTGGCGCAATCGAACACCGGCAGGTGCTCTTCCTTGATATTGGGTGCGCCTTCCAGGGTCATCGCCCCGCAGCAAAAGGTGTTCGCCGCTTCGATTTCCTGCTGGCTGAAGCCGAGCGCCTCCAGCATGTCGAAGCTGAGGTCGTCGAGTTGATCCGCGCTGAAACCCAACGTTTCCGTGCAGAATTCCTCGCCCAGGGTCCATTTGTTGAACGCGAACTTGATGTCGAAGGCGCCGGCGAGCGTGGCTTCGACGGCCTCGATCGTCTCGGACGTGAAGCCTTTGTCGGCCAGACTCTCGTGATTGATCGCGGGCGCGTCTGCCAGGCTGCCGAAGCCGACGGCGTAGGAGACGATGCCTTCGATTTCCCGCTCGTCGTAGCCGAGCGTGCGCAGCGCGTCGGGGACGGTGCGGTTGATGATTTTGAAGTAGCCGCCGCCGGCGAGCTTCTTGAACTTGACCAGTGCGAAATCCGGCTCGATACCGGTCGTGTCGCAGTCCATGACCAGACCGATCGTGCCTGTCGGCGCGATGACCGTGGTCTGCGCGTTGCGGTAGCCGTGTTTTTCGCCGAGCGCCAGCGCATTGTCCCAGGCCTTGACGGCTGCCTTGATCAGTGCCCTATCGGGGCAGGTCTCGTGATCGAGCGGCGTCGGTGCGATGCTCAGATCTTCATAGCCTGAGGCGTGGCCCTGCGCGGCGCGGTGGTGGTTGCGGATGACCCGGAGCATCGGCTCGGCATTGCGGTCATATTCGGGAAATGTGCCGAGTTCCTGCGCCATCTCGGCCGAAGTCGCGTAAGTCACGCCGGTCATAAGGGCGGTGATGGCGCCGCAAAGCGCGCGGCCCTTTTCGCTGTCATAGGATAGGCCGGAACCCATCAGGAGGCCGCCGATATTGGCGTAGCCGAGGCCCAAGGTTCGGTAGTCGTAGGAACGCTGCGCGATTTCCTTGGATGGAAACTGTGCCATCAACACGGCGATTTCCAGCGTGATCGTCCACAGCCGCACGGCGTGCTCGAACATCGGAATGTCGATCCGGCATTCGTCGTCTTGGAACGCCATCAGGTTGAGTGACGCCAGATTGCAGGCCGTGTCGTCGAGGAACATGTACTCCGAACACGGGTTCGAGGCGTTGATGCGACCGGAATTCGGGCAGGTATGCCACTCGTTGATCGTGGTGTCGAACTGTAGGCCCGGATCGGCGGAAGACCAGGCCGCGTAGGAGACCTGATCCCAAAGATCGCGGGCGCGGACAGTCTTCGCGACGGCGCCGTCCCGGCGGTTGATCAAGTCCCAATCCTTGTCGTCGCGGACGGCGGCGAGGAAATCGTTCGTGACCCGCACGGTGTTGTTGGAGTTCTGGCCGGAAACGGTCAGATAGGCGTCCGAATCCCAGTCCGTATCGTAGGTTTCGAACTCAATCTTCGTGTAGCCCTGCCGCGCGAACTGGATGATGCGCTGGATGTAGTTTTCCGAGACGCTATGTTTGCGCGCGGCGATAATGGCTTTCTTCAGCGCTTTATTGGACTTCGCGTCGAAGCGCGAATCGTCGTCGCCTTCCTGGCATGCGTCCATGACCGCGCCGAGGCAACGGTTGTTGATCTTCGAACCGGTCACGAGTGCCGCGACCTTGTGCTCCTCGATCATCTTCCAGCTGATGTAGTCCTCGACATCCGGATGGTCGATGTCGACGATAACCATCTTCGCCGCGCGGCGCGTCGTGCCGCCGGATTTGATCGCGCCGGCCGCCCGGTCGCCGATCTTCAGGAAACTCATCAGGCCGGAGGATTTGCCGCCGCCGGACAGCGCTTCGCCTTCGCCGCGGATGCTGGAGAAGTTGCTGCCCGTGCCGGAGCCGTATTTGAAGAGACGCGCTTCGCGGACCCACAGGTCCATGATGCCGCCCTCATTCACCAAGTCGTCGCCGACCGACTGGATGAAGCAGGCGTGCGGCTGCGGGTGCTCGTAGGCCGATTTGGCCCGCGTCAGGACGCCGGTTTCGAAATCGACATAATGGTGGCCCTGCGCCGGCCCGTCGATACCGTAGGCCCAATGCAGCCCGGTGTTGAACCATTGCGGTGAGTTCGGCGCCGCGACCTGGCTGGCCAGCATGTGCCGCGTCTCGTCGAAGTAAGCCTGCGCGTCGGCCTCGCCGTCGAAATAGCCGCCCTTCCAGCCCCAATAGGCCCAGGTGCCGGCGATTCGATCGAAGACCTGCTTGCCACCCATCTCACCGCCATAGCGCTCGTCTTCCGGCAGATCAGCCAGCGCGTCCTCGTCGGCGACGCTGCGCCACAGCCAGGACGGCACGCTGTTTTCTTCGATCTTCTTCAGGCGGGCCGGAACGCCGGCCTTGCGGAAATATTTCTGCGCCAGCACGTCGCAGGCGACTTGGCTCCAGCTCGCCGGGACATTGACGTCTTCCAGACGGAACACGACGGAACCGTCGGGATTGCGAATCTCACTGGTGGTCTTCCGGAATTCGATTCCGGCGTACGCGGATTGTCCTTCGACAGTGAAACGGCGTTCGATGCGCATGTATGCTTTACCCCGGCCTGGTCCTTAAGCGTTGCTTTTTTTGGGCCGGCCGTCGCAAAACATTCTGCTTGCCGTCGACCTCCCTCACCATGTCCCACCGTCAAATGCCACTTCGAACTGCGGGGTTTTCCCCGATTCACAACACCACATATATGGGACGATCACTATTTCGCCACAATCTGTTGAGTATTGCAATACATTTTGTGGCTATTTGTACTT